>MNYW01000147.1 GCA_001873295.1 Nitrospirae bacterium CG2_30_70_394 | reverse complement strand
GGGGGGCTGGTGCGCAGCCTGCGCACCCCGCATTTGACCACCACCCTCGACACCCTCGGCGGCACCCTTCACCTCGCCCTGGCCGCGGCAGAGGGCGGCCGCTACGACGTGCAGGTGGAGGGTGACCATCTGGCCGCGGCCCCGCTGCTGGCCCTTTTTTTCGAAGGCTTCGCGGAGACCACCGGCGCGCTCGACACCCACCTCACCTACGGCGGTGTGCCGGCCCACTGGGAGCAGGGCGAGGGCGAGGGCGAGATCAGCGGCGGGGCGGGACAGATCGCCGGTCTCACCCTCCTCGGCCAGCCCCTGCCGCCGATCCCGTACGACAAGCTCGCCGGCCGGATCACCCTCGACAAGGGGATCGCCCACCTGGAGCACTGGAGCCTCACCGGTCCTGGCCTCAGCGCCACGGTCGAGGGCCGCGTCCACCTCCGGCCTGAGTTTTCCGGCTCGATCCTCGA
Source organism: Nitrospirae bacterium CG2_30_70_394 (assembly GCA_001873295.1). GTDB lineage: Bacteria > CG2-30-53-67 > CG2-30-53-67 > CG2-30-70-394 > CG2-30-70-394 > CG2-30-70-394. Next base: position 14,489 of record MNYW01000147.1, on the reverse strand, counting down.
TCTCGAGTGCGAGGTGCACCTCCCGGAGGCGGTCGCCACCCAGATGGCCGACCTCCTCGAGCTCGCCGCCCCGTACCGCCAGCGCGACGGCTCCTACAAGATCCACCTGCGCGGCAGCGTCGACCAGCCGCGCCTGCGGTAACAGCCTGACCGAGGAGTCCCCGTGGCGTGGGAGGCGCCGGCGGTGGGCCAAGGTGGGTTGCGGGTTGGGCTCCTGACTGGTCGGCCACGCGCCAAAGCCGGCCTCGGCGCGTGGCCGACCAGGGCAGACCAGGAAGGAGCTCGGCGGAATAGGCGATGACTCCGCCAGGTCTGGAGGAGCGGTCGGAGTTGCTCGCGATCGACTACCGCGCGCGGATCTGGGCATGGACCGGGCCCTGTTCTTCCTTTCCCAGTCCCACGTCGCGCTACGAACGGCTCCCCCTTCGGACTTGCGGCCGCTGCTTCTCGCCGCGATCGCCAAAGTCCGCCAGACCCCAAGGGCAGGCGCGGCCGGCCACCCGCCGCCGGGCGCTCACCCGCCGGCGCGCTTCACCCGCCACCCCTCGGCCGCGAGGGTCGCGAGCAGCGGGTCGCGGTGGTCGCCCTGGATCTCGATCGTCCACCCCTGCACCGATCCGCCCGCGCCGCATAGCCGCTTGAGGCGGGTGGCGAGGCGCGCAAGCTCGTCTCTTCCCAAGGTGAGGCCGGTGACCACCGTGACCCCCTTGCCCTTGTGCCCCTGGCTCTGTCGTCCGACCCGCACGATCCCGTCGCCGGGCGGGGGCAGGTTGGCCGGGGCGCAGCGACAGCGCGGCCGGGGTCGGCCGCAGGCGGGACACAGGGCTTCTGGCTCGGTGGTGTAGACGAGCTCGCCTCCGGGAGCGTGGTGCGGCGCGCGCATCGCCTCTCCTTGGCGCGGCTCACGCCACGCAGCGCCACACGCTCACCACGTGGCAGGTGGTGCCGGCCAGGACGAAGAGGTGCCACATGAAATGGCCGTAGGCCAGGCGGGGCGCCGCGTAGAAGGCGATTCCCGCGGTGTAGGCGAGGCCGCCCGCCGCCAGCCAGAAGAGCCCCCACGGGGGTAGGTGGAGCCACACCGGGCGGGCGGCTCCGACGATCAGCCAACCCATCGCCAGGTAGAGGGCGAGGGAGAGGCGGGGAAAGCGGTGCGCACCGGCGATCGCCTTGAGGCTGATGCCGATCGCGGCCAGCCCCCACACCACCCCAAACAGGACCCATCCCAGGTAGCCCCGCACCACGCTTAGGGTGAAGGGGGTGTAGGTCCCGGCGATCAACAGGAAGATCGCGCAGTGGTCGAACCGCCGAAACAGCGCCTTGGCCCGTCCGCGCGGGAGGCCGTGGTAGAGGGTCGAGGTGAGGTAGAGGAGGACCATGGTGGCGGCGAAGACCGCCACGCTCACCACCCGCGTGGCCCCGCCGTGGGCCGCTGCCGCGGTGACCAAGAGGGCGCCCGCCACCAGCGCCGCCACCAGCCCGAGGCCGTGGCTGATGGCGTTGGCGAGCTCCTCGCCGAGGGAGGGGGTGGGGGCGTGGGGTACGGATGGCGTGGCCATGGTCCGAGTGTCGCCCATCCCCATGCGTGTGCGCGATCGTCTCGACGTCGCGCCCGGGAGTCGGTCGGATCTTGGCAAGCGTGGGGAGAGGCCGTGGGCGCGAGGCTGGAGCGCGCGCCGTTTGTCGCACCACGGGGGATCGGTCACGAAGAACCAGGTCCGATCCGGTGTGAGCTCCGCTGCCGGGTCGATCGGCCCAGTCCGACCGGCGCCTCTTCCCATCGCGAACCACGCATCGCGCCGGCGCGGGGGCCGGCGAGCTGCCGCGGGCCCCCGCCTCCTCCGCGTCCGCAGAAATGGCCCGCCTGGCCGCGGGGTGGCCCCCGGCGCCGTGCCAAGGCGCGCGCCGAGCCGGTGTGCCTCGCGGCCTAGTCGGGAAGGGTGGCGGTGTAGCCGGCCGCGGTGACCGTTGCCACCAGGCGGGCGGGGTCCACTTGCGCTGGGTCGTAGGTGACCGTGCAGGTGGCGGCGGTGTGGTCCGCCCGGGCGTCGTCGACGCCGGGCAGGGCCAACAGCGCCTTGGCCACGCGCGCCTCGCAGTGGGGGCAGGTCATGCCGGTGACGGTGAGCTGGAGGGTGTCGGCCATGGGGGCTCCTTGAAAGTCAGGGCGGTGGGCGTCGCCGGGGCGCGCGGCTAACCAAGGGGGGGTCAGTCCGCGAGGGCGAGGTAGATGTCGTAGCCCTGCGCGTAGAGGGTGGCGGCGGACTGGTCTGCCGCATCCTTCGACGGGTAGCGGCCGGCACGCACCCGGTAGAGGCGGCGGCTGCCCTCCCCGGCCGCCTCGATGCGCGGGGTGACGCCATCGTTCACCAGGCGCTGGGCAAGGGCGCGGGCACGGCCAAGATCGCTGAAGGCGCCGAGTTGCAGGGTGTAGGCGTAGTCGCCGCCGCTCGCCGTCTCTTGGTAGGTGAGGGTGGGGCCGGCGCCGGCGCTGACCACCTCGATCTCCACCGGGGTGATCCCGGCGCCGAAGAAGCCGAGGCTGCGGGCAGCGGCGCGCGAGCAGTCGATGATCCGGCCGTGGATGTAGGGGCCGCGGTCGTTCACCCGCAGGTCGAGTTTCTGGCCGGTGGCGAGGTTGGTCACCCGCACCACCGTCCCCAGGGGCAGGGTCTTGTGGGCGCACGACAGGCGGTCCATGTCGAAGGTCTCGCCGCTGGCGGTGGGGCGGCCGTGGAAGGGGCGGCCATACCACGAGGCGACGCCGCGTTCGGTCCACCCCGGTTCCACCCGTTCCATCGGTTGGAATGCTCCCGGTCGCTCGTAGCGCACGAGGTGGCAGGCGGCGAAGGCGAGGAGAAGGAGGAGGACGGTGAGGTGGCGGTGGGTCATGGCAGGGGGTCTTGCGCGTGGTCGCGGGTGATCGCCGTGTGGTACGCCGCGGCGAGCTTCAGGGTGAGGGGGCCGGTGGACAGCGGTTCGCCGTCGAGGCTGGCGATCGGGCAGACCGCGTAGCCCGTGCCGGAGAGCAGCGCCTCGCGGCTGGTGAGGAGTTCGGTGCGGGTAGGGCAGAGCCAGCGTGGCTCGATCCCGAGGCGGGTGGCCGCGGCGAGGAGGAGGCCGCGGGTAATCCCGGGGAGGACCCCGGCGGTGAGCGGCGGCGTGCAGAGGCGACCTTCGGGGTCGACGAAGAAGAGGTTGGAGACGGTTCCCTCCAGGTAGCGGCCGGTCGCGTCGGTGAACAGCGCCTCGTCCGCACCTGCCGCGCGCGCCACTCGGCGGGCGAGGAGGTTGGGGAGGTAGTTGCCGCTCTTCGCCGCGCTCGGGAGGCAGTCGGCGGGGATCGGCTTCCAGCGGGCGGTGACGCAGCGGCTGGCGGCGGGCGGCACGGGTGGCTCCGCTGCGCAGGCGATACAGGTGGCCGCGGGCGGCTCTTCCGGCGCAAGCCCTGGCGGTGCGGCGCCGCGGGTGAGGGTGAGGCGGACCATGGCCTCAGTCAGGCTGTTCGCCTCGATCAGCGCCGCCAGCGCCGCGGTCCACTGGGCCGTGCCCGGGTCGGGGAGCTCCAGGAGGCGGGCGGACTCGGCGAGGCGGGCGAGGTGGGCGCGCCAGAAGGCGGGGTGGCCCCCATGGACGCGGATCGCCTCGAAGCACGAGTCGCCGTACAGCAGCCCATGGTCGAGGATCGAGACGCGGGCGTCGGCGAGGGCGACGAGGCGGCCGTTGAGGTAGGCGTAGGGGAACAAGGAGGGGGCTAGGGGCTAAGGGCTAGGGGGAGGTCGGCCCGGCGGGAAGGCGATCATGCCGGGGGGAGATACCCAGAACAATCCTCGCCCTCCTCTGCGGGGGGTGGGAGGGAGGGAATAGGGGATCGGGGGAGCTCTCCCCGGCGGGGGGCGGTCGTGACAGGGGCGATCCCCTGAACGAACCATCTCGCCGACCAGCCTCGAAACTCGCGGACATGCCAGCGATGTGGTGCATGTGACAGGGGCGATCCCCTGAACGAACCATCTCGCCGGCCAGCCGCCGGCCCCATCCCCCTAACCCCCATCCCGATCCCACGCGCGGCGCCTACTTGCGCTCGACCCGCTCCACGTCGGGGATCTGGCGGAGGTGGTGGATGATCTTGTCGAGCTGGCGGGTGTTGCGCACGTCGATGATGAACTCCATGTGGCCGCGGCCGTCGTCGCTGGTCATGACCTTCGCCTCGCGGATGTTCGCCCCGACCTCGGCGATTGCGCCGGAGACGCGGGCGAGCATGCCGCGGTGGTCCGAGGCGTCGAGGAGCAGGGGCACCGGTCGCTCGGTCTCGTCGTGGGTGTCCCACTCCACCTTGACCACCCGCGCCTCGTCGGCGGTGAGGGCGGCGAAGTTTTTGCAGTCGCGGTGGTGGATGGAGACCCCCTGCCCCTGGGTGACGTAGCCGACGATGGGGTCGCCGTGGACCGGCGAGCAGCAGCGGGCAAAGCGGATGAGGATGTCGTCGTTGCCGCGCACGCGCACCCCGTCGGTGGCCGGGCGGCGGGGCAGCTTGTCGGCCACTCGCTGGATCAGCGTCGGCCGCGGCTCCTGGTCGCCGAGGAGAAGGTGGAGGAGCGCTGCGGGGTCGCCGTGGCCCGCTCCCACCGCGGCGATGTACTCCTTGAGGTGGGCGTGGCCGAGTTCGGCGAGGGCCTCTTTGAGCTTCGGGTGGCGGCGCAGGCGGGTGAGGCTGAGGTGGTGGAGGCGGCTCTCCGTCTCCAGCCGTTCGAGGCCAATCTCCTCGGCGCGCCGAGCGTGCTCCTGGTTGAGGTGGTGGCGGATCCGGTTGCGTGCCCGGGAGGAGACAACAAAGGTAAGCCACTCCTTGCGCGGGTGCTGGGTGGGGGAGGTGACGATCTCGACGGTGACTCCGTTGGTGAGCGGCTGGCGCAGGGGGATGAGGCGGCCGTCGATCTTCGCGCCGACGCAGTGGTGGCCCACCTCGGAGTGGACCGCGTAGGCAAAGTCCACCGGGGTGGCGCCGCGCGGTAGCTCCTTGACCTCGCCGGTGGGGGTGAAGACGTAGACCTCCTCCTCGAACAGGTCGGTGCGCACCGAGCGCATGAACTCGCGGTTGTTGGTGACGTCTTGCTGCCACTCCAGCAACTGCCGCAGCCAGAGGAACTGCGCCTCGGTGGACTTCTTCGCCTTGTCGCCCTCTTTGTATTTCCAGTGCGCGGCGATCCCCTCGTCGGCGATCCGGTGCATCTCGTGGGTGCGGATCTGGAACTCCACATGGCGCCCCTCGGGGCCGATCACCGTGGTGTGGAGCGACTGGTACATGTTCGACTTTGGCGCCGCGATCCAGTCACGCACCCGCTGCGGGATCGGCTTCCAGCGGGCGTGGAGCAGGCCGAGCATGACGTAGCAGTTGCCCGGGGTGTCGGTGATTACCCGCAGGGCGATCAGGTCGTACACCTGCGAGAGGGGGATGGAGCGGCGCACCATCTTGGCGTGGATGGAGGCCGGGTTTTTCGGCCTCCCTTGGATGATCCCGGGGATCCCCGCCTTCTCCATGTCGGCGCGCACGATCTGCTTCACCGACTCGATGTAGGCGTCGATCTCTTTGCTGCTCGCCGGGATCTGTTCGACCAGCGAGCGGTACGCCTCGGGCTCGAGGTAGCGCAGGCAGAGGTTCTCGAACTCGTTCTTCATCCGGCCGATGCCGAGTCGGTTGGCGAGCGGCGCGTAGATGTCGCGCGTCTCCCGGGCGATCTCGATCTGCCGCTCCGCAGGGAGGTACTCGAGGGTGCGCATGTTATGCAGGCGGTCGGCGAGCTTGATGATCAGGACCCGGATGTCCTCGCTCATCGCCACCAGCATCTTGCGGAAGTTCTCCGCCTGCTCCTCCTGCGGCGAGGTGAAGGAGATCTCTTGGATGCGGGTGAGGCCGGCGACGATCTGGGCGATCTCGCGCCCGAACTCGCGCCGGAGGTCGTCGATCGTCGCCTCGCAGTCCTCGATCGTGTCGTGGAGGAGCGCCGCGGCGATGGTGACGTCATCGAGGTGGAGGTCGGCGACGATCTTCGCGACCTCCAGGGGGTGGATGAGGAAGGGCTCGCCCGAGCGGCGCAACTGGCCGCCGTGCATCCGCGCCGCGTAGAGATACGCCTTCTGCAACAGGGTGACGTCCGCCTCGGGGTGGCGTTCGAGGATCTCCTCGATCAGCGCCTCGGGGCGGGTTTGGAGGCGTTGGGTCTGGGGGGTGGCCATGGAAGTAACGGTTTTTACTCACTTTTCAAGCTATCACACCGGTTGGATGCGACCAACACGGGCGGTCCTTCGGGGGGGGGATGGGCGGGGCGCGCCGCCGGAAAGCGGGCCGCGCCGCCGGGTGACCTGTTTCTTTACACCCGATCGGCGCCTCTGTTACGGTCGAAATCGTTGGTTTTTCAGGGGCCTTCTGTCCTCCGTGGTGAGGTTTCCCGGGCGGCATTGTGGCTGTCGCCCCGTGGTTGGACCCCCTCCGTCGGCTCCTTCGGTGATCGCCCGCCGCCTCCTTTTCGGTCTCGTTGCCTCGCTCCTGCCCCTCGTCGCCACCTTCGGGTGGGCGAACAACGGGGTGGAGCAGACCTCGTTTGGGGCGCGCTCCGCCGGCATGGGGGGCGCAGATTATTCCGTCGCCTCGGACACCACGGCGATGAACTCCAACCCGGCGGGGATTACCCAGGTGAACCGCAAGCGGCTGGACGCGGGGCTGGGCGTGATCCTCCCGGATCAGCACTTCAAGAACGAGCTCAATGACTCCGACGCCCGCCACCAGGCCTTCCCCCTGCCGGTCATGGGGTATGTGGACGACTCGCACCTCGGACCGTGGTCGTATGGGGTCGGCGCCTACGCCCAGGGGGGGCTCGGTGCCGACCTCTCCCTGCGCCACGAGGTCTTCCGCGACCGGGACACCGGCGAACTCCGGGACCAGAAGTTCCACTCGAACCTGATCTACCTGAAGCTGGCGACGGCGGTGGCGTACCAGGTGCGCTACAACCTGTCACTCGGGGCGTCGGTGAACGCCGGCTACTCGAAGCTGGAGATGGCCCTGCCCTTCTCCACCTCCACCGCGATCATGCAGGGGCGGCCGAAGCTCCTCGGTCACGCCTTTACCTTCGCCCAGCTCTTCCGCTCGCCGTTGTTGCTGAACATGAAGCAGGCGACCGCGAACATCGACCTGCAGGACGCGGATACCTGGGGGTACGGCTACAAGCTGGGGATGCTCTACGACTACAACGAGAACCTCACCCTCGGTCTCGCCTACACCAGCGACTCGACCCTGAAGTTCAAGGGCAAGACCGAGCTCGACTTCAACTCCCAGGTGCAGACCGCCTTTCCCGATTTCACGAGCTACTTCAGCCCCGACTTCGGCCGGTTCTACAACCGCATCTTCAACACCGTGGTGCGCTACGGCACCGGCCTCGACCCGCAAGGCGACCTGCACGCCAGCTACGACACCGAGCTGGAGCTGGTCTATCCGCGGAAGTTCGGTGGCGGCGGTGCGTGGCGGCCCACCGAGAAGCTGCTGCTCGCCGCCGACGTGACCTGGATCAACTGGAAGGACAGCTTCGACGCCATGCGCATCGAGCTCACCCACGGCAGCAACGGGGCGGTGAACCGGATGACCGGCAGCAACCACCTGTCGATCGCCGTGCCGATGAACTGGAGGGACCAGTGGATCTTCGCCATCGGCGCCGAGTACTTCCTCAGCCCGGTGTGGACCCTGCGGGCGGGCCTCAACCACGCCCAAAACCCGGTGCCAGAGGACACGGTGATCCCCATCTTCCCGGCGATCACCGAGACCCACGCCACCTTCGGCCTCGGCTACCGGTGGGAGAACTTCGAGCTCGACGGCGCCTGGGAACACGGTTTCCGCAAGTCCATCACGACCGCGGTGAGCAAGGTGGCGACCGAGTACAATGACAGCAAGAATTCCCTTACCCTGGACTCGTTCTTCGTCACCGGCTCCTGGTTCTACTGATTCAGGAGCCGGCCCCTCGTGTGTCCCCCCCCCGGCGTGGTGGGCGGCACCTCAATCCCCCTAACTGGCTCTAGCTCGAAGGGACCCTGTGGCCGCGGCGTGCGGTGGCACTCCCTACGTGAGAGGAGAAGGTATGACCCCCCCCATCGTCGAATCGGCCGCGTGCCCCGTCGCCCGGACGTTGCCCCGGCCGATCCGCTACGGCGAACGCACCGGCACCACCGCCCGCATCCTCGGCTGTGGCATCAACCTCGCCGAGCACGACCTCGATAACGACGCCCTCGCCAAGTGGCACCACTTCTCCACCAAAGAGCGGCTACAGCTCAAGGCGATCACCAAGGTCTCCGGGGTGCGGAGGCGGCGCTACGTGGAGCCCGGGACCACCAACTCCGAGCTCGCCCTGCCCGCCGCGGAGCGCGCCCTGGAGGCGGCGGGGTTGGTGCCGGAGGAGCTCGGCATGCTCCTCTTTTGCTCCACCGGTCAGGACCAGGCGATCCCGCACAACAACGTCTTTCTCCAGGACCGCCTGGGGGCGGTGAACGCCTTCTCCTTCGACGTGAAGAACATCTGCGCCTCGTTCGCCACCGGCTTGCACGTGGCGACCCAGTTCATCGAGGCCCACCCGGAGGTGGCGCCGGTGCTGGTGGTCAGCTCCGAGGTGAACTCCCCCTTCCTCCACCACGGCCACACCCACCTCTACAACCTCGGCGTCCTCGGCGACGGCGCCGCGGCCATGGTCCTCGGCGCCACCGACAACGTCGGGCGCGAGGGGTTCGTCTGTGGCATCCACCGGGTCGACCCCACCGGCAAAGAGCTCGTGCATATCCTGGGTGGCGGCTCGCGCTGCCTTGAGCACGACGGGGTGCCGGCGGACATCGCCAACTACAGCTTCTGGACCGACCCCCAGGGGCTCTACACCAAGGCGGTGGAGACCTTCGTCCCGTGTGTCGGCGCGGTCCTGGAGGCGACCGACTGGACCGCCGGCGACCTGCGCTGGGTCATCCCCCACCAGGCGGCGAAGCACGGCGTCTTCGGGGTCGCGGAGGTGGCGGGGATCCCCCTGGAAAAGGTCTATGCCACCTTCCCCTTCTTCGGGAACACCGCCTCCGCGTCGCTCCCCATGGCCTTCGCCCACGCGGTGGGGGAGGGGCAGATCGTGCGCGGCGACCGCATCCTCCTCGCCTGTCCCGGTGCCGGCGCCGTGTCGTCGGCGATCACGATGATCTACTGAGTTGCGGTTGTCAGTGGACGGCGTCCGAGTAGGATGACATGGGGGATCCCACGATTCGTTTCTCACCTCTCTAAGGAGGGCGTGGAGCTCGCCCCGTTGGGGTGAGTCGAGACGACCAGACGGAGGATGTGGCCGCTCCCTCTGTCGGGTCGATCCAGTAGCTGTTCTTCTCGACGGCCAGAGGCGGCGCCATGGCGTGGCTGCGTAGGGTGTCGGTGGTAGCGGCCTCCCTCTTCCTGGGGGTGGTGGTGGAACTACGGGTGGCACAGGCGGAGTCGAAGTTTGATTTCAACTGCGGCAAGGGGGCGGAGCTCCTCTTCTGTCCCCTGCGGGTGCCGGCGTTCATCGTCGAAGGGCGGATTGCCCTCATCGAGCAGGCGATGAACCACGGCGAGACCGTCGCCCTCGGCATGTTGGAGGGGTTCAACTTCTACGGCCAGCTCGTCGGCGAGATGGCGGATCGGATCGTCACCACCCAGGCGCTGATCGTCGACGTGGCCGAGGACCTCCTCCCCGGGGTGATCCTCGCCCGGACCTTGGAGCGGGCGGTGGCCAACAAGACCGATCGCGGTGGCGACGAGCTTTTGCCGCGCGCCATCCTTGACTCCAATGCGCTGATCGTCCGCCAGCAGTCGATCAAACGCGCCGAGCGGCCGGACCTCCTCGGCCAGCGCAACCGCGGCCAGTAGGCCGTACCCCCCGGGTTGCCAGCGGGCGCGGCAACCCGCGCCGCTGGCGCAGCCTCCGCGGTCGGGCCGGAAGCGCCGAAGGGAGGGCTCCTACCGAGGGCGGGAGCGCGCCTCGATTCCCCGACCCAGGCGGGAGCCACCTGGTCCGCCGACCCGAGCCAGCGCGCCGCTTTGCTTCGCGCTCTTCCTGCCCTTTCGTGGGTTCCGAAAAAAAAGGGCGCCCTGCCGGTGGCAGGGCGCCCTTCCGCTTCGCGCGGCGGGGGAGTTAAACCCGCGCCTTCTCCTGCTGCTGCTTCAGGTAGTTCAGGGCCGAGCCAGCGTGGAACCAGGCGATCTCCGTCTGGTTGAGGGTGTGGGTGCAGGCCACCTTGGCGGTGGTGTTGTTTTCGTGGCGGACGGTGAGGGTGACCTCCTGGCCCGGGGCGAGGCCGGCCACCCCCTCGATCGTCACTCGGTCGGTCTCCTGGAAGAGGTCGTAATCCGCCTTGTCCTTGAACCAGAGGGGCAGGATCCCCTGCTTCTTCAAGTTCGCCTCGGCGATGCGGGCGAACGAGCGGGCGATGATGGCGCGGCCGCCGAGGTGGCGCGGCTCCATGGCGGCGTGTTCGCGCGAGCTCCCCTCGCCGTAGTTCTCATCCGCCACCACCACCCAGCCGAGCCCCTTCGCCTTGTAGCTCCGGGCGACCTGGTTGAAGTCGAGGTGGGTCTCGCCGGTGAGGACGTTCGTCCCCTTGCCTGCCTCTTCCGTGAAGGCGTTGACCGCCCCGATGTACATGTTGTTGGAGATGGCATCGAGGTGGCCGCGGAACTTGAGCCACGGGCCGGCCGGCGAGACGTGGTCGGTGGTGCACTTGCCGAGCGCCTTCACCAGGATCGGCAGATTCTCGAAGTCCTTCTTCGGGTCGCGCGGCCCGAACGGCTCTAGCAGGGCGATGCGCGCGCTCTGCGGGTTGACCGTCACCGTGCCGCGGTTCGTCGGGGCGACATAGCCGCCCTCCTTGGTGGCGAAGCCGGCCGCGGGCAGCTCGATGCCCACCGGTGGCTGGAGCTTGAACCGCTTGCCGTCGGCGCCGGTGAGCTCATCCGTGGCCGGGTTGAACTTCGTGGTGCCGGCGATCGCTGCGGCCACGACGATCTCCGGGCTGCCGATGAAGGCCTGGGTGTCCGGGTTGCCGTCGGCGCGCTTTTTGAAGTTGCGGTTGAACGAGGTGATGATCGTGTTCACCCCCCCGCTGTTGTCGCGCTTCCACTGGCCGATGCACGGGCCGCAGGCGTTGGCGAGGACCACCCCCCCCACCTTCTCGAAGTCGGCGAGGATGCCGTCGCGGTCGATGGTCTCGTGGATTCGGTCGGAGCCCGGCGAGACGAAGAAGTCGGCCTTTGCCTTCAGGCCATGGGCGGCGGCCTGGCGGGCGATCGAGACCGCGCGGGTGAGGTCCTCGTAGGAGGAGTTGGTGCACGAGCCGATCAGGGCCGCGGAGATCGCCGTGGGCCAGCCGTTCTTCTCCGTGTCCGCGCCCCACTGGGAGACCGGCCGGCCCAGGTCCGGGGTGTGGGGGCCGACGATCTGCGGCTCCAGGGTGGAGAGGTCGATCTCGTACACCTCGTCGTAGACCTTCTCCGGGTGGGCGTGGCACTCCGGGTCGGCGCGCAGGGCCGCGCGGTGGGCGTCGGCGAGTTCGGCGACCGCACCGCGGTCGGTGGCGCGCAGGTAGCGGCCCATGGCGTCGTCATAGTTGAAGATCGAGCAGGTGGCACCGATCTCCGCCCCCATGTTGCTGATCGTCCCCTTGCCGGTGCACGAGATCGTCTCGGCGCCGGCGCCGAAGTATTCGACGATCTTGCCGGTGCCGCCCTTCACGGTGAGGAGCTGGGCGACCTTCAAGATCACGTCCTTCGGCGCGGTCCAGCCGGCGAGCTTGCCAGTGAGTTTGATCCCCACCAGCTTGGGGGCGCGGGTGCCGAACCCCTGGCCGGTCATCACGTCCACCGCGTCGGCGCCGCCGACGCCGATGGCGATCATCCCCAGGCCGCCGGCGTTCGGGGTGTGGGAGTCGGTGCCGACCATCATCATCCCGGGCACCGCGTAGTTCTCCAGCACCACCTGGTGGATGATCCCGGCGCCCGCCTTCCAGAACCCCATGCCGTACTTCATCGCCGCGGAGTAGAGGAAGTCGTACACCTCGCGGTTGGTGTCCAAAGCGAGGGTCATGTCCTTGCTGGCGCCGTGGTGGGCCTGGATCAGGTGGTCGCAGTGGACCGTGGCGGGCACCGCGGTGGTCGGCAGGCCGGCGGTCATGAACTGGAGGATCGCCATCTGCGCCGTGGCGTCTTGCATCGCCACCCGGTCCGGGCGGAGCAGCAGGTCGGTGGTGCCACGCCGGTAGTCGGCGGCGGTGGGGTCATCCATGTGGGAGAAGAGGACCTTCTCCGCCAGGGTCAGCGGCCGGCCCAGCTTGGCGCGCATCGCGGCGTGGGTCGCCTCCAGAGAGTCGTAGAGGGAGCGAACGGCGTCGAGCTCGATCAACATGGGCGTGGTCCTCGGTGGCGGAAAAAAGGGGGGAAGAGAAACGACAGCGAGGCGCGATGGTCGTGGATTTGCGTGTCGTTGATCAAGGTTGGGGGAGCCCATGCGGGCCGCCGGTTGGTTGCTCCGCGGCCGGGGAACCGCAAGGATGGCGCCCCCTCTTGAGCTGCGGCTGCCATGTCCACTCCACCCTTGACCGGCCTCCTCCTCGCCAACCTGGGTAGCCCTGCGGCGCCGACCCCGGCCGCCGTTCGCCGCTTCTTGCGAGCCTTCCTCGGCGATCGCCGGGTGCTCGACATGCACCCCCTTGGCCGGGCGGCGCTCCTGAATCTCGTCATCCTCCCGTGGCGGCCGCGGCGGGTGGCGGAGCTGTACCGCAAGGTTTGGCTCCCGGAGGGGTCGCCGCTGCTCGTCCACGGCCGCGCCTTGGCCCAGGGGGTGGCGGCCCTCCTCGGCCCCGCGACCCCGGTCGCCCTCGGGATGCGCTACGGCGCGCCGTCGCTGGAATCGGCGCTGCTTACCCTCTACGACCAGGGGGTGCGGCGCATCCGGCTGCTGCCGCTCTATCCCCAGTTCGCGGCGTCGACCACCGGCGCCATCCTCGAAGAGGTCTACCGCATCGCGGGTGGCCTCTGGGACCCGCCCCACATCGAGGCGATTCTGCCGTACTTCGACCATCCCGCCTTCGTGGCTGCGTGGGTGGCGGTGGCGCGGCCGGTCCTCGACGAGGCGCGGCCCGACTTCGTTTTGTTCAGCTACCACGGCCTGCCCGAGCGCCAGATCCGCCGCTCCGACCCGACCGGCCGCTGCCTCACCGCCGGCTGCTGCGACGGTGACGACGGGGGTGGCCGCCTTTGCTACCGCGCCCAGTGTCTCGCCACCACCCGCGCCCTGCGCGGCGCCCTCGGCCTGGGCGAAGGCGAGACGACCACCGCCTTCCAGTCGCGCTTCGGCCGCATCCCGTGGATCGGCCCGGCCACCGACCGCGAGATCGTCCGCCTCGCCACGGCGGGCGTCCGGCGGCTGGCGGTCCTCTCGCCCGCGTTCACCGCCGACTGTTTGGAGACGGTGGAGGAGATCAACCTCCGCGGCCGCGCTGCCTTCCTCGCCGCCGGCGGCGAGAGCTTCACCCTGGTCCCGTCGCTTAACGGAGACCCGGCGTGGGTGGCGGCGGTGGTGCAGATCGCGCGGGAGGGTAGGGGATAGGGGGCTGGAGCCACCCCGCCGGGCCGTCCTCCCCTACCCCCTACCCCTGCTACATCCCGTCCACGTCCTCCTCCGCAACGCTTTCCTCTGTGCCCGGGTAGGGGGGCCAGACCGCCGTGGTCCCCTCCTCGCGGAAGCGGCCGATGCACGCCATGAGCCAAGTGGCGCCGTCGCGGCTGACGCGCAGCTCTTCGTGGAGGGTGTCGAGGAGGGTCCGCAGGGCGCGGCGTGCCAGCTCCACCTCCGGGTGGTCGTCGCCGAGGGCGGCGGCCGCCTGCTCCACGGTCTCGTCGATCGCCAACAGGGTCTCGCCCGCCTGTTCGTAGGCGCCGGTGCGCGCCAGGTGGCGGAAGCGGCGCGCCACGACCGCCGCTTCGAGCAGCGCCACCTCGTGGTGTAGGGCCCGCACCGCCGGCCGCAGCCGGTCACCCGCCTGCCCGGTGTGCGCCTCGATCAGCCGGTGCGCCTCGTGCTCGAGCCGCTGGAGCCGCGCTCGCTCCTCCGGCACCACCTGCCGCGCCAGGCGGCTGAGGCGGTCGGTGGTATGGCCGAGGAGCTCCACCCCGCTCCCATACGCATCGAGGACCCGTTCGACCCAACGGTTGCGCCGTTCCATCGTGTCTCTCCTTTGCCGTCCTCCCCTTCACCAAAGATAGCGAACGGGTGGTCAGCCGATCCCGAGGATGCGGTCGATCCGCGCCTTGTCGAAGCCGACGATCGTCTTGCCCTTGAGGACGATCACCGGCACGGCGGACCCGCCGGAGCGGCGCTGGCACTCCTCTAGGGCGCGCGGGTCGCGGCTGATGTCGCGCTTCTTGACCGGGATGTCGAGCCGCTTCAGGTACT
>MNYW01000116.1 GCA_001873295.1 Nitrospirae bacterium CG2_30_70_394 | reverse complement strand
ATCGACCGCGGGGTGAGCACCAGCGCACCGAGGTCGACATCGGTGCGCACGGTAGCCAGGCGCTTGGCCAGGCGAGCGGTGTCGGCACCGGCGCGCAGGGCCGCGCCGCGCTTGCCGGCGATCGCCTCCGCGTGGTCGAGCAGGGCTTCCAAAGAGCCGTGCTCGGCCAACAGCGCCGCCGCCCCCTTGGGGCCGATCCCCGCCACCCCGGGGATGTTGTCCGCGCTGTCGCCCACCAGGGCGAGGTAGTCGGGGACCAGGCGGGGCAAGACGCCGAGGCGCGCGGTGACCGCGCCGGCGTCGAGCTCCTCGTCGTTCATCGAGTCCCACATGCGGATCGCGTCGCCCACCAGTTGCATCAGGTCCTTGTCGCGGGTGACCAGGACCGCCGTGTCGCCGGCGGCCGCGGTGCGGGTGGCGAGGGTGGCGAGGCAATCGTCGCCCTCCACCCCGGCGATCGACACCAGGGGGATCCCCAGCGCCTCCACCAGGCGGTGGATGTACGGGATCTGCACCACGAGCTCGTCCGCCATCGGCGGCCGGTGGGCCTTGTAGGCGGGGTACAGGTCGGAACGAAACGTCTTGCCCTTGGCGTCGAAGACCATCACCACCCCCGCCGGCCGCCGCTCCTTGAGGAGCTTGAGGAGCATACGGGCGAAGAGGTAGGTGGCGTTGGTCGGGATCCCGGTGGAGGTGGCGAGCCCCATCTGCGCGTGAAAGGCGCGGTGCAGGTAGTAGCTGCCGTCGATCAGGTAGATCTCCGCCACGATGGGCAGGGACTTTACGTTCGCCGCGCGGTGCCGCCAACCCGCGTATGGCGCCGGCCGGCCGCCTCACCCGTCCGGCTTGGCTTCCAAAGCGGCGGCGTTTGCCTGCACGGCGCCGGGCGCGAGGTACGGCCGGATCACCGCCCACAGCGCCGCGATCCCATCGCGCTGCACCGCGGAGACGGCGAACAGGCGCTCGGCCGCCGCGGCCGCGTCGAGGCCGAGCCCCTTGGCCATGGTGGCGAGGTGGGCGGGCCATTGGCCGCGGCTGATCTTGTCCGCCTTGGTCGCCACCACCCAGTGGCGGATGCGGTACTCGGCGAGCCAGTCGGCGAGCTGGCAGTCCTCGCGCGACGGCGGGTGGCGCAGGTCAACCACCTGCACGACCCCGACCAGCGGGCCGCGGGTGGAGAGGTAGGTGCGCACCATCGGCCCCCAGGCGCGCCGCACCTCGATCGGCACCTTGGCGAAGCCGTAGCCGGGGAGATCGACGAGGTAGTAGCGGTCGTCGACCCGGTAGAAGTGGAGGCGCTGGGTGCGCCCCGGGGTGTTGGAGGTGCGGGCGAAGCGGCGGCGATCGAGGAGGGCGTTGATCAGCGAGCTCTTGCCGACGTTGGAGCGACCGGCGAAGGCGACCTCGGGGAGGCCGTCGGCGGGATACTCCGCGGGCCGCCCGGCGTTCGCCGCGAGGACCACGCGGTGGCTCATCCCGCCCCCGCCCGCCTACACGCCACCGCGACGTTGTCGATGAGGCGCACCCCGTCGCAGTCCACCGCCGCGAGCAGGACCCGCGGCCCGTCCGCGGTGGCCACCGTCTCCAGGGTGTCGGGATGGGCGGCGGCGAAATAGTCTACGGTCAGCCCGGCCGCCGCGAGGGCGGCGCGCCCGGCGGCCAGCGCCGCGGCCACGGGCTCGCCGGGGGCGAGGGTTTGGAGATGGTCGCGGCAGGCGCACAGGGTGCGGTAGAGGGCGGAAGCGCGTGACCGCGAGGCAGGGATGAGGCGCTGGTTGCGGGAGCTCATCGCCAGGCCGTCCGGTTCGCGCACCGTCGGCAGGGCGACGATCTCGACCCCGAGGTTGAGGTCGGCCACCAGGCGGCGGACCACCAGGGTCTGCTGGTAGTCCTTCATGCCGAAGTAGGCGGCGTCGGGCGAAACGATGTTGAACAGCTTGGCGACCACCGTGGCCACCCCGGTGAAGTGGCCCGGCCGGTGCGCCCCCTCGAAGGGCTCCGCGATCCTCCCCACCTCCACCCGCGTCGCGAAACCGGGCGGGTAGATCTCCTCCACCACCGGAACGAAGAGGATGTCGCACCCCGCCGCCGCCGCCTTGTCCATGTCGCCGGCCAGGTCGCGCGGGTAGCGGGCGAGGTCTTCCGGGTCGTTGAACTGGGTTGGATTCACAAACAGCGAGACCACCACCTGCGGGTGGTCGCGCTTCGCCGCGCGGAGGAGGGCGAGGTGGCCCTCGTGGTAGGCGCCCATGGTCGGGACCAGGGCGATGGTGGGGTGCGCGTGGTGCCCCCCGTGGAGGGCGGCGCGCAGGAGGTGGGCGGAACGGATGACCTTCATGGTGGCGTGGTGGACCCCTTGTCGACCCCACGGCGTTGTCTAGGGCGGGGTGGTTCCCTACGCTCCCCACCGCCAGCGGCCGGCGCGGCCGCGGCGGACTCTCTTCCCGAGGAGCTGGCGATGACCCGCGCAGAGTGCCTTGCGGCCTATGGCCGTGGCGAGTCCCTCGCCGACCTCGACCTGGCGTGGATCGACCTCGCCGGCGCCCAGCTTAGGGGCGCGGATCTCGCCGACACCACCCTCACCGCTGCCCATCTGGAGGGCGTCTGTCTCGATGATGGCAACCTGGAGCGGTGCTTCGCCGCCGAGGCGTATCTGGCGGGGGCGAGCCTCGCGCGGGTGCGCGGCACGGGTGGCTTCTTCCAACGGGCCCGGATGGCGCGGGTGGTCCTCGTGGAGGCGGAGCTTTGCGGGGCGGACTTCGGCGCCGCGGAGCTGGCCGGCGCCGACCTTTCCGGGGCGCACCTGGCCGGCGCGAGCTTGCTGGACGCGGACCTCTCTGGGGCGCGGTTGGTGGGCGCCGATCTTCGCGGCGCCAACCTGAACGGTGCCAACCTCGCGGGCACCGACTGCTCGGGCGCCGATCTCCGCGGCTGCGACTTTAGGAAGGTGAACATGCGCGGGGCACGCTTTACGGGCGCCATGACCACCGGTGTCCTTTGTTACGGGGTGCCGCCGTGGGGCGGCGAGGCGGATGGCCGGGACTGGCACGGCCTCCTGCCCCACCCGGTAGACGACTGACGCTCCGGGGACCCCACAGACTGGCGGAGAGGCGCCCGCCTATGGATAATCCGGGCCTTTACGACTGACCCGTAACCCCAGTAGGAGAACCGGCCTTGGCAATCGATATTGCGATTCGCATCGGTGGAGAAGGTGGCGAGGGTGTCATCAGCTCGGGCGATTTTCTCATGCAGTCCGCGGCCCGTGCCGGCTTCGAGGTGATGACCTTCAAGTCCTTCCCGGCGGAGATCAAGGGCGGCTACGCCCTGTCCCAGGTCCGCTTCTCGGATGAAAAGATCCTCTCCCAGGGCGACGGCTTCGACATCGTCGTGTGCTTCAACGAGGAGGCGTACCAGATCAACAAGCGCCTCCTGCAGCCGGGCAAGGTGCTGGTCTACGACGGCCCCGGCGAGTTCGAGATCGAGCCCCACGCGGGGGTTGCCTGCTACGCGATCCCGATGAGCCACATCGCCAAGAGCGAGCTCGGCGCCTACATCTCCAAAAACATGGTGGCGATGGGCGCGGTGTGCGAGCTCTTTGGCTTCCCGGTGGAGTCGTTGAAGCGGTCGATCCACGACAAGTTCATCAAGAAGTCGCAGGCGGTCGTTGACCAGAACTACGCCGCCCTGGACGCGGGTGCGACCTACGTACGCGACCACTACGGCAAGGACCCCACCTACAGCTTCCCCGCAGCGCGCGCGGCGAAGAACGTGATCATCGTCGACGGCAATCAGGCGATCGCCCTCGGCGCCACGACCGCCGGCTGCCGCTACCTGGGCGCCTACCCGATCACCCCGGCGACCAGCGTCGGAATCTACGCCTCCAAGCTCTTTCCGAAGGGGGACGGCTACGTCTACCAGGCGGAGGACGAGATCGCCGGTATCGCCTCGACCATCGGCGCCTCCTTCGCCGGCACCAAGGCGATGACCTGCACCTCCGGCCCCGGCATCGACCTGAAGAGTGAGATGGTCGGCCTCGCCGCGATGGCGGAGATCCCGGTGGTGATCGCCGACATCCAGCGCGGCGGCCCGTCCACCGGGATGCCGACCCAGCACGAGCAGTCCGACCTCTTCATCTGCGCCCACGCCGCCCACGGCGACACCCCCCGGGCGGTGATCGCCGCATCCAACGTCGAGGACTGCTTCTACCGCACGATCGACGCCTTCAACCTGGCGGAGAAATACCAGATGCCGGTCTTCCTCCTCTCCGACGCAGCCCTGTCGTTGCAGGTGGAGGCAATGGCGCGCCCCGATCTGGCAAAGATCAAGATCGTCGACCGCCTCCGCTACAAGGCGGATGGCAACGGTGAGCGGTACCAGCGGTACAAGGTCACCGCCTCGGGGATCTCCCCCATGTCGCACCCGGGCGATCGCGGCGGCACCTACTGCGCCACCGGCTTGCAGCACCAGGAGAACAGCGCCCCGCGCACCTCGGCGGACGTGTGCGTCACCATGAACGACAAGCGGTGGCGCAAGCTGGACAACCTCGAGGCGGAGATCGAGTGCGCCACCGAGGGGGCGGCGAAGGCGAAGGTCGGGATCATCTCCTGGGGGCTGACCCAAAACGCGGTGCGCGAGGCGATGGTCCGGATGCGCACCGAGGGGATGGAGGTCGCCGCCCTCTACCCGAAGCTCCTCTTCCCGGTGCCGGTGAAGGCGATTGAGGTCTTCGCCGCCCGCTGCACCACCCTGCTGTTGCCGGAGGCGAACTACCAGGGGCAGTTTGCCCAGCTCATCCGGGCGGCCACCGGCATCGACTGCGTGCGCCAGAACATCTACCGGGGCGAGCCCTTCATCCCCAAGGAGATCATCGCCCGGGTGAAGGAGCTGTACGCCTAACCCCCCCACGCCGAGCCCTTGGGCCGGGACCCTACCCGGCGCCGGAGATACCCCATGATTCAGAACATCCTGGAAGAGAAGCTCAAGCCGAAGGCGTACTCCAGCGACATCCCGTCGCGCTGGTGCCCCGGCTGCGGTGACTTCGGGGTCACCAATGCCCTCTCCCGCGCCTTCTCCGAAAACCTCCTCGATCAGGAGCGGACGGTCATCGTCTCGGGGATTGGCTGCTCGTCGCGCCTGCCCCTGTGGATGGGGCCGTACGGCTTCCACACCCTCCACGGCCGTGCCCTGCCGGTCGCCGCGGGGATCAAGATCTCTCATCCCGAGCTCGACGTGTTGGTCACCATGGGCGACGGCGACTGCTTCTCCATCGGCGGCAACCACTACCCGCCGGTGATGCGGCGCAACTTCGACCTCACCGCCATCGTCATGGACAACCACACCTACGGGTTGACCAAGAACCAGTGCTCGCCCACCTCCCAGGTGGGTTACCCGGGGACCCTCTCGCCGGTGGGCAACGTCGACGAGCCGATGAACGTCCTTGGCCTGGCGGTGGCCAACGGCGCCACCTTCGTCGCCCAGACCTTCTCGGGAAAGCCGAAGCACGTGATGCAGATGGTCGAGGCAGGGATGAAGCACCGCGGCTTCGCCTTCATCAACGTCCTGTCGCCGTGCGTCACCTTCAACAAGCTGGAGACCTTCGAGTACTGGAAAGAGCGGGTGGTCGAGGTCCCCGAGGGCCACGACACGAGCGACAAGATTGCCGCCTGGAAGCTCTCCGAGGAGGGGATGCGCGGCAACGGCCTGCCCATGGGGATCCTCTACCAGACCACCCGCCCCACCTACTCCGACCAGGTGGCAATGGTGAAGGAGAAGCTCCACTCGGTCCCCGCCAACGAGCTCGACATGGAGGCGATCTTCGACTCCCTGACCCCCGGGCGGAAATAGTCGGCGCCGCGGGTCCCACCGCCGCGCGCCCTGCACCCCCCCCAGCCACGCGGCTGGGGGGGTTTTTTCTGGCCGCCTGGGGCGCCTGTGCACCGCGCCGGGGAGATCGCCGCGGGCGCGGCGGGGGGCGGCAACGCGATGAGAATGCTCCTCCTCGTCTTCGGAGATCGCCGCGGGCGCGGCGGGGGGCGCGGCGGCGAAGGCGGGGAGGTTGGCGCCGAACCCCCGCTCCGGTCGCGCGTGGAGGGGCGGCGAGGTGCGCGCCGATCCCCCGGCGCGGCGGCGGC
>MNYW01000009.1 GCA_001873295.1 Nitrospirae bacterium CG2_30_70_394 | reverse complement strand
GGTCGCCCACACCCTCGGGGTCACCGTGGAGGCGGAGATTGGTTGCCTCGGCGGCATCGAGGACGGCCAGGGCGCCGGCCTCACCGGCAAGGAGGCCCTCGCCCACCTCACCGATCCGGTCCAGGCGGCGCAGTTCGTCGCCGACACCGGCTGTGACGCCCTGGCGGTGGCGATCGGGACGAGCCACGGTGCCTACAAGTTCACCAAGAAGCCGACCGGCGACGTCCTGCGCATGGACGTGATCCAGGAGATCCACAAGCGGTTGCCCAACACCCACATGGTGATGCACGGCTCGTCGTCGGTTCCCAAGCATCTGGTGGACCTCATCAACGAGTACGGCGGCACGATCCCCGAGACCTACGGGGTGCCGGTGGAGGAGATCCAGCGCGGCATCCAGCACGGGGTGCGCAAGGTGAATGTCGACACCGACTCGCGCCTGGCGATCACCGGCGCCATCCGCAAGGTGTTCGCCAGCGACACCAAGGTCTTCGATCCGCGCACCTACCTGGTGCCGGCACGCGCGGCGATGGCGGCGGTGGTGAAGGAGCGGATGATCGCCTTCGGCCAGGCAGGCCACGCGAGCGAGATCCGCCGCACCACCCTCGCGGAGATGGCGCGCCGGTACGTGGACATGAAGGGGTAGGGGTCGGCCGGCGCCCCGCGTCGCCGGCTCCACCCTCCCTCCACCGGGGAGACGGGGCGGCGCGGGAGGGGGGGATGGCAGGAGTCCGTCCGGTTGGACGGCTCGGCGGGCGGATGGGATCATTGCCGGCTCGCCATGGTCTTCTCGGATCCCCCCCTCTTTCCCCGTCTCCCAGCGCCGCCGCCCAGGAGCGCGGCGGTGCGCCGCCTTGCCGCCTGGCTCGCGACCCAGCCCCCCCCCGGGATGGCGGCGGTGGCGGGGTTGGCGGAGGCGGTGGGGCTCACCCTCCAGCGCGGGGACGACCGGCTGATTTGGGCGGACCCCACGGGCGGCGGGATCCTCCTCTCCCTGCGTCCGCCGCTGGCTCCCCTCGGGGCGGTGGCGCAGCAGTCCTGGCTGGGTGGTGAGTGGGTCAGCCCGGCGGTCGCCCTCTGGCGGCGCATGCGGGAGACGGGGATCACCTGGGGGGTGATCACCGACGGCGTGCGCCTGCGCCTGCAACACCGCGACGCACCACCCGATCGCCACCTCACCCTCGACCTCGCCGCGGCCTTGGCCGCGGGCGATGACGCGACCCTTGCCCTCGCGGCCGCGCTGCTCGCCGGCCGCGGCCGCGGTGGCCCCCTGCGCGATCGGTGGTGGGAGCAGGGGTGGCGATGGCGGGAGTGCACCGTGGGCCGGCTCGGCGTCTTTCTCAACGACGCGCGCGCGACCCCCACCGCGCTCTCTCCCCTCGACCGCTGGTGCTTCCTTGCCTGGCTCGCCGGCCGCGACCCGCACGCCGGCGCTGCCCTTGCCGCCCTCACTCGCGGCGAGGTCCAGTGGCAACCCGCCCTGACCCGCGCCCTTGGCGGCTGGGGGTGGCCCGCGGGGGTGGCCCACGCCTTTGGTGCGCCCCTCGCCAGCGGGTGGAAAAACGACGGCGAGGCCACCGTCGCGCGCCTGTCGGAGCGGCTCGGGATGGAGGCCACGGAGGCGATCGCTGCCCTCACACCCGTCGACTTCGCCCGCGCCTGGGAGGGGCGGCGCGGCGTGTTGGCGCGGGTGCAAGACGCCACCCTCTATCGCCTCGGGGATGATGCGGTGGCGCGGGTGGCGGGCGATTTCGCCGCTGGCCGCCACGCCCTGGTCGCCGCCCTCGGCGCGGCCCACGGTGCGACCAAAAGCGACACGGTGGGGCGCACGGCGTGGGCCCACCTCGACGCGCACCTCGCCGCCCAGCAGGCGACCGTGGCCAGTCTCACCCTTCTCGACCTCGCCCCTGGCCGCGGTGGCCGCCTCAGCGTATGGGTGGAGCGGATCGCCGAGCAGGTGGTCGCCACCGCCGGTTACGTGAGTCCATGGGCGGGCTGGTCGGAAGCGGAGGAGATGGCAGAGGTGCGCGCCACGGTGCGCCGGGGCGTCTACGCGGTGGCGGCGGCGACGAGCGACCCGGCGCTGCTCCTCTGCCCCCTCACCGCGATCGCACCGGCAGCGGCGGATCCAGACCTGGCGCGCCGGCTACTCGCCGGGGACTGGCGTTCCGCGGCGCCGCTCACCGAGCTCGCCCGCCCCCTGGCGGCGCGCCGCCCGCGGCCGGGTCAGGCGAACCTCTTCGACCACGTCTTCCGCGACCACCTGCGGATGGTGCGCCGCGATCTGCACCTCCAGCAGGTGGCCGCCGCCCACACCCACCTCCCCGAGGCGGTGTGCCGCGCGGAGGAGCGGGCGCGCCTCGGGGCGGACGTGGTGAATGCCTGGCTTGCCGGCGAACCGATCCCGTGGGACGGCGTGGAGCAGGCGGTGGCGCAAGTACGTGGCAACGGCCCCACCACGGTGGAAGCGGCGGCGTGGTGTGTGCACGCGCGTGCCTGGGCGAAGGCGCGTGGCCTCCTCTACCTGGAGCTCACCTTCCCCGAACGGCTCCTGCCGGAGGGACGCCTCGGCTTCACGGTGGTTGTGGCTACCGCGACCGGCGGCCAGCGCGGCGGTGAGCGGATCCGTTGCCGCCTCCACGCCCTTCTCGCCCCTGGTGGCGCCGCCCTGCTCCTCGCCGAGCGCGGCGGCGCCGCCCGCCTCGCTCACGTGGAGGGGGCAACGCCCATGGCGGTCGGAGGGGATGCGAACGGCCGCCTCTGTGTCTGGCGCCGAGCGGCGGGTGAGTGGGTAGAAGGTAGGAAATAGGTGGCGTCCCCAGCGCGCGTGCAGCTCCCCTTTCTACTTCCTGCTTTCTACCTTCTACTTCCCACCAAGATGGCCGCCCCGACCCCGATCTCGCGCGCCGTGGTGGCGGCGACCCTCTACCGTGTCGCGCAGGCGGAGGGCGAGGCGGTGCAGGAGCTCCTCGATCAATGGATCAGCGAGCAAGAAGAGCTCGCCGCCTTCGTCCTCGGTGCCACCGGTGAGCTGCGCGAAGAGGTGCGGCCCCTCGCCCTCTACCTCGCCACGGTGGTCTTCGAGATCTTCCGCAGCGGCCCGGCCGTGGAGATCCAACACGTGGACGGCGCCCGCTTCGATCTCTTCCTGCGCGCCAATCAGCAGATGGTGCAGCGGGTGGTGGCCTCGATGAACGCGACCACCGGTGTCGAACCGCCCGACCTCGCCACCGCCAGCGAACCGGTGGTCCTCCAGTACGTCGCCGAGGCGCTCACCGAGGAGGGGAGCGACGCCACCTCGCCCGAGCTCACCGGCGGCGAGTTCCTCCACCTCCTGATGGTCCTCAAGACCGTCGTCGACGCCCTCCACGACGCCTCGGTGTACTGAGCGGGTCCCACGCGCTCGCGCAGCCGGCCGGCCGGGCCGGGATCGGCGACGGGAATCGGTGCCTCACGAAGGGGCCGGAACGACGCCGCGATCTTCCCTCTTGCCCCGGCGGGGTAGGAGCCCGTGGCACCGGCGATCCGCGCGCCGCGCAGCCGGCCGGCCGGGCCGGGATCGGCGACGGGAATCGGCGTTTGCCGGGAGGCCGGACCCCGCGGTGTGCTCCCGCCCTGGGGGCGGGGTCGGGACTGGTGGCGCCCCGCGCGAGCGGCAAAGATGGCACCGGCGGGAGGGGACCTCGCCCCTCTTCTTGGATGGTGCCATGGCCCGGCCGATTCGCCTCCTCATCGTCGACGACGAGCCCCTCTTTCTGGAGACGCTCCAGCGAATCTTTGTCCGCGCCGGGATGGAGGTGGCCACCGCCACCCGTGGCGCGGTCGCCCTCGACCTCTTGGAGGAGCGGACCTTCGACGTGGTCCTCTCGGACATCGTCATGCCGGGGATGGACGGCCTCACCTTCCTCGCCCACGTCTTGGGGCGCGACGAGCCGCCCGAGGTGGTGATGGTCACCGCCCACGCCACCGTGGAGACCGCCCTGGAGGCGATGAAGCGGGGTGCCTACGACTACCTGCAAAAACCCGCGGAGGTCGCCGAGGTGGAGGCGGTGGTGCGCAAGGCGTTCGAGAAGCGGGAGCTGGCGCGCGACAACCGCCGCCTGCACCGCCTCCTGCACCGCCGCGAGGTGCGGCAAGAGATCCTTGGCGACTCGCCGGCGATGGCCGAGGTCAGGAGGCTGATCGAGCGGGTCGCGCCCACCGACTCCACCGTCCTCATCCTCGGCGAGAGCGGCACCGGCAAGGAGCTGATCGCCCGCGCGATCCATCGCCAAAGCCACCGCGCCGCGGCCCCCATGCTGACGGTGAACTGCGGCGCGCTCCAAGCGACGCTGCTCTCCAACGAGCTGTTCGGCCACGCCAAGGGCGCCTTCACCGGCGCCGACACCGCGAGCCCCGGCCTGTTTGAGGAGGCAGATGGCTCGACCCTGTTCATCGACGAGGTGGGGGAGATGGAGCTGGAGGTGCAGAAGGCCTTCCTCCGCACCCTGGAGAGCGGCGAGGTGAAACGGCTTGGCGAGGCGCGCTCGCGGCAGCTCGACGTGCGGGTGGTGGCGGCGACCAACCGCGACCTCGCCGCGGACGTGGCAAGCGGCCACTTTCGCGGCGATCTCTACTACCGGCTCAACGTCTTCACCATCCAGCTCCCGCCCCTGCGCGACCGGCGCGACGACATCCCGCGGTTGGTGGCGTCCTTCCTTGCCGAACGCGCCCCGACCACGACGGTGGATGCAGCGGCGCTGGCGGCGTTGATGGCCCACCCCTGGCCGGGCAATGTGCGCGAGCTGTTCAACTGCTTGGAGCGCGGCCTGATCATGGCGCGCGACGGGCAGATCCGCGCCGCCGACCTAGAACCCCTAAGCGGTGGCCGAGTCGCACCCCCGCGCCCTGCGACCCCATTCGTGACGGCGCCGGTCGAACCGGCGGGGGCGGGCAATCCCTTCGTCCCCCTCGCCGACCTCGAACGGCGCCACCTCGAGGAGGCGCTCCGGCGTGCGGAGGGCAACAAGACCCAGGCGGCGAGACTCCTCGGGCTGAGCCTGCGCTCGCTCTATACCAAGCTCAAACGCTACGGCCTCTCCACCTAAGGGGCGGTCCGGCGTGGGTGGAGCGACCTCCGGCGCGCGTTGCGGCGGTTGGCGTGGCCGGCCCGGTGGGTTGTCGCCACCAGGTGGGGGCTCCTGCCGGGGGGCCAGGACCACGGCAGCGGGTTGGGGGGTGCGGGGCCAGGGCGGGGGCCAGGCCATCGGCGGTTGGGTGGACGTTGCGATCCCCGCCCTGGCGCGCCCCCGGTGGTGCGATTCGGTCGACCGGGGTGGGGGAGGGGGGCGGAGTGGATGGGGACCGGGGCGGCCAAGTGGTTGAACGGTGTGCCATCCCTTGCGCCCCTTGGGGTTGGCACAGCCGTTGCTCTAGGCCAACCATCCAAGGGCAACGATGACCGGCCACCATGAAGCTCACCCCCACCCCCCCTGCCTCCGCGTGTGCGATGACTGGCGAGAACACCGCCACCCTGGCGGACCTTCTCTCCACCTTCGACAGCGCGGTACCCTCGCCCGCGGACGTGGCGTGGGTGAGCGAGCTCAGGGCCCGCCTCGCCCAAGATCCGCACGACCGCGACGCAATCGCCGCCCTCACCGGCTCGCGTTTCGTCGCGTTGTGTGCGACGTTGCACCTCTCCCCTGCGGTGGGGCGGGAGCGTCTCTTGGCCTCCCTCCCCACCCACCCCTCCCCTTCTCCCCCCGGTGAGGACGGCCCCTCCCCCCCTCCTGTCGTGGCCGCCCCTCGGGGGGGGTTGGGGTTCCAAGCGGGTGGCCGCGTGGCCCTCGCCGCCCTGCTCCTCGCCGCCCTCGCGGTCGCCCTCTACCACTTGCCGGTCCGCGACTGGTTCCTCGCCTTTCTTGGCTGGAGCCGCGGTGTTGGCCTCTGGGGGCCGGTCGCCCTCGCCGCCCTCTACGTAGGGGCGTGCGTCCTGCTCCTTCCCGGCTCCCTCCTCACCCTCGGCGCCGGCTTCGCCTTTGGCCTCCTGCCGGGGATCGCTGCGGTGATGGCCGGCTCGGTGGCGGGCGCCGGAGCCGCCTTCCTTCTCGGCCGCACCGTGGCGCGGAACTGGGTAGCGGCGCGGATCGCGGCCAGCCCGCGCTTCGCCGCCATTGACGCCGCGGTCGCCGACCATGGCTTCAAGATCGTGCTGCTGTTGCGCCTCTCGCCGCTCTTCCCCTTCAACCTCCTCAACTACGGCCTCGGGGTGACCCGCGTCCGCTTCCTGGACTACCTGCTCGCCTCGTGGATCGGCATGGCACCGGCGACGGTGATGTACGTCTACCTCGGCACTGCTGCCTCCTCCCTCGCCGAGGTGGCCGCGGGGGGAGGGGGCGGTAGCGGCCGCCTCGCCCTGCTTTTCGCCGGTCTGCTGGCGACGGTGGCGGTGACCGTGGTGCTTACCCGCATCGCCCGGCGCGCCCTGCGCGCGGCGACCGCAGAGGCGGAGTGATGTGCAAACGGGAGGCGATGTGATGCACGCGATGGTCAAGCTCCTGATCGGGATGTGGCGGCTGCCGCTGGTGGTGCGGATTTGGCTCGCCGGGCTGATGGCCGTGAACATGGCGGCGCCGCTGCTCTTCCTCGACCACGCCGAGGCGAAGGTCGTGCTCGCCACCGCCTGTTGTAACGTGGTGGTGATGGCGGTGCTGACCGCCAAGGCCGGCTTCACCCGCATCCTCGGCCTGGGCCACCTCCTGTGGATCCCGTTACTGGGCTACGGGTGGCTGCGCCTCGGCTACCATCCGGCGCTCGATCCGGTGGCCCTCTGGCTGCGACTCTTGCTCGTGCTTAACACCATCTCCCTGGGGTTCGACGCCATCGACGTCCTGCGCTACCTGCGCGGCGACCGGGCGGAGATCGTTGCGGTCGGCTGCGGCGCGGGCCACGAGGCGTGAGGCAAGGGGTCGCGGCCGCGCCTTCCTTTCACGATGGATCAGGACTCCCCATGACCCAAGAGCTTGCCACCGCCACTCCCGAACCACCGGCCGTCGGCGCCCACGACGCGGTGCTGGTGGCCAACGTCCACCCTCCCGCGTGGGAGAACCCGTTGCCTGCGCGCCGCTACAACCTGGTGGTGGTGGGGGCGGGGACCGCCGGCCTGGTGGCGGCGGCGGGGGCGGCGGGGCTCGGCGCGCGGGTCGCGTTGATCGAGCGCGGCCGCTTGGGCGGTGATTGCCTCAACTACGGCTGCGTCCCCTCCAAGGGGATCATCCGCGCCGCCCGCGCAGTGGCTGACGTACGTGGCACGGGCGCCTTCGGGATCGAGATCGACGGCGCGGTGCGGGTCAACTTCGGCGCGGTCATGGAGCGGATGCGCCGCCTGCGCGCCGCGATCAGCCACCACGACTCCGCGCAACGGTTCCGCGACCTCGGCGTCGACCTCTTCCTCGGCCAGGGGCGCTTCACCTCCCCGGACACAGTCGCGGTGGGCGGCGCGACCCTGCGCTTTGCCAAGGCGTGCATCGCCACCGGCGCGCGCGCCGCCTCCCTGCCGATCCCGGGGCTCGCGGAGGTGGGCTTCCTCACCAACGAGTCAGTCTTCTCCCTCACCGACCTGCCCCCACGCCTGGCGGTGATCGGCGCCGGCCCGATCGGCTGCGAGCTCGCCCAGACCTTCGCCCGTCTCGGCGCGCGCGTCACCTTGTTGGAGGTTGGCGGCCGGATCCTGTCGCGCGCCGAGGCGGAGGCCGCGGCCCTCCTCCACGAGTCGATGGTCCACGACGGGGTGCAGATCCGCACCGGCGTGACTCTCGACCAAGTGGCCGCGGGGGACGGCGGCAAGGAGATCCGCATCACCGTAGACGGGGCGAGCGCGACGGTGGTGGTCGACGCCATCCTCGTGGGGGTGGGGCGCGCCCCCAACGTCGAGGGGCTGGGGCTGGAGGCGGCGGGGGTGGAGTACGACCCCCGCGGCGGGGTCCACGTGGACGACTACCTGCGCACCACCAACCGGCGGATCTTCGCCGCCGGCGACATCGGTTCACCCTTCAAGTTCACCCACACCGCCGACGCCCAGGCGCGCATCGTCCTGCAGAACGCCCTGTTCCACGGCCGGGCGCGGAACAGCCATCTGGTGGTGCCGTGGTCGATCTACACCGACCCGGAGATCGCCCACGTCGGACTCGACGAACACGAGGCCGCGGCGCGCGGCCTGCACAGCCAGACCTTCACCCAGCCCCTGGCGGAGGTCGACCGCGCCATCCTCGACGGCGAAACCCGCGGCTACGCCCGGGTGGTGGTGGAGGAGGGGAGCGATCGCATCCTCGGCGCGACCGTGGTGGCGCGCCACGCCGGCGAGATGATCAGCGAGATCACCGCCTTGATGGTGGCGCACAAGGGGCTCGCCACCCTCGCGCAGGTGATCCATCCGTATCCGACCCAAGCCGAAGTGCTCAAGCGCCTCGGCGACGCCTACAACCGCACCCGCCTCACCCCGCGGGTTGGCCGCTGGCTCGCCCGCTGGCTGGCATGGACGCGGTAGAACCGGGAGAGCGCCATGGGGTGGGTGAACGCAAAGAGGCGAAGGCGCGAAGGCGCAACCGGGGAGGTCGGCGAGGGAGCAAACTCCTCGCTGGCGCCGGGCAGTCTGCCACTGGGGCTGGAGGGCGGTTCACCGCGCGGGGGGAGGGACCAGGGCGGTTCGGCGGAATCGTTCCGCCCGCTCGCCCACGCGGCCTCGCCGCGGCGGCGACCCAAGGGGCCGGCCCCCGCCACGGCCGCTCACCCCGTGGCGTCTCTGCGCCCTTGTGGCTCGGCGTTGATACCGTCCCGGCAGGTGGGTTCGGCCGCGCCTGTTCGACGCCGTCTTGTCCGAGTTTCGCTTCGTGGTTGCGCGCTGGTGCTGTGGTTGCTGTGCGCCGCCGCCGCCCACGCCGCCGCCACCTGCGACGCGCCGCTCCGGTTGCCCGCGGCGGACGCTGGGATGCACGCGCCGTGGGACGGCCTGCTGCGGAGCTTCGTCCGCAACGGGGTGGTGGACTACGGCTGCATGCAGGCGCACGAAGGCGAGCTCGATCGCTACCTCGCCGAACTCGTCGGCGCGCCGCCCGAGGGGCTGGCGCGCGCCGCGCAGCTCGCCCTGTGGATCAACGCCTACAACGCCGCCACGGTGAAGCTGATCCTCCGCCGCTACCCGCAGATCCGCTCGATTAAGGAGATCCCGCGGCGCTGGACGGAGCAGGAGTGGACGGTGGGCGGGAAGCGGTACTCCCTGGAGGAGATCGAGAACGAGATTTTGCGCGCCAAGTTCGGCGAGCCGCGCATCCACTTCGCGATCAACTGCGCCTCCAAGTCATGTCCCGACCTCGCCGCCGAGGCGTACGTCGCCGCGCGTCTGGATGCGCAGCTCGATGCGGCGACCCGCCGCTTCCTCATCGATCCGGTCAAGGGGGCGCGGGTGGCGCGCGCCCGCGGCCTGTTCAGCGACCGAGAGACCCTCTACCTGTCGGCGATCTTCAAGTGGTTCCGCGCCGACTTCGAGGCCGGCCAGACCGTGACGACCTTCGTCACCCCCTTCCTGGCGCCCGACAGCCGCCTCCGGCTGGCCGCGCACGCGGGCGAGGTGCGGATCGACTACCTCGACTACGACTGGAGGTTGAATGGGATCTGATGGCGAGCACCCCCTCTTCGCGGTGCACCCCGGGATGGCGGGTTGCGCCGATTTTCCGAGCGCGTCACCCCCCCGTGGCGGGGGCGCAAAGACCGCTTGGCGGGGGGGCCACGCGCCGGGGGCTGGCGCGGTGTTGCCGCTGGTGTCGGTGGTGATCCCCACCCTCAACGAGGAGCGCGAGTTGCCCTCCTGCCTCGCCGCCCTCACCCGCCAGGTCGGGCCGATCGAGGTGGTGGTGGTCGACGGCGGCTCGCGGGACGCGACGTGCGCGATTGCCCGCAGCCTTTCCGGCGTGCGGGTGGTGGAGTGCGAGGCGGGGCGGGGCCGCCAGATGAACGCCGGCGCGCGCGCGACTCGCGGCGACCTCCTCTGGTTTCTGCACGCCGACTGTGAGCCACCCGCGGGGGCGGCGACCGCGATTCGCCGCGCGTTGGCCGACCCCGAGACCGCCCTCGGCGCCTTCCGCTTCGCCCTCGATGCGCGGGGTTGGCTTTATCGCGTGGTCGAGGCGGGGGTCCGCCTGCGCGGTTACCTCTTGCGCCTGCCGTACGGCGACCAGGGGCTCTTCCTCCGCCGTACCACCTTCGCGGCCCTCGGTGGCTTTTGCGAGGAGCCCCTCTTCGAAGACCTTGAGCTCGTGCGCGCGGCGCGTCTTGCCGGGCGGGTCACCATCCTCCCCCTTGCCCTGCCCACCTCGGCGCGCCGCTGCCAGCGCGACGGCATCGTGCGGACCACGGTGCGCAACCAGCTTTTGCGTCTCGGTGAGCGGTGCGGGCTACCCACCGCGCGCCTCGCTGGCCTGCGCGCGCCGGTCCGTGGTCGCGAACCTGCTGTGGTCGCGGCGCCGCGCCCGATCATCCACCCCCCACCCGGAGTCCACGATGAAACTTGAGGCCACCACGGTGATCCACGCCCCCCACCTGCACGTGGAGAGCCGCGGCTCCGCCTTCGTGGTGATCGACCCGGCGGGGCCGAACTGGGGAGCCACCGACCGGCGCGGCGCGGAGCTGCTCACCTCGCTCAACGGCGGTACCCCCTTCAGCACCCTGGTGGAGCGGTACCGCGCCGCGTACGACCTCGACCCGGTGAAGGCGTACCACCACGTCGCCACCTTGGTGGGCGATGGCCTGCGCCACGGTCTCCTCGCCACCGCGCCGATCGTGGCCAAGCCCTACGCCGGCCGCGCCGCCCACCTGGGCGAGGCGCGCCTGGAGGAGGTGTGGCTGCACACGAACAACTCCTGCAACCTCGCCTGCACCCATTGCCTCGTCTCGTCCGGGCCGGATGGCGACTTGGGTCTGCCCACCGATCGGTGGCTGGCGGTGATCGCCCAGGCGCGTGGCCTTGGGGTGCGCCGTTTCTACCTCACCGGCGGCGAGCCGCTGCTTCGTCCGGACGCGGTGGAGCTGGCGCGGGCGATCCTCGCCGATCCGGAGGCGGAGCTGGTCATCCTCACCAATGGCATCCCGCTCACCGGCCACCGCGTCGCCGCCCTCGCGGAGCTGGACAGCGCGCGCCTGCGCCTCCAGGTCTCCATCGACGGCGCCAGCGCCGCGAGCCACGACGCGGTGCGCGGCAAGGGTGGTTTCGATCGCGCGCTGGCCGGGATTGGCAACGCGCTCGACGGTGGGCTGGCGGTGACCCTCACCACCGTGGTCACCGCGGTCAACGCGGACGAGGTGGCGGCGGTGACCCGGTTGGCCGGTACCCTCGGCGTTCGCCACCACCACCTCCTGTGGATGCACCGCCGCGGCCGCGCCCTCGCCGGCAGCGCGCCGCCGGTGGCGAAGGTGATCGAGGTAGTGCGCGCGGCGGTCGCCGCGGGCCAGGAGGCGGGGGTCACGATCGACAACGTGGAGGCGGTAAAGAGCCGCCTCAACGTCCCAGCAGG
This sequence comes from Nitrospirae bacterium CG2_30_70_394, assembly GCA_001873295.1. Lineage (GTDB taxonomy): Bacteria > CG2-30-53-67 > CG2-30-53-67 > CG2-30-70-394 > CG2-30-70-394 > CG2-30-70-394. The sequence goes on along the minus strand of MNYW01000009.1, from coordinate 3,691 downwards.
GGTGCGCCGCGACCTCTCCAACGCCTGTATCACCTCCCTGTGCGTGAGCTGGGACGGCCGCTGTTTCCCCTCCGCCTCCACCGCCGGGGAGGCGGATCTTTGCCTTGGCTCCGTCCTCGCCACCCCGCTGGCGGAGCTGTGGCGCGACAGCCCGGTGGCCCACCGGTTCCGCGCCGCCACCGTCGAGGCGAAGGGCCAGTGCATCGGCTGTTCCTTCAAGTACCTGTGCGGTGGCGGCGACGTGGAGCACAGCTACTTCTGGGGCGGCGACCTGCTCGCCGACGACCCGTACTGCGAGCTGCACCAGGCCCTCATCCGCGACGCCCTGTTCGCCCGCGTGGCCGAGCGCAAACGGCTGCACACCAACGGCCGCTCCGGTTTCGACGCGCCTTTGCTGTTCACCGCCATGGGCGAGGGGTCGATCCACTGCGCCAGCGCCGAGCCGATCCCCGCGGTCGCCCTCTCCCACTCCGAGTGCGTCGTCTCCTTTGATCTCGACGCGCCGCGCGCCAAGGTGCGCGCCTTCTACGGCTCGGCAGCAGAGGTGCCGCAGGCGGACCTCTGCTGCCCGGTCCAGCCAGACCCCGCGGCGATCGACCATATCCCGCAAGAGGTGATCGACCGCTTCTATGGCTGCGGCTCACCTATCGGTGCCGCCCAAATCCAACCCGGCGAGACCACCCTCGACCTCGGCTCGGGCGCCGGCATCGACGTCTTCACCGCGGCGCGCCAGGTCGGTGCGGAGGGCAAGGCGATTGGCGTCGACATGACCGACGCGATGCTCGCCGTGGCGCGCGGGTACCAGGGGCAGGTGGCGGCAAAGCTCGGCTTCGACGTGGTCGACTTCCGCAAGGGGTTTCTGGAAGAGGTCCCGGTGGCGGAGCGTTCCGTGGACCTGGTCACCTCGAACTGCGTGATCAACCTGTCACCGGACAAGAAGCGGGTCTTCTCCGAGATCTGGCGGGTCTTGAAGGACCACGGCCGGTTGGTCTTCTCCGACATCGTCGCTGTGGAGGCGGTGGCCCCGGCGCAGCGCCAGGACCCGCGCCTGTGGGGCGAGTGCATCTCCGGGGCGCTTACCGAGGACGAGCTGCTCGCCTTCTTGGAGCGCGCCGGCTTTTACGGCATCGAGCTGTTGTCGCGCACCTTCTGGCGGGAGGTGGAGGGGTACCGCTTCTTCTCGGTCACCGTGCGCGCCTACAAGTTCGAGAAGCGCCAGGGGTGTGTCTTCACCGGCCAGGAGGCAACCTACGTCGGGCCGTACAAGGGGGTCTCGGACGAGGAGGGCCACTTCTTCCCGCGTGGCGCCGTGGTGGCGGTGTGCACCGACACCGCCGCCAAGCTCTGCCACCCGCCGTACGTCGGCCAGTTTGTCGTCACCGACCCGGACGGCGAGACGGTCTCCACCCCGTGCTGCACCCCCAGCGGCGGCTGTTGCTGAGGAAATCTCGTGGACGACACAAAGAGGCGTGGAGAAAAGGGATGGCGAGTCCCAAAGGGCTCGAAGGCGTCGCCCGAGTGGCAGGTGGGGTGGAGGGTGGCCCGGCGCGGGCGGAGGTCGTGCGGAGCGCGGCGACGGTGGGCCATCGCCAACTCGGTCCGGGTCGGTTGGTGACCTTTACGGGCAACCCACTCTTGCGCCGCTCGTGGCGCAACCCGGCAAGGTAAGGTCTTGCCCGTCACCTCCTTCGTCCCCCGGCGGTGAAGACCATGTTGCACCCTCGACCTTGCGCGGAGCGGCTCCTCCTCTTCGTTCGCTTCCCCGAGGCGGGGAGGGCGAAGACGCGGCTGATCCCAGCCCTCGGCCCGGCCGGGGCCGCGGCGCTCTACCGGCGGATGGCGACGAGGGTTGCGGCCGAGGCGGGCAGGCTGGCGCGGCCGGGGTTGGAGCATGTGGCCTTGGTGGCGCCGCCGGAGCGGGTCGCGGCGGTGGGCCAGTGGCTCGGCGAGCCGTGGCGCGCGCACCCGCAGGCGTCCGGCGACCTCGGCGTACGCCTGCGGGTGGCGTTTGCTGGCGCCTTCGCCACGGGGGCGGCGCGGGTGGTGGCGATCGGGAGCGACTGCCTCGACCTTTCCACCGACCTCCTCGCTCGCGCCTTCACGCTGCTGGCCCGCCACGACGCGGTGGTGGGACCGGCGACGGACGGCGGCTACTACCTCCTCGGCCTGAGCCGGCCGGTGGCGGCCTGCTTCGACCAGATTCCGTGGTCCACCCCCGCGACCCTCGCCACCACCCGCGCCCGCCTCGCCACTGCCGCCTGTACCGTGGCCGAGCTGCCCCTTCTGGGTGACCTCGACACCCCCGCCGATCTCGCCGCTTTGGTCCCACGTTGGCAAGCCCTGCTTGGGGTGGGCGATCTCCTTGGCCAGGGCGTATCGCAGCCGTGCACCGCCGGTGGCCACTCTTTTCCAGAGGTTCCATGACCACCTCCTTGGTCCTCGTCGTTGCGGTTCTTTTGCTCGCCTACGCCAACGGCGCTAACGACAACTTCAAGGGGGTGGCGACCCTCTTCGGGAGCGCGACGTGCGACTACCGGCGCGCCCTGGCGGTGGCGACGGTGGCGACGTTGCTCGGCTCCCTTGCGGCGCTGGTGGCGGCGAAGGGGCTGCTCGCCGCCTTCTCCGGTAAGGGGCTGGTCGCCGCGACCGCCCTCGCCGATCCCGCCTTTCTGCCGGCGGTGGCGGTGGGGGCGGCGGCGACGATTTTGCTTGCCACCCGCATTGGGATGCCTGTCTCCACCACCCACGCTTTGGTGGGGGCGCTCATCGGCGGCGGCTTGGCCGCGGGGGGGGGCGTCCACCTTGCGCCCCTCATCCACACCTTCGTCGTGCCGCTGCTTGCCAGTCCCGTGCTCGCCCTCGGCGGGGCGGCGCTGCTCTATCCGTTGCTGCGTAATGGCCGGCGGTTCCTCGGGGTGGGCAGGGAGAGCTGCCTGTGCGTGGGAGAGGTGGCGCCGGTGTTGGCGCCCGCGGGCGGCTCTTGTGCCATCGCCGTGGAGACGAGGCAGATCCAGCTCACCGCGGCGACCGCCGGCGAATGCGCCCACCGCTACACCGGCCGGGTGGTGGGGGTGCAGGCGCAGGCGCTCCTCGATGGGCTCCACTACGCGAGCGCCGTGGCGGTGAGCTTCGCCCGCGGCCTCAACGACACGCCGAAGATCGCCGCCCTGCTCGCCGGGGTTGGCGCGCTCGGGAGCGACCACGCGATCGTCGCGTGCGCGGTGGCGATCGGGGTTGGCGGTCTCCTCGCCGCGCGGCGGGTGGCCGAGACCGTTGGCCACCGCGTCACCGCCATGAACGAGGGCCAGGGGTTCACCGCCAACGTGGTCACCGCCTTCTTCGTGATCGTCGCCTCGCGCTGGGGGGTTCCGGTATCGACCACCCACGTCGCGTGTGGCGCTTTGGCCGGTATCGGCGGGGCTACCGGCAATGCAAAGTGGCGGATGATCGCCACCATCGCCCTCGCCTGGGTTGCCACCCTGCCGGTGGCCGCGGCGCTTGCCGCCGCCACCTTCTCCCTCCTAGGAAAGTAGGAAGTAGGAAGTAGGAAGGGGGAGGAGGGGGGCGCGGGCGCAGCAATCGCGAGGTGCGGGCCGGGAGGGCGGGTGTCGCGCGAAGGCGCGGAGGGGAGGTGCGGGGGGAGCGACGGCAGAGGCGGGCGAACCGCCGACCACCGTGCGGGCCGGGAGGG
>MNYW01000150.1 GCA_001873295.1 Nitrospirae bacterium CG2_30_70_394 | reverse complement strand
CGCCGGCCGCCCTGCCGCGCGGGAGCACACACCACCCTCCCGCGCGGCGCCATGTACCACGGGGTGGGGTCGCGGGACCCCACCCGCCGTCCACCGCCGCCTACTTGGCGTACCGCGCCTTGAACGCCTCACGCTCCTTGGCGTCCGCAGCCTTCTCCTCGGCACTGAGCTTGCCAATGTACCAGCGGTGGTTGTCGCTATTGAGCAGCTCTTCGAGGTAGGCGTTGACCTTCCCCGCCGCCTGCGCCTTGGTGCCACCCGCCTTGAGCCCCGCCGCCACAAGCTCACGCGCCTCGGGGATGTACTCGGAGTAGAAGACCTCCGCCACCTCGAAGAGGCCGTGCCAGTGGGTGTAGTCGGGCTGCATCATCGACGCCCCGTGGCGCGCCTGGCGGCCCTGGTGGTGCCAGATGAGGAACCAGTCCCAGTCGATCTTCTCGTCGAACGGCTGGGCGGTGATCAGGCCGCCATCCTTCAGGAGCCCGTAGAGCTTTTCACCCGGCTCGCCGAACTTCTCGTTGTAGAGCTGGATCAGGCCGTCGTACTGCTCGTAGAAGTTGCTCACGTACTTCTCGTTGTGGCACGCCTGGCAGACGTCCTTCATCGCCGCCCGCCGCTGCTTCCAGTCCGGCTTGTCGGTCAGTCCGAGCTTGGCGTCGGTGACCTCGGGGCGGACCGAGACCGACGGCCGGTTGTTCCACGAGATCCGCGCCCCGACGTCATGAGTCGAGGGCAGCTCTTTGGTGGCGCTCATGTGGCAGGTGGCGCAGGTGGGTGCGGCCCAGTAGTCGACCCCCACCACCCACTTGGAGCTGTCCATGTTCATCTTGTCCTTGTTGGCGGCATAGAGGATGCCGTGCCGACTCGTCTCGTAGATCTCCTTCTGCGGATGGTCGGGCCCCAGGTGGCAACGGCCGCACGTCTCCGGCTGGCGCGCCTGGGCCACGGAGAAGGTGTGGCGCATGTGACACGAGCTGCAGGAGCCACGGGAACCATCCACGTTTAGCCGGCCGATGCCGTCATTGGGCCATGTATCCACGGTGGGCTCACCGTCCTTCAGCCTCACCTCCGAGCCGTGACACTGGAGGCAGCCGTTCACCGCCAGTGCCGACTTGCCATAGAACTTCTTGTTCCCCTCCACCACGTTGGCCAGCACGTTATCCAACGAGCCGAGGATCTCGCCCGCCTTCGCGTGGTGGCTGTTCTCCATCTCCGCGTATGGGCGCTCGTGGCAACGGGAGCAATCCTTCGGGGTGACGATCACGTGGATCTTGAAGCCGTTGTGGTCGAGGGCGTTGGTGGCGTCGGTGTTGACCCCGTGGCACTCGTAGCAGCCGACGTTGCCGCGGTGGTGGCGGCTCTCGCCCCACTGCTGGTCAAGGACCGGGGTCGACTCCTGGTGGCACTCGACGCACTTTTGGCTCTCCGCGGAGAGCTGGTTGTAAAAAATGGGCGCGCCGGTGACGGGCAGCGCACCGCCCACGGCGACGGCGAACGCCGCGACGGTGGTCAGGACTGGGTAGCGCATGGTGGATCTCCTCCTACGGGTGGGTTGTGCCCGGGAAAGCGCAACACCTGATCCTCACCGCGACTTGCGGGCACGGACTCCGCGGTGAGGGGGGAGTTGCGGCGGCGGACCGCGCGCACCCTGGCCGCCCGCCCACCGGCGACTGATCGCCACGTCTCTGGCACCGCCCGGGGCCATGGAACCTCCGCGAAGTCGTCCCCCACGGACGACGCTGGGGAACGACCGGGTAGGGCAAAACCAACCTCCTGCCCGACTCCCCGTCTCGATGCATCCGCTATGCCACCCGTAAGTGGTGGCGCCACGAAGCGACCCGGACGAAACGGTTCAGCGACCCACCAAATGCCGGTGCGTCCAGACCCGCATTTGGGTGATCACCCCATCCCCCCACAGCCCAGGGGTGGCCCGCCGCTGGACCGTCTCGCCCACCCCGCCGAGCCCGTACTGGCGACCCGCAAGGGAAGCGGCCAGCTAGAACGGCATGCGGAGCAGCGCCTGCACGGTGCCGCCCTGATCGTAGGTGACCCCGTAGTGGAGCCCGTTGGCCGCCGCCTCCACCACCACCCGATGGTCGTCCAGGTCCACCTTCACCCACCCGCCCCAGCCGCGTGGGTGGCCCAGATCGATCCCGACCGCGAGGTCAAAAACGTCGGCGGTGAGGGAACAGGAGAGGTGACGAGCCACCGCCGGGACGGGCGTCGCCCCCCCCGCAATGCGCGCCCAGGAGAGTGGCAGGCGATAGTGGAGGGAGGTGCTCGACAGGTCGGCGTCGATGAGCTCATCGCGCAAGGCGCGGTACAGCACCACCGCCGCCCAGTCGTCCGCCAACCGCGGCCGCTCGGCCTGCACCACCGCGGTCGGGGGGAGCGCGGCGGTGTGGACCTGAGCGGACACGGCTCCTGCGAGGAGGAGGGAGGCGACGACGACGAGGCAGGAGAGGCGACCCATGGCAACGACCTTAGGCCCCCTCTAAGCAGGTCGCGTGCCACCCCCCATCCTCGGCACAACCCCCCGTCGCTGCAGGAAAGATGCGCCGGCTCCCCGGGGCATGGATGGCGCCCGCCCCCCCCAGGTGTCGGAAGATCCGGTCATCAATAGATGGCGCCCTACCCTGCCGAACCCCTCGACCACCGTGCAACGCACAAAACCGTTGCCCGAGGAGGTAGACACGGCAACACCGAAAACGGTATCAATAACGGTTCATGACTCTATTTCTTATCTTCCTTTCCGCTTCCCCCGAAGTACCGAAGATGGCCCATACACGACCACCCTGGACGCGGGCGATTCGATAAATCGAATTAATAAAATAAATACTAGTTTTAGGTGACAACCCTTGGAAAGAAATAATTGCTGGGAGATCAAGCAGTGCGGCCGGGAGCCAAGCGGCAAGCACGCCGAGCAGTTTGGCGTCTGCCCCGCCGCGCTCCCTTCCGAGTACGACGGAACCAATCAGGGTGAATGCGGTGGTCGCTTTTGTTGGGCGATCGCGGGAACCTTTTGTCACGGCGATCAACAGGGAACCTTTGCCAAAAAGCTCATGAGTTGTTTGCAGTGTGAGTTTCTAAAACGGGTCAACGAGGACGAGGGGCGAAACTTTATCCTTACCCCCAGCGACACCCAACGAGGTCGCTAGGAACCCGGGATGGCGACGGGAGGAGGGGATCGGCGCGATGGCGGCGATCGACGGTGAGCGCACGCCATTCCCGGGAAGGCGGCCGGACTTTGGCCCGGTCTACGGCGGCGAAGCGGGCTCGCGCCCGCTTCGCCTCGGCACCGGATCGTCACCGTCCGCAGGCGGCTAGCCCGGTCCGCCGGGGTCCGGGGTGGCCGCACCCTCCCCGTAGATTGCCTGGTAGGCACGGTGGTGGCTGAGGACCCGTTCGACGTACCGCTGGGTCTCGCTGAACGGGACCGTGGCGATGAACTCCGGGGTCTCCCGCGGCCCCTGAAGCCGCCACTCCTCCACCCGGTGCTCGCCCGCGTTATAGGCGGCAAGCGCCGCGGCGGTATCGCCGTCGAACCGTTCGAGAAGGTCGGCGAGGTAGCGGGAGCCGAGGCGGAGGTTGACCGCCGGGTCGAAGAGCTCCTTGGGCCGCTGGAGGGGAAGGTTCACCTCCCGCGCCATGCGCTGGGCGGTGGACCAGAGGAGCTGCATGAGGCCGTGGGCGCCGGCGGGCGAGTACGCCTTCGGGTTGTGGCCGCTCTCTTGGGTGATGAGGGCGGCGAGGAGGTAGGGGTCGAGGTGGTACTGGCGCGCCTCCGCCTCCAACAGGCGGCGCCGCGGCAGGGGGTAGGCGGCGCGCCAGAAGGCTGGCGGTAGGTCCTGCTCGCCGCGGATCAGGGCACTCCCGTAGTAGCGATGCAGCTCCGCGAGGGCCGCCTGGTGGTCGCCAAGCTCGCTGAGCAAGACGATGTACGGCAGCCGCTCCGGGGGCTCGAGGGGGACATGGCGCAGAAGGTCGGTGATCTCGTTGCGGGCGATGGCGTCGAGACCGAGGGAGGCGAAGAGCAGGGCACGGGAGAGGGCCGGCGTCGGGCGCGGCTCGGCCAGGGGAGTGGCCGTGGTGACCAGGCGAAAGGCTACGTCCGGGGGCGAGGCCGGTCCGCTCTCCAAGGTGGCGAGGCGCGCCATCGCCGCCTGCGCGAAGTAGTCCCAGCGGTTCGGTGCCACGGTGCGCCGGTACAGCTCGACCGCCGCCGCCCGCTCGCCGACCCGCTCGGCGCACCGGCCCGCCCAGTAGAGCGCCTCCACCCGCAAGCTGGAGGTGTGGCCGAACCGCTCCACCACGGTGGTGAACCAGCGGCGCGCCTCCTCCCACTCCCCCGCCTGGTAGGCAATCCAGCCCAGGCGCCAGCACGCCACGTCGGTCTGCCCCCCCTTGGGCTGGAGCTGGACGAGGCGGCCCAGCCACTGGCGCGCCACCTCGGGCTCGCCGCGCAGGTGGTGGTGTTTACCGAGCATGTAGAGCGCCAGACCGGTGTTGGGGTCGTGCGGGAAGCGGTGGGCGAGGGCCGAAGCGAGGCGGGTGGCGCGGTCCACCTCGCGCAGGCGCAGGCGCGCCTGTGCCTCGCGGTAGAGGTACTCGGCCACGAGGGGCGACTGGGGGAAGCGGATCGCCGCGCGCTCGAAGGTGGCGGCGGCGCGATCCAAGCGATGCAGGTGGTCCTCGGCGCGTCCGCAAAGGAGCTCCGCCTGATCCATCTGGGCGAAGTTCGGGGCACGGCGGGCGAGAAGATGAACCGAGCGAATCACCTCCTCGTGGTGGTAGGCGCGGGCAGCGCGCTGGGCCCGGGCGTAGAGATCCTCAGCACCGGCGCAGGGGATGGGGGCGTGGCGCTCCAGACTCCGCTGGGCGCGCACCGCCGCGGCGGCAAGGTCGTCGCTCGGGTAATCGATCCACACCTGCTGGTAGGTGGCCTGGGCCTGACGGTACGCCCCGACCTCCGCCTGCAGGCCGGCCTTGTCGAAGAGCGCCCCGACGTCGTCCTGGCCGCCGTCGAAGGCGAGGTAGCGGTCGAGGGCGGCGAGGGCCGCCTGGCGATCTCCCGCCTCCTTCTCGACCCGCGCCTTGAGGCGTAAGGCCGGCACGGTGAGGCGCGACTCGGGAAGGGCGAAGAGGCGATCCAGGCTGGCGCGCGCCCAATCGAACCGCCGTTCGTCGAGGGCGGCGACGGCGGCGCGGTAATGGAACGTGGCGGCGACCGCCGGGAAGGCGGCGGCCGCCCCCTCCAACAGGGGGTAGGCACCACCGTCCTCGCCGGTCTCCGACAGGCAGTAGCCCAGAAGCAGGTCCCGCGCCGGCCGGCTCGCCTCCGGCAGGGTGGCCGGGTCGAGGGCGGCGAGGATGTCGGCCGCGTCCGCGAACCGCTCGTCACGCACCGCGGCCACCGCCGGCCCGAGCCCCGGCGGCGGGGGTGGCACCGCCGCGATCGCTCCCCGCGCGAGGAGCAGGGCGGCCACCCCGAGGAGGGGCGCGATCCAGCGGCAACGGGCCATGGCGAGATTCACCTACGCGGTGGAGGCGGCGACCGCTTGATCCGCCAGGACCCGCTCCTCGATGAACGAGCGGAGCTTCGACTCACCGAGGGAGCCGATCAGGGGGCGGAGGGCCACCAGGGGGATGACCGCCTTCGCCATGGTCCGCCGACCGCCCGCGTTGCCCACATCGCCGAACGCCTTGGTTGCCACCTCACCGGCATTCTTCAGGTAACCGACGTTGCGGATCGCCACCACCAAGGTGGTGTCGAGGAGGCCGGAGCAGAAGACCCACGCCACCCCCTCGAAGCGCAGGCAGATGTCGGCGAGTTGGGTGATCACGTCGTCGCGCTGCACCGGCCCGGCGTGGACAAAGAGGGTGTCGCCCACCAGGTGGCGCGCCAACAGCGCCCGGCAGATCCGGTCGATGTCGGCCGCCGGGAGCTGCGCCCGCTCCATCTCGCTGATCGCCTTCCGATTGGCGCGGGCGTAGAGATAGAAGAAGGAGTCGAGGTCGGCGAGGTGGTGGGTCCCCTGGAGGAACTGGGTGTCGGTCTTCACCGCGTAAAAGAGGGCGGTGGCGAGGCGCTGGTTGATCTCCACCTCGGCGGCACGCAGAAACTCGGTCATCATCGTCGACGACGAGCCGTAGGAGGTGTGGATCTCGCGGAAGCTCGCCTGGTACCCCTTGAGCTCCGGATGGTGGTCGATCACCAGGTCGACCTTCGGGTGGCGGTCGCCGAAGTAGGCCGGCTGCACATCCACGGTGGCGATCGCCGGGTAGCGGCTCAGGTCCACCTCGGCCATGGGGAGGATGTCGACCGCCAGCCGCTCCAGCATCTCCAGGTTCTCCGGGCGGGTCACCGGCTTGTAGCTCGCCAGGGGGCAAGTGCGCGCGGTGCGCCCCAGGAGGGCGCGCAGGGCGAGACCGGCGGCGATGCCGTCGGGGTCCGGATCGTCGTGGAGCAACACCAGGACCCGCTCCTTGTCCGCGAAGTGGTCGCGGATCGCCTGCACCCGGTTGCGCGTGGTCTGTAGGTGGAGGATCTGGGTGCCGTGCTCGGAGAAGAGGTCGTGGGTGTAAATCGGCCGGATGCGCGGCCCCTCGGGCAGGTCGTACGCGAGGTGCGAGTGGAGGATCGGGATGATCGAGCACTCCGGCACCTGCTCGGTGACCATCTGGACCAGACGCCGCACCTGCCGATCGTCGTGGAGGTAAAGGATGAAGACATCACCCGCCTCGGGCTCGGCCGTGGCCAGCCAGCGGCGGCCGGCGAGGGTCACCTTGTGGACGTCGAGGCCAGCGTCGGCCATCCGCGCCCGCGCCTGACCGGAGGTGACGAGAAAACGGATCTGCTCGCCCCCATGCGCCTGGGCAATGAGGAAGCCATGGAGGACGTCATCCTGGCAAACGGCGATGTATTTCATCGGCGAGGGATCGGCGGGATCGACGTCAAAGAGTGTGGGGGATGGAACCACCTCCGCCCCCGCCGCGGGGAGGCAGGGTGGGGACGCCGAGATTGGGGCCTACCGTTGCAACCGGGCAAGGAGGGTACGGACCGCCTCCACCTCGGGGAACTCGGAGGTGATCTCCAGGGCGCGCTTCGCCTCCACCACCGCCCCCACCCGATCGCCCCGCGCGTCGAGAAGTACCGCCCGGTGGTAGTGGAGGGTCGGGCTGTCGGGACGCTGGGCGAGGGCCTGGTCGACGCGCCGCAGCCCCTGCTCTGCCTCGCCCGCCTTGCCCAGGGCCCACGCCCAGGTGTCGAGGAGCCACCACTGGTCCGGCTTGAGGCGGTTCGCCTCTTGCGCGTGGGTCACCGCCTCGCCGGCCGCATCGAGCTTGTCGGCGAGGATCCACGCGAGGTTGTTCAGACCGACCACATCCTCCGGCTGGGCGACGAGGAGACGCCGGTAACGGCGCGCCGCCTCGTCGTAGTGGCCGTCGTGCTCGGCGATCATCGCCAGGCGCAGGAGGGCCGCCGCGTGGCGTGGCTCGCCCTTCAAGACCTGCTCGTAAAGCGCCTCGGCAGCCGCGGAATCGCCACGGCGCAGGCGGTACTCGGCGATCTCCGTGAGGACCGCGGGCGCCGCCGGCGCGAGGGAGCGGGCGCGCTCGAAGGCGCTCTCGGCCGCAACCTTGTCGCCGGCCACCTCCAGGCTGCGGCCCAAGAGGAGGTGGGCGATGGGATCCGCGGGGGTTGCCCCCACCACCAGCCGCGCATGGGCGACCGCCTCCTTGCCCTTAAAGAGCGACAGCAGCAAGCGCGCCAGGTCGATGTGGACCGCGGTCTGCTCGGGCTGGCTGGCGAGGGAGCGCTCCCAGGTGGCGATCGCCTCGTCGGTCCGCTTCGCCACCGCCAGCAACGCCGCCTCCTGGTTCAGCCCCGGCGGCCAGGTGGACGCCATCTTGTCGAGGAGCTGCGCCTCGGCCAGCGCCTCCTCGGTGCGGCCGGAGGAGGCGAGGGCCTGGACGAGGAGGAGGTGGGCGCCGGCCAGCGTCGGCTGCTCGGTGACCAGCCGGCGGGCGGTCCGCACCGCCCCGTCCGCGCGCTCCGCCCGCAGATAAAGGACGATGAGGCGGGCCAGATCGCGCGGACTCGCGTTCGCCTTCACCGCCGCCTCGTAGAGGTCGATCGCCTCCGCCGCCTTGCCCTCTTTCAACAGGAGGTCGGCGAGGAGGCTGCGCGACGCGGCTTCCTGCGGATTCGCCGCGATTGCGGCGCGCAGAATCGGGATCGCCTCGCCCTCCCGCCCCGCCTTCGCCACCAGCTTGGCCAGGTTGACCGCCGCGGCGCCGTGGCCCGCCTCCGCCGCCAAGGCGGCGCGAAAGACAGGTTCCGCCGCCGCGCCCCGATCGAGGGCGGCGAGGGCGACCCCCTGGAGATTGAGCAGCGCCGCAACCCCCGGGTGGGCCACCAGCGCCACCTCGGCGACGTGCAACAGCTCCGTCCAGGCGCCACCGCCGGCGAGGAACTGGCCGTATTCGAGATAGAGGGGCACCGGCCCACCCCCTTCGACCAGCGCCGTGTACGCCGCGCGCGCCGCCTCCTGATGGCCCGCCTTCGCCTCCACCCGGGCGAGGTGGAGGCGCCCCTCGAGCCACTCGGGCTGATCCGCAACTAGCCTGCCAAGGCGCGTCGCCGCGCCGTCGAGATCGCCGCCCGCGGCCGCCACATCCGCCTCCGCCAGGCGCGCCATGGGCAACTCCGGGTGGGCAGCGATCAGCACCGTGGCGACACGCTGGGCCGCCGCGGTGTCGCCCACCGCCAGGTGCGCCTCGGCGAGCAGGGCCTGGGCGATAGGGTAGTCCGGACGCAGCGCGGTGGCGCGGGTGAGCTGCGCCCGCGCCTGCTCCCCCTTGCCCGCCGCGAGGAGGGCCGAGCCGAGATAGAAACAGGCGGCGCCATCCTTGCCATCGGCCGCGGTCGCGCGGCTGAGCGCCTCCACCGCGTCGGGTAGCCGGTTGGCCTTGAGCAGCAAGACGCCGCGCAGGAGGTGGGCACGACCGAGCGCCGGGTAGGCCGTGGCGAGGCTCGTCGCCTCGGTCAGGGCGTCGTCGTCATGGCCGAGGCGCATGAGGTTCTCGACCTTCAGCAGACGGTTGAGGAGCTGCTGGTCGTCGATCTTGGAGATCCGGTCGAGGATCTGGTTCGCCTCCCCCAGGTCGCCCTGGCGGATCGCCACCTCGGCGAGGCCGTACTGGAGCTGGAGGTCGTCCGGGTGGTCCTTGGCCGCCGCGCCGAGCTGGCGCGCCGCCTCCTCCAGATCATTACCGGCCACCGCCAGGCGGGCGAGCTCCAGGCGCGTCGCCGGTGCATCGGGGTCCGCCGCCAGGGCCGCTTCCAAATGGGTGCGCGCCGCCCCGGCGTCGCCTTGACGCCCGGCGAGGGCGCCAAGCAGCCGCTCCACCCGCGGCGTCTTGCCCACCCCCTGGGTGTAGCGCTGGAGGTGGCTCTTCGCCTGGTCGAGGTGGTCGAGGTGGATCTCCGCCTCGGCCAGGTCGAGGACGATCTCCACGTCCTCCGGGGCGAGGCTGGCGGCGCGCGCCAGGGCGTCGCGGGCGCTGTCGTAGCGGCCGAGGGTGAGGTAGGCCTGCCCCAGCTTGCGGTGCGCCGGGGCCCACTGCTCGCGCGCCGCGGTGGCCGCCTTGAGCTCCACCACCGCCGCCTTCACGTTGCCCTCGTCGAGCAGCCGCGTGGCGCGCTTGTAGCGCAGTTCCGCCTCCCCGCCCTGGTCGCGGTGGCAGGCGGGGATCACCAGCAGGGTGACGAGAAAGAGGGCGGCAAGGCGCGCCGCGCGGCGGGTTCCGGTCTGGCGAAAGAGATGATTCATGCAGGAGACCTTAGTGAAGGGAGGGAGATGCGACAACGGTTTGCCGCACACTAACAGGAGGCGCTTCGGCGGCTCCGACGCCCGCGTTGACCCCTCTCCGGACCGCCCCGATGATGGGCGATCGTCCTCGGAACCTGTCGGACTGGGGCGATCGACTGCGATGGCGCGGAAGGAGGCGCCGGCGGGGGTCGGGACCCAATCCGTCAGGCTCCTCGCCCCACGCCGCACGACGCACGGCTCCCGATCTGGACTCGCGCCCGCCTCTTCTTGCCCCCCAATCGACCCGCGCCGACCGACTCCCATGGTCCTCTTTGCCCTGCTCTCTCGCCGCCTCTACCTGAACTTTCTCGTCGGCTACCTCCTCCTGGGGTTGGTGGTCGCCGCCCTTGGGGTATACGTCCTCGGCTATCTCGCCACCCTCGGGCGGGAGGTCGACCAGCTCCTCCACGAGGACATGCCCCTCTACCTGGAGACCGGTCGCTGCCTGCAACTCGCCCGCGCCGAGGAGAGTCTGGCGAAGAAGAGCTTGGTCACCCGTGACCCGGCCTTCTTCGGCCGCGCCGATCAGGTAGGCCAGAACCTCGAGTCGGCGTTGACCACCCTCGCCAGCCAACTCCCCGACGGGGAGTGGCGCGCGGCGATGAGCGCGGCGCAGGAGGACCACCGCGCCCTGTGGGAGCGGGCGGCGGCCCCCCCCCGCTTGACGGCGAGCAGCGGCGAGGCCCTCACCACCACCTTCACCGGCGTCGCCGATCGCCTCAACGCGGTACGCGACGGCCTGCAGGAGCGCATGGAGGCGCGCCTACAGGAGAGCGACCGGACGGTGCGCCGCGCCTTCCACATCGGCCTCTGCGGCTGGGTGATGGTGATGGGAATGGGAGGAGTGTTCGCCTACTGGACCGCACGCCGAGTCACCGGGCCGCTGCACGAGCTCCACACCGCTACCCGCCGCTGGGCCCAGGGTGAGCTCAACTACCAGGTGGGGGTGGAGCGAGACGACGAGATCGGCGCACTCGCCCGTTCGGCCAATCAGATGGCCCGCCAGCTTGCCGAGCTCGACGCCCTCAAGGAGGAGTTCCTCGCCAACTGCTCCCACGAGCTCAAGACCCCCCTCACCTCCCTGCGCGAAGCGAACGCCCTGATGCTCGAAGGGGCGGCGGGTCCCACCAGCGAGGGGCAGCGCAAGCTGCTGGAGCTCAGCCGCCACGAGCTCGACCGGATGCAACGGCGCACCGCTCAGATCCTCGATCTTTCCAGGATTCGGGCCGGGCAGATGGGGTACCATTTTCAAACTGTGTCCGTTGACGACCTCCTCCACCGTTCCCTCCAGGGGACCCACCTGTTGGCCACCCGCCAGGGGATCGCGATCGATCCGCCGCGCTTCCCCGGGATCGCCGTCCGCGGCGACGAAGAGCGGCTGCTGCAGGTCTTCACGAATCTCATTAGCAACGCGGTCAAATACAACCGCCCCGGCGGGCGGGTCTGGTTCGAGGGAGAGAGGTTCGCCGGCGGCGCGAACGGGTGGGTCGAGATCAGCGTGTGCGACACCGGGATCGGCATCCCGGAGGGGGAGCAGGAACGCATCTTCCGGCGCTTTGAACGAGGCACCGTCGACGCCTCCCTGCCGGGCACGGGCCTCGGCCTGGCGATCGCCCGGCTCATCGTCGAGGACCACGGCGGCACCCTGCAGGTGCGCGCCACCCCCAGCCAGGGATCGCGCTTCGTGGTGCGCATCCCAGCGGCGACCGCGGAGGTCGCGCATGCGTAGGGGGCTGGGCGTGGCCATCGTGGTGGTGATGGCCGCGGGGTGTGCCCCCCGGCCGTGGATGCGCCCGCTGCCCTCCACGTCCGCCTACGGCGTCCAGTTCCCGGAGGGGGAGGCGGCCCACCGCCTGCGCGAGGACACCGGCGCCGACCGCCACCTGCGCGCGGCCGCCTGGCTCCACGGCGCCCTCGCCTACCTGCCGCCGGCCCTCCCCACCCCCGCACCCGAGGCGCGCAGCTGTCTGGTCCAGGCGAGCGAGCTGGAACCGCAGGCGGGCGGCGCCGGGGAGGTGGCGCGAACCCTTCTCGGTCTCCTCACCTCGTACGAATCCGAGCGCGACGCCCAACAAGCGGCCGCCCGCAGCGCGACCAAGGCGGCGGCGGCCCAAGCCCGCCTGAAAAAGCAGCTCCTCTCTCTCGAGCATGAAATGGAACGGTTGAAAGCGATCGACCTCGCCCCCCTACCCGCGGAGGAGAGCCATGAGTAACACCGCCGGGCCCCGCTCCAAGGTCCTGTTGGTGGACGACGACCCGGCCATTCTCGAGGTCCTGACCATGCGCCTCGCCAGCGAGGGGTATGGAGTGGCCACCGCCAACAGCGGCGAAGAGGCGCTCCAGATCGTGGCCGCGGATCCGCCCGACGCGGTGGTGAGCGATCTGCGGATGGCCAAGGTGAGCGGCATCGACCTCCTGGAGGCGGTCCACAAGCGGTGGCCGGCGGTGCCGGTGATCATCCTCACCGCCCACGGCGACATCGCCAGCGCGGTCCAGGCAATCCGTTCCGGCGCCTTCGACTTCCTCGCCAAGCCGTACGACGGCATGAAGTTGGTCCAGCGGGTGCGCGCCGCCCTGCGCGGCCACAGCGCCGCCACACCCGCCGAGCGGATGGCGGAGGAGGCTCCCTTCGTCGCCGCCAGCCCGGCGATGTGCGAGGTGTGGAAGCGGGTGCGCAAGCTCGCCCGGGTCGATTCCACCGTCCTGATCACCGGCGCCACCGGCACCGGTAAAGAGGTGGTGGCGCGCGCCCTGCACGATTACAGCGGCCGGCGCCTCGGCCCCTTCCGGGCGATCAACTGTGGCGCTATCCCGGCGAACCTTCTGGAGAGCGAGCTCTTCGGCCATGAGCGCGGTGCGTTTACCGGAGCGCACACTGCCAACCTCGGCCTCTTCCGCGCCGCCCACGGCGGCACCCTCCTTCTCGACGAGATCGGCGACGCGCCGCTGGAGACCCAGGTCAAGCTCCTCCGCGTCCTCCAGGAGCGGGAGGTGATGCCGGTCGGCGGGGTAGAACCGGTGGCGGTGGACGTGCGGGTGATCGCCGCCACCCACCAGGACCTGCGCCGCAAGGTGGCCGATGGGACTTTTCGCGAGGACCTCTACTATCGCATCGACGTCCTTCCCCTCCACCTCGCCCCCCTGCGCGACCGGCAACAAGACATCGCCCCCCTCGTCCGCCACTTCCTCACCGAGTTCGGCGACGGCCACCCCCTGACCATCAGCGACGCTGCCCTCCAACGGCTCGAACAATATCCGTGGCCGGGCAATGTGCGTGAGCTGAGAAACCGCATCGAGGTGGCGGTCGCCCTCGCCGACACCGAGTGCCTGGAGGCAGACGCGTTCACCCTGGAGCCCCCCCCCGCCGGCGACCACACCCCCGCCGACACCGCCCTCCTCTCCATGCACGACGCGCGAAGCCGGTTCGACCGCAACTATCTGATTCGCGTCCTGCGCGCCGCGGGCGGCAACGTCAGCCAAGCCGCCAGCATGGCGGGCAAGCACCGCACCGATTTCTACGCCCTGATGAAGCGTCACGGCCTGAAGCGCTCCGACTTCTGCTGACCGCCGCGGTGGGGGGCCGACGGCGCGACCACCCGGGCGCCATTCCACCCTTCTGGCCTTCCACCCTTCTGGCCGGCGCTTTTCCGCGGAGCTGCCGCACCCGCCAGCCTACCGATCGCCTTGACGGGGTCCACCCTGGTAGGTAACTTGTAAAAGAACAGTCTATTTCTATTCTTTACTGGGTACAGCCATGAGGATCAATCACAGCGTCGACTACGCGGTCACCGGGATCGTTCACCTGGCCACCTTGCCCCCTGGGACGGTGGCGCCGGTGGAGGAGATCGCCCGCCAGCACGCCCTGCCGGGTCACGCCTTCGCGGCGGTGGTGCGACGTCTCGCCCGTGCTGGCCTGGTCTTTACCCAGCGCGGCACTGGCGGCGGCGTCTCCCTTGCCCGCGACCCGGCAGAGATCTCCATGCGCGACGTGGTGGAGGCGGTCGAGGGCCCGATTCGCCTCGTCCGCGAAGCGAGAACGAACGGTGCCCAGGCGTTGACCCGAGCCGTGTGGGAACGGGTGGAACGCGCGATCGTCGCAGAGCTCGAAGCCGCAAACCTGGCGGAAATGGCCCGGGAACTCCCCCTCAACCCGGCCGCCGCTCACTCATAACGTATATTGTTACCATCCCCCCCACGGAGGTCCTGAACATGAAATGCCCCAAGTGTTCCGCCCCCATGCAGCTCGAACAGATGGGTTGTATGGACAGCGCCAGCAACCTGCAAAACAACACGATGGATTCCAACTACTACCGTTGCTACATCTGCGGGAACTATGTCTTCTTCCACTCTGGCCCGCAGTTGGAGCCGCCGGGGCCACGCAAGGGAAGCCGTTTCCGCCACAAGATGGCGCACCAAGACGTGGAAGAGTAAGGCCGCCCACGCCGCGGCCTCGGGGCGCCTCCACCACACGGTGGGGGCGCCCCTTTTTTTTGGAGTCACGAAGGATCGTCCGCGGATTGCGTAGAAGGGGCTTCGCTACCGACAATCGTCCTTGCCGCAACACCGCTGGACCGCGGCCTACCCACTCCCTTCGCGATCTCGTTTTCTAGGAGAGACCATGAGCACGGCAAAAGTCATCGAGGCCCTGGCGGCGATCCCCTATCCCGGGATGGCGGAGGACGTCATCAAGCTGAAGGTGGTGAAGGACATCACCGTCGCCAGCGGGACCGCCTCCGCCACCTTGGCGATGCCGGCGGTGGGCAGCCGTTTGCGCCCCGCGTTGGAGGCCCAGGTCCGCCAAGCGATGGAACAGGTGGCGGGGGTCGAGAGGGTCGAGCTGAAGGTGGTGGAGGAGACCCTCTCCCTCGAATACGGCGAGCGGAACCTCATCCCGGAGGTGCGCTGCGTGGTGGCGATCTCCTCCGGCAAGGGGGGCGTCGGCAAGTCCACGGTCACCGCCAACCTCGCCATCGCCCTCACCCAGATGGGCAACAAGGTGGGGATCCTCGACGCCGACATCCTCGGCCCCTCGATCCCCACGATGATGGGCGTGGAGCGGCCCTTAGAGCTGTTCGGCAAGCGCCTCATCCCGGCCCTCGGCCACGGCGTCTATTACATCTCCTTTGGCTTCTTCGTGAAGGATAAGGACCCGGTGATCTGGCGCGGGCCGATGATCGACGGGATGTTGCGCCAGCTCCTCGGCGACGTGGAGTGGCGCGACCTCGACTACCTCCTCGTCGACCTCCCCCCCGGCACCGGCGACGCCCAGCTCTCCCTGTCGCAGCTCGCCAAGCTCGACGGCGCGGTCGCCGTCACCACCCCCCAAGACGTGGCGGTGGCCGACGTCCGCAAGGGCATGGCGATGTTCGAGAAGGTGGAGGTCCCGATCCTCGGCGTCATCGAAAACATGTCCTCCTTCGTCTGCCCGGAGTGTGGTGCGGAGACGGCGATCTTCAGTGAGGGCGGTGGCGCCATACTCGCCAGCGAGTACAAGGTGCCCTTGTTCGGCAAGCTGCCCCTCGACCCGGTCGTGCGCGAGGGCGGGGACACGGGCCAGCCGATCGTCTCCGCCCACCCGGAGTCGCCGCAGGCGAAACGCTTCCTCGACCTCGCCCAGGCGCTCTCCGAGGAGGTCACCCGGCGCAACCTGAAGAAGCGGCTCACCCACGTAAAACCGGTCTTCACCCTGAACCAGGCGTAGGCGCGGTCGGATTTGGCCTTGATCGACCGCGAAGAAACGGACCGCGGCCCAGAGTGGGACCCCTGCTGCGTAGCCCCACGCCCCCGAAACGCCGCGCACGGCTCCCCAGCCGGACTGGATCCCCCTCCCTCGCGTCGCGATCGACAAAGTCCAACCCACTTCCTAAACGGCGGCGCAAGGCGCGGAGGAGCGGGGCCCCAGCACATCGCCGGGGCCCCTTTTCTTGCCCCCTTAATAATCGCCATGGCAAAGAGTAAAAGTATGCCGTTCACGCGGGATTCGGGACGGGAGACCCGGTGCCACGGACGGCTCCACCCGTCGCGAAGCTGACCCACCGCTGTCTTCAACTTCTTTAGGGGATCTGCCATGCGGGCCACGATCATCGCTGGAAACTGGAAGCTCAACTGCACCCTGGATGAAGCCGAGCGTCTCGCCCGCGGGGTGATGGACGCAGCCCTTGATGCCCCCCACCGGCAGGTCGTCCTCTTCCCCCCCTTCACCGCCCTGGAGCGGGTGGGCAAGGTGGCCCGCCTCGGCCCGGCCAACCTCTTCGTGGGCGGCCAGGACCTCTACTGGGCGGAGAACGGCGCCTACACCGGCGAGGTGTCCGCGGCACAGCTCGTCGATTGCGGCTGCCGCCACGTCCTCGTCGGCCACTCCGAGCGGCGCCACCTCTTCGGCGAAACGGACGAGGCGACCGGGAAGAAGGTGACCGCAGCGGTGGAGGCGGGGCTGGTGGCGGTCGTCTGCGTGGGGGAGACCCTCGCGGAACGGCAGGCCGGCCAGACCAAAGCGGTGGTGGAGCGCCAGCTCACCGCGGCGCTCGGCAGTTGCAAGCCGGAGCGACGGGCGCAGATCGTCATCGCCTACGAACCGGTCTGGGCGATCGGCACCGGCGAGACGGCAACCAAGGAACAGGCACAGGAGGTCCACGCGGCAATCCGCGCCTGGATGGCGGGCCACTGCGATGCCGACACCGCCAATCGCGTCCCCATCCTTTATGGCGGCTCGGTGAACGCCACCAATGCCGCCGAGCTCTTGGCCACCCGGGACGTGGACGGGGTGCTCGTCGGCGGCGCCTCCCTGGACGCTGCCACCTTCGCGCGGATCATCACCGCGGGACGACTCGGCTAGGAGTTCGTCGGACCCGGTCGCTCGTGACGAGAAGCAGCGGGCTCGATCATTCCACGATCCCGGCCTGGGTTCGCTTCTGCGCAGTCGATCGGGACGTCGGCCGGCGGGCGGCTAGGGGCTGCAACCGCTGGCATGAAACAGCACCCGGCGCGGCGCGTCCAGGCCGTCGCTGGCCAGCCGGTGAATAGCGAGCTGCAACCGCTGGCATGAAACAGCACCCGGCGCCGCCACCCGCGGGTGGCGGCGCGCCGGTCCCCGGCGGCCAGTTCAGCCTGGGCCGCGCTTCATCTCTTCGACAATCCGCTCGGCGATCGCGTCGCTCGGGCGGTAGTAGGTGCCGTCCGCCACCGCCTGTTTCAACGGCTCCACTTTGGCGGTGCGGATCTCCGGCGCCGCGGTGGCCAGATCCAACGCCTGCTGGACCTCCCGGGCGTGGCCGGAGATCTCCATGTGGTCAGCCCCGGCATGGGACCGCCCGGCGGCGGCCGCACCCCCCGCCTTGCCTGACTTCCCCGCCTTCGCGGTAGGGGCGGCGTTGCCGGTCCGAACCTTCTTGTTGTTGTTGCCCGATCCAATCTTCATGGTTTTTCTCCCGTGGCTTCCCCTCGGCCACTGATCGGCGGCCGGGGAGAAAACTTTATGCACCCGCCCACGACGACGCCACGCTCCCCAACCCAAAACCAGAAGAGGCGGCCGGACTTTGTCGGTCGACTGTGCAGGAGCGGAACGAAGCGACGAAGCAAATCCGGGCCCGGATCGCCCCGCTCTTTGTTGCCCAGCCCCACGATGGCTCCGCGAATGGTCTCTGCTCCGGGACTCGCGCCCCTCCCCCTCAAGGCGAGCCCCCCCACCGCCGATAACGCTGGCTACCGGAAAAACCCGGTAAGACCAGTGGCGGTGCAGGATGCCCGCCCCAACCCTAGGGTCGGACAGACCCGCACTTTCCACGGAGGAAAGTCCCATGGCACTCGCAGTCAACACGAACCTGCTGGCCCTCAACGGCCAGCGCAACCTCAACCAGTCGGCCATGGGCGTCAGCTCGGCGCTCCAGCGACTCTCGTCCGGTTTGCGGATCAACTCCGCCAAGGACGACGCCGCAGGGCTGGCGATCTCCTCGCGCATGACCTCCCAGGTCCGCGGCCTCGACCAGGCGATCCGCAACGCGAACGACGGCATCTCGGTCGCGCAGGTGGCAGAAGGCGCGCTCCAGGAGGTGACCAACTCCCTGCAGCGGATGCGCGAGCTGGCGGTCCAGTCGGCGAACGACACGAACTCGAGCTCTGACCGCGCCTCCCTCCAGGCCGAGGTCACCCAGCTCCAAAGCGAGATGACCCGCATCTCGTCCACCACCGAGTTCAACGGCACCAAGGTCCTCGACGGCACCTTCACCAACGCCAAGTTCCAGGTGGGGTTCCGGGCGAACCAGACGATCAACATCTCGATCGGCAACACCGCCGCCAACACCATCGGCAACAACTCGGTGACCGGCGATTCGGCAAACGTCTCCGGTATCAACTCGGCGGTCGCCGCGGCGGCGAACGTCAACGGCGGCTCTGGCTCCACGGTGACCACCGCTAACCGGATCACCGCCCAGACCCTCACCATCTCCGGCAATCTCGGCCAGGACACGGTGGCCGTCACCCTCGGGGAGAGCGCAGCCGACATCGCCACCGGGATCAACGACAAGACCTCCACCACCGGGGTCACCGCCACCGCCTCGACGGTGGCCACCCTGTCCACCATTTCCACTGGCGCCACCACCTTCAAGATCGCCGGTGACGACGGCACCCTCGTTTCCATCTCCGCTTCCACCACCGGCAGTGGCACCGGCCTCGATCCCCTGGTCCAGGCGATCAACGACGTCTCTTCCACCACTGGCATCGTCGCCGAGCGCAGTGGTGACAGCATCACGCTGACCAACAGCAACGGTGCGGACATCGCCATCCAAGACGTCCTCATCGCCAGCACCGGCACGTTGAAGTTCACCGGTGACAACTCGGACGCCACGAGCCAGACCCTCGGCGGTGCCACCAGCACGGACAGCTCGGTGGTGGGCGGCACGGTCACCCTGGCGTCGCAGAAGTCCTTCTCCATGAGCTCCTCCGTGGCTGCCGCTTCCGGCTCCTTGGTGGCCGCTGCGGCGAGCACCGCGGTGGGCTCCAGCCTGTCGAAGGTCTCGGACGTCAACATCGGCACCCAGTCCGGGGCGAACTCCGCCTTGGACGTCATCGACGCGGCGCTCTCCTTCGTCAACTCGGTGCGAGGCGACCTGGGCGCGATCCAGAACCGGTTCACCTCCACCATCTCGAACCTGCAGAACGTCACCGAAAACGTCTCCGCCGCCCGCTCCCGCATCCAGGACGCGGACTTCGCGGCCGAGACCTCGAACCTGACGAAGAACCAGATCCTGCAGCAGGCCGGCATCTCGGTCCTCGCCCAGGCGAACCAGTTGCCGTCGTCGGTCCTCTCCCTGCTCCAGTAAGGCAGGACCAAACAGCCCAGGGCCACCGGGGGTCAGACCCCCCGGTGGCCCGTAAGGGGTGAGCCATGGCTGACATCAGCACCATCGCCTACCCGCAGCCACGCCCCTCCGCCGCCATGACACCGGGGGCAGGCGGCGGACCGCAGGTAAGCCTCAACACCGGCGACCTCGGGACCATGATCGATGGCCTCGGGTCTGCCGCCACCACGGGCCAACGGGGGGCAACACCCCGCTCGTCGGCCGCGCCGCAGGCCCTGGACGCGGCCATGGCCCAGTTCAATCGCTCGGTCAACTTCCGGGTCGACCAAGAGACCGGCCATCAGGTGATCACCATTCGCGACCGCGCCACTGGCGAGACGATTCGCCAAATCCCGCCCGACGTATTCCTCGCGCTGGCCAAGCATATGGAGCAGATGCGCGGCGTCCTCTTCGAAAAGGTGGCGTGAGATGACCATCAGCGTCGGGGGGCTGGTCACCGGCCTGGATACCCAGTCGATCATCGACGCCTTGGTGCAGGCGGAGCGCATCCCCATCGACCGCTTGCAGATCCGGCGATCCGGCTTCCAGAACCAGGTCAGCGCCCTGCAAAAGCTCAACACCTTGGTGAAGGCGGTGCAGGACGCGGCGGACGCCCTGCAGGAGACGAGCGACCCCCTCCTCGGGCGGACCGCAGTTGCCACCAGCGCCGGCGCGGTCGCGGTGTCGGTGACCAACACCACCCCCGCGGGCAGCTACACCGTCGACGTCACCCAGCTCGCCCGCGCCCAGACCCTCACCACCGCCGCCTCCGCCTTCGCGGACACCGACACCACCGCCGTTGGCACCGGCACCCTCGCCATCCAGATCGGCAGCGGTCCGGCGGTCGACATCACCATCGACTCCACCAACAACACCCTGGCCGGGGTGCGTGACGCAATCAATGACGCGAATGCCGGAGTCACCGCGGCGATCGTCAACGACGGCAGCGCCAGCCCGTATCGCCTGGTGATCACCGCCAACACCACCGGCACCGCCAACGCCGCGACCCTCTCGGTGACCGGCGACGGCGACGCCAATGACACAGACAACGCCGGCCTGTCGCGCCTGATCAACGCGAATCTCACCGAGACCCAGGCGGCGCTCGACGCGCAGCTCACGGTGAGTGGCATCGCCATCACCAGCGCCACCAACACGGTCACCGACGCGATCCCCGGCGCGACCATCGACCTGGTCGGGACGAGCGGCACCACCCCGACCACAGTGACCGTGAAGGAGGCGACGGGGCCCCTGGAGACGAAACTCTCCACCTTTGTCGATGCCTTCAACGCGATCGCCCAGTTCAATGCCGCCCACAACAATGTGAATCAACCGGGCGTGTTGGCCGGCGACTTCACCCTCCGCTCGGTCGTCTCGCGCCTCAACTCCACGGTCCTCAGCCTCGGCCACGGCAGCGGCTCGATCCAGTCGCTCTCCGCTCTCGGCGTGCGGATGACCAATGGCGGGAGTCTCTCCTTCGACGCCTCGGTCTTGCGGGGGGCGATCGAGACCGACAAGGCGACGGTGGAAGAGGTCATCCGCGGCGACGGCACCACCACCCACGGTGTCTTCGGGCAGATCGCAACCGCCGTCGAGGCCTTCACCGACCCCATCACCGGCGCCATCCACGGACGGACCGAGGGGCTGGGCGCCAACGTCAAGCGTATCAACCAACAGATCACCACCTCCGAGGCCCGCATCGATGCCTACAAACAACAGGTCACCAAGCAGTACGCGCAGCTCGAGCTGCTGGTGAACAACCTGAAGACCCAGGGCGACTCACTCCTCCAGGCCCTCAGCAACCTACCGGCCATCCGCACCGGCAAGTAATCACCCCCAGAAACCAAGGACGGAAGGGAATCCATCCATGACCACTGGCTACCACACCTACCGCCAGACGCAGACGAACACCGCCGATCGCAGCGAGCTCCTCCTGATGCTCTATGACGGCGCCCTGCGCTTCACCCGGCAGGCGATCGCGGCGATCGCGGCGCATAACGTCCCGGCCAAGTGCGAGGCGATCTCGCGCGCGGTGGCGATCATCACCGAGCTCCACGCGACCCTCGATCATGAAATCGACGCACAGCTCACCGACAACCTCGCCGCCCTCTACCTCTTCTGTTTGGAGAGCTACACCAAGGCGAACGCGGAGGGATCCGCAACGCCGTTGGAAGCGATCCTCCCGGTCCTCGAAACCCTGCGCGAGGGGTGGGGTGAAGCGGTACGCCAGGTCCGTGCGCAGGGACGGTCGAGCCAGGCAGAGCCCACCCGCCTGACCCTCTCGGTGGTGGCCGGATGAGCACCGTTCTCGACCCAGCCAGCGCGTGCGCCGAGCTCCTCGCCCACATCCACTCGCTGGTCCTGGAGGAGGCCGTGGCGATCGACGAAGTCGAGTACGACGCCATCTGGCTCCTGCGCCGGCAGCGCGAGGAGCTCACCCGCAAGGTCGCCGAGACGTGTGCCCTCCTCGCCGCAACCGGAGAGGTGGAGCCCGTGGCGGCACGCCAGATGCGGGCATCGATGGCACGCATCGCGGCGTGCGACCAAAACAACCAGCTCCACCTGGAGCGGTACCTCCAGCGGCTCGCCGACGAGCTCACCCACCTGAGCGAGGGACGACGCGCGGTGGGCGGCTACCGCGTGCCTGAGCCCACGACCGCCGCCTACATCGACCGCCGGGGATAGCGACCATGGGTGCCCGCACCATGAGCTACCACACCACCCGTCTGGAGCGGGCCGGCCATGGCCAGCAGGTCCTGGCGGTCTATGACCAGGCAATCCAAATGGCGCGCAGCGGCATCCTCCACCTCGCCCACGGCAACCGCCACGAGGCACTCGATCCCCTCTTTGGCGCCAATCGGCATGTTGCCGAACTGGAGACCGCCCTCGACTTTCCCCATGGCGAAGAGATTGCCGTCAACCTGTGGCGCCTTTACGAGTTTGTGCGGGAGAGCTTGCAAGTGGCGTGGGAGGAGGGAAGCCCCGCCCCTGCCGAGGATGCCCTCTTCGTCCTCGAATCCCTGCGCGATGGGTGGCTCCAGTGGGTCGACCGCAAACGTGGCGCGACGGCCATCGTCTGCACCTACCGTGAGCCGCTGGACGAAGGGCTGAGCTGCTAAGCCGCACCTGGCGATAAGCCACAGATCGCAACAGCCGGTGGCCCACGATCGTGGCGTGGCCGCCGCTTACCGGAGCCTGCACGATGGATGGACCCAAGGCGGTGGAGAGTCGGGTAGCAGCGCTGGAAGAGAGCCGCCTCGCCATCCGCCGTCTCGCCCATGAGCTCAACCAGCCATTAACCGCGGTCATGGGCAATGCCGAGCTCCTCGCCATGGACACGGCCGACCCGGAGATGGCGGCAAGTATCGAGCGCATCGTCACCGAGACCCAGCGGATGGCGGAGATCATCCAGCGGCTCGCGGCGGAGGCACGCAAGGGTACGGGCGAGACGGCACCGTACGCCGCGTGACGCCCTAGTCTTCCCTCCCCGGTCAAGACGCCGCGCCGCGAGGGCGAAGAGGGGAATGAGATGACCTCCGCACTGCCCACGTTCTCCATCCTCATCGCCGACGACGAGCGCGCCTCACGCGATCTACTCGAACGCGCTTTGGCGACGCCGCAGCGCGCGGTCACCGTGGCGCGCGATGGGGAGGAGGCGCTGGCGCGTCTCGAACGAGACCCCTTCGACCTGCTGGTAACCGATCTCTCCATGCCCAAGATCGGCGGCGAGGAGCTCTTCCAACGGGCGATCCTCCTCCAACCCTCGATCCAGGTGATCTTCATCACCGGCTATGGCTCCCTGGAGACGGTCCTCGGGGCGATCAACGCCGGCGCCTTCGACTTCGTCGCCAAGCCGTTCAAGCTGGCGGAGATCCAGCTCGTCGTGCGCAACGCCTGTGACAAGGTGGCCTTGATGCGCGAGGTCGCTTCCCTGCGGGGAGAACAAGCGGCACGCAGCGCCCCAACCGTGACCACCCCAGAGGACCCCCTGCCCCACCACCCCCCGGCCCGACTCGCCCACCCGGCCGCCATCGGCGAGTACCAGCGGGCGTCCGCGGAGAGCTGGATCGACGCCGACACCCGCCTCGCCCTCGAGCGCCTACGCGCGGGCGGCGGACTCTCCGACAAAGAGGTCCAACGGCTGAAGGAGCACCTCCGTCGGCCCGACGAGTGAATGGCTCAAGGATGAGTCGCCCCTGCCGAAGAGGGGGCAAGGGCTGGTGGCCGCGGCCACCGCACCGCATCCGCGAGGAACACTGATGTCTTCGAACCGTGAGTTTGTCCGCATCCAGGCCGAAGTCGGCCTCGCCTACCAAAAGATCGCCGGCGACGAGTGGCCGCGGTGGGAATCCGGTTCCCTCCTGGTGAGCCGGCGGCAGGCGGCGATCCCACCGCCCGACGGCGACTACACCCTCGGCCGCCTCCTCTCCGAAACCTTCGAGCCCGAGGTGGCGCGCTTCCTGGAGGGGCTCGATCAGAAGGTGAGCACCCTGCTCGAGCTCGCCAGTGAGAGGGACGACCGCCACGACCTGCCGCGCACCCCGGTGGAGATCTCCGCGTGCGGCATCTCCTTCCCATGCGCCGGCCTTGGCGTTGGCGACCGCATCCTGCTCACCGTCGCCCTCCCGGGACGGCCACAACGAATCGTGGAGGTGATCGCCTCGGTGGTCCGCATCGTCGACACCCCGCCCGACCGCTGGGTGGCCGCAACCTTCGACCAGATCACCAACCATGACCGCGAGCGCCTAGTGCGCTTCGCCCTCCAGCTCCAGCGTGAGCTCGCCAAGCTCCACGGGGCGTGTAGCGACTGCGGCTAGGACGGTGCGCAACGGGCGGCCGTCTTGTGACCCCAAGGGCGTGCCACTACGATCCGTGCCCACTTCATTCTGAGAGGATTTCATGCATTACCTGGTCACCGGCGGTGCCGGCTTCATCGGCTCGAACCTTGCCGAGGCGCTCCTCGCCCGCGGCGACACGGTGTGCGTCCTCGACGACTTCTCCACCGGCAAGCGTGAGAACCTCGCCTTCGTCGACGCGCGCGGCTTCGGCAATCGCTTCCGCCTGGTGGAAGGCGACATGCGCGACATGGCGATGGTGGTCGACGCCATGGCGGGGGTGGACGTCTGCTTCCACGAGGCCGCCCTCGGCTCAGTCCCGAAGTCGGTGGCCGACCCCCTCACCACCCACGACGTCAACCTCAACGGCCACGTGAACGTCCTGCTGGCGGCGCGCGACGCCGGGGTGAAGCGGGTGGTGTGCGCCGGCTCCTCCTCCTCCTACGGCGACACCCCGACCCTCCCAAAGGTCGAGACCATGCCGCCCCTACCGCTCTCCCCGTACGCGGTCACCAAGTACGGCCAGGAGATCTATTGCCAGGTCTTCACCCGCGTCTACGGCCTAGAGACCGTGGTCCTGCGCTACTTCAACATCTACGGCAGGCGCCAAGACCCCTACTCCCAGTACTCGGCGGTGATCCCGATCTTCGTCAAGGCGCTCCTCGCCGGCGAACCACCGACGATCAACGGCGACGGCGAGCAGACCCGCGACTTCACCTACATCGACGACTGCGTCCAGGCGAACCTGAAGGCGGCAGCGGCCGCGGGGGTCGCCGGCGAGGTGTTCAACGTCGCCACCGGCCAACGTGTCCAGCTCCTCGAGCTCTACCACCTCCTGAGCAAGCTCCTCGACCGCGACATCCCGCCGCACCACGGCCCGGCGCGCGCCGGGGACATCAAGCACTCCCTGGCGGACATCGATAAGGCCCGCCACCTCCTCGGCTATGAACCCACCTATGACATCCACGCCGGACTCGCCGAGGCGATCGACTGGTACCGGAAGTACCTCTAGCCACGGAGCTGGCCATGGGAGATGACGAACCAGGGGAGGTCCAACCCCCGGGGCCGGTCGCGGTGGCCAGCACCTCCGCCCGCACCTTGATCGATCCCCTTCCCCGCCATCGCCCCGCACCCCGACTCTCCCACCCCTGAACCTAAGGAACCCCATGGGCACCCTCGCCTCCCGTCTCGTCCGTCGTGAAACCTCGATCGCGGTGATCGGCCTCGGCTACGTTGGGCTGCCGCTGGCCGCCGCCTTCAGCGCCCACTGCCCGGTGATCGGTTTCGACATCAGCAAGCGCAAGGTCCGCGAGCTCACCGACGGATTCGACGCCACCGGCGAGCTCGACGCCAAGGAGCTGGCGGCGGCGCGGATCACCTACACCACCGACCCCGCCGACCTCGCCCCCGCCTCCCTCTACCTGATTACCGTCCCCACCCCGATCGACCGCCACAAGACGCCAGACCTGGAGCCGGTCGCCTCCGCCTGCCGGATCATCGCCCCCTACCTCGCCAAGGGCGACATTGTCGTCCCCGAGTCCACCGTCTACCCGGGGGTGACCGAGGAGTTTTGTGGACCGATCCTGGAAGAGGGGTCGGGGCTGGTGTGCGGCAAGGACTTTTTCCTCGGGTACTCGCCGGAGCGGATCAACCCGGGCGATCGCGAACATCGGGTCGACACCATCGCCAAGGTGGTGAGCGGCCAGACTCCGGAGGTCCTGGAGGACGTGGCCGAGGTGTACGAGCTAGTGGTGAAGGCCGGCGTCCACCGGGCGCCGACGATCAAGACCGCCGAGGCGGCGAAGGTGATCGAGAACACCCAGCGCGACCTCAACATCGGCCTGATGAACGAGCTCTCCCTGATCTTCGACCGGATGGGGATCGAGACCCAGGCGGTACTCAAGGCGGCGGGCACGAAGTGGAACTTCCTCCCCTTCACCCCCGGCCTGGTGGGCGGCCACTGCATCGGCGTCGACCCGTACTACCTCACCTACAAGGCGGAGGAGCTCGGGATCAACCCGCAGGTGATCATGGCCGCCCGGCGCATCAACGACTCCATGGGCAAGTACGTGGCAGAGGCGACCGTGAAGCAGCTCATCCGCGCCGGCCGCGCGGTCCAGGGGGCGCGCGTCCTCGTCCTCGGCCTCACCTTCAAGGAGGACGTCCCCGACCTGCGCAACTCGCGGGTGGTCGACATCATCGACGAGCTGCGCGAGTACGGCATCGAGGTCTACGCCCACGAGCCGCGCGCCGACGCGCAGGAGGCGGAGAAGGAGATCGGCATCTCGGTCACCCCGCTGGATGCGGTGCCGACCGTGGACGCGATCATCCTCGCGGTCAGCCACCGCGAGTACCGCGACCTCTCCGACGCCCGCCTGCGCGCCTTCTGCGGACTCGACGGCCAGCCGGTCTTCATCGACGTGAAGAGCTGCCGCAACCGCGCCGCCCTCGAGGCCAGCGGATTCCGCTACTGGTGCCTGTAAGTTCGCGGGGCTCGCCAGGGAGTAGGGCGGGTCGGCCGCGTTGGGGCCGGCCCTTGCATCGAGGGGGGGGGCTCCCACTCCCCCATCGCATCCCCCGCAGGGCTGCACGTCCCTCGCCCCACGCCGCGCGCTACGCCGTGAGGTGGGATGGTGTGGTGGCGCCCCGGCGCGGCGAGCGCGCCTCGGCAAGGACGCAGTGGTCGCAGCCCGGATCCGCAGCCGGCACGGCTAACAGCGCGGCCACCACCATCCCAAGGGCGAATCCCACGGCCATGCCGGCAAAGAGGACGACCACCCCACACCTCCTGGCCGGTTCCGCACCGGCCTTTTCGACCGTATCGCCCACCACCGGTCGGACCTTGAGCTTTTTTTTTCGCCAGGTCGGAGCGGGGGAAAAAGGGGCTACAGGTCCCGCTCGACCACATAGTCCGCGAGGGCGAAGCAGGCGGCACGTGCCTCGCTCTCCGGGAAGGGGGCGAGCGCCTCCTTCGCCTGGCGCACATGGTCGCCGCTCACCGCGAGGCAGGCGTCGAGGATCTCGTAGCGGCCGAGGAGGAGGATCACCTCTTGCAGGTCGTGCGGCTCGAGGTTGTCCTTCAAAATGATCTCCCCAACCCGTGCCCGATCCGCCGCCGTCGCCTCCTGCAACAGCAGAATCAGCGGCAGAGTCACCTTCCCCTCCATCAGGTCCTTGCCCACCAGCTTGCCGAGGCGTTCCTCATCGGCGACGTAGTCGAGGGTGTCGTCGACCATCTGGAAGGCGATCCCGAGGTGGCGGCCAAAGGCGCGCAGCCCCTCCTTCAGAGGCTCCGCCACCCCCGCCGCCACCGCGGGCAGGGCACAGGCGGCGGCCATGAGGTTGGCGGTCTTGCAGGTGATGATCCCCTCGTACTGGGCGCGGTTGGTCTGCACGTCCTTGGTGTGGGCCATCTGGAGAAGCTCGCCCTTCACCATGTAAGCGGTGGCGGCGGAGAGGATCTCCATGATCTCCAGGCTGTCCTCGGCCACCGCCAGGTGCAGGGCCATGGCGTAGAAGTAGTCCCCCACCAAGACACACACCTGGTTGCCCCAGATGGAGTTGGCGGCGGCGTGGCCGCGCCTGAGCTGCGCCATGTCCACCACGTCGTCGTGCAGGAGGCTGGCGGTGTGCAGGTACTCGACGATCGCCGCCAGGGTGTAGAGGGACTCTCGTTCAAAACCGCACAGCCGCGCGGCAAGCAGCGAGAGGAGCGGCCGAACCCGCTTGCCCCCCCCTTCGAGAAGATAGGCCCCCACCTCCGGGATGATCGCCGCGTCCGAGTGGAGGTGGTGACGGATCTCCGCCTCGACTCGGTCGAGATCGGGGTGAAAGGTCTTCCAAACGGTCTCGATACGCACGCAACACTCCTAAGTCGGTCCGCGGGAGCGTAGGGACCACTCCGCGACCCGTCAAACGGCGGCAGGCAGGGGGCGCGGCCTTCTCGCCCGCTCGGTAGCGACGGAGGGGGGGGCCGCCACCCCCCACTCGACGCGCTGCGCCCGCCGCCCGGCGCTGGGCAACATCGCCACCACCTCGACGCGACGACGAACCGCCCCCTGCCCGCGCCCCTCACTGGCTAGGGGCCGCTCGCCGAGCGCGCCACCCGCCCCTACAATCCCGGCGCGATGGAACACTCCCAGACAACGGTCACGGGCACCGCGGGTGACGGGGTGAAGCGCGTCTTCATCCACACCTTCGGCTGCCAGATGAACGCCCACGAAGGCGAGCGCCTCCTCGGCCTGGCGCGTGACCACGGCTATCAAGAGGCCCTGTGTGCGGAGGAGGCGGACCTCATCGTCCTGCACACCTGCGCGGTGCGCGACCAGGCGGTGCAACGAATCCTCAGCGAGGTCGGCCGCCTGAGTTCTTTGAAGCAGGCGCGACCGGCGGTGAAGATCGGGATCACCGGCTGCGTTGCCCAGGCGGATGGCGCCACCCTGTTGCAACGCGCCCGCGGCCTCGACTTCGTGGTTGGCACCCGGGCGGTCGGCCGGCTGGCGGCCACCCTGCGGCGGGTAGAGGCGGGCGAGCGGGTGGTCGACGTGGGCGAGGGGGCCTACCTGGAGCCTCCCGCGGGCCCCGCGCGGGGGGCGACGATCTGCGCCTACGTCACGGTGGTGGAGGGGTGCGACAAGTTCTGCACCTTCTGCATCGTCCCCTACACCCGCGGCCGCGAGTACTCGCGTCCCGCCGCGACCATCTGCAACGAGGTACGCCAGCTCGCCGCCGCCGGCTGCCGCGAGGTCACCCTCCTCGGCCAGACGGTGAACGCCTACGGCCGCAAGGGGGGCGAGCGCGGCGAGGGCGAGGTGAGCTTTGCCGAGCTCCTTCGCCAGGTGGCGGCGATCGAGCCGATCTACCGGGTGCGCTTCCTCACCTCCCACCCGAGCCACCTGGGCGACGATTTGATCGAGGCGCTGGCCACCATCCCGGAGGTCTGCCCCCACCTGCCCCTGCCCCTGCAATCGGGCTCCGACCGCCTCCTCGCGGCGATGCGCCGCGGCTACACGGTGGCCGAGTACCTGGACCGGGTGGGGGCGCTGCGCGCCGCCCTGCCGCAGGTGGCCCTGGTCTCCGACTTCATCGTCGGCTTCCCCGGCGAAACGGAGGCGGACTTCGCGGAGACCCTCGCCGTCGTCGCCCACTTGCGCCTCGCCTCCCTCTTTGCCTTCAAGTACTCGCCGCGCCCGCACACCAAGGCGGCCGCCCTCGGCGACCCGATCCCCGAGGCGGTGAAGGGGGAGCGGCTGGAGCGCCTCCTCGCCCTCCAACGCACCATCGCCGCGGCCCACAACCAGGCCCTGGTGGGCAGCCGCCAGGAGATCCTCGTGGAGGAACAGGGCGAGGGCTGGGCAGAAGGGAGGACACGCTCCAACCGCCGCCTGCGCCTCGATCGCGCCGCGCCGCTTGGCGCGCGGGTCGAGGTGCGGGTCAGCGCGGTGGAACACGGCCACCTTTTGGGCACGCTTGAGACCGCCGCATGAGCACCCCACCCAGGCGACGCGGCGTTCGCTGGGCGATGGTGGCGGCGTACGCGGCGACGATCTTTGGCCTCTCCGCCCAAACGGGAAGCACCGCGCCGGAGCTCATCGCCAACTTCGACAAGGTGTGCCACGGCGTCGAATACGGCGGCTTCACCGCGGTCCTCGCCGCCGCCCTCACCGCCGGCAGCTCCCCCTTCGTCCTCACCCGGGCGGCGCTCCTCGCCACCCTCTACGGGGTGAGCGACGAGTACCACCAAAGCTTCATCCCCGGCCGCGATTCGAGCGTCTGGGACGTGGCCGCGGATGCCACGGGTGCCACCACCGTCGCCCTCCTCCTTGCCCAACTCCGGCGCCACCGCCGTCGGCAGAGCCCATGACCGAGACGCGGCCCCGTTGGCTCCTCCCGGAGGTCACCGACCTCGCCACCCTGGCGGCGTGGGAGTGGAACGACACCGCGCCGTGCCTGGAACGCGACCGCGCCGCCCTGTTGGTGCAAGTGCGCGACCTCTACAACCATCGGCGCGCGGAGATCGCCGGCCACCACCGCGACGGCGCCTGTGGCGCGGTGGTGGTGGCAGAGCTCACCACAGCGGCCGACCAGCTCATCCAGGGGCTGTTGGCCTTTCTCGCCAGCGCCCTCGGACTTGGACTCGACACCGACTTCGCGGTCGTCGCGGTGGGTGGCTACGGCCGCGGCGAGCTCAACCCCGGCTCCGACCTCGACCTCCTCGCGGTCACCCCCCGCCGGCTCGACGCGACCGTGCGTGGCGTCGCCGCGGCGCTCTCCACCCTCCTGTGGGACGTCGGGCCCACCGTCGGGCAATCGGTGCGCACCTTCCGCGACTGCGTCGAACAGGGGCTTGCCGATCTCACCGTGCGCACCGCCCTGCTCGAGACCCGCTACCTCGCGGGCAACTCAGAGGTCTACGCCGAGCTGGTCCGCCACGTGGCGCGCAAAATCACCGCCCGCCACAGCCGCGCCTACATCGAGACCAAACTCGCCGAGCACGCGGCGATGCTCACCCGCCAGGGCGGCTCGATCTTCGTGCGTGAACCGCACCTCAAGGAGGGGGTCGGCGGCCTGCGCGACATCCACCTCGCCGGCTGGGTGGGCAAGACGCGCTTCCAAGGCGGCGACTTCGAGGGGCTCATGAAGCGCGGTTCGATCACCCGTGACGAACGCGAGTACCTCATGGAGGCGCGCTCCTTCCTCTGGCGGGTACGCAACGACATCCACTTCCGCACCGGCCGCAAAGAGGACCGCCTCACCTTCGATCAGCAGCAGGAGGTGGCGCGCTACCTGGGCTACGAGGACCACGAAGACCGCCCCGCCTCCACCTCCTTCATGCACCACTACTACTGCCACGCGCGCCAGATCCACTTCCTCTCCGGGGTCCTTTTGCGCCGCTTCTCCCACGACTTCGGCATCGGCGCCCGCATTCGCACCCACCTCGGCATGCGCCACGTAGGGGATGGCTTCCTCCTCTTCCGCGACCGGATCTCTATCCCCTTGGCCTCCGCCGGCCTCTTCCGCGAGCGGCCGGAACGGATGCTCGAGCTCTTCGAGCTGTCCGCAAAGCACCACGTCCCCCTCTCTCCCGAAACCCTCCTCAAGCTGCAATACGAGCTGCCGTTCGTCCGCGACGAGCAGGTCCGTTCCCAAGACAACCTCGCCACCCTGCGCCGCCTCTTCGCCGGCGCCGGGCCGGTCGCCTTCTGGCTCCGACCGATGTACGAGACCGGCCTGTTTCGCCGTCTCGTCCCCGAGTTCGGGACCATCGAGGCGCTCTGCCAGCCCGGCCCCTACCACCTCTACACGGTCGACGAGCACACCCTGCAGGTCGTCGATTACATCGACTCGGTACGTAGCGCAGGCGACGGCGAATGCGCCGCCTTCCACCGCACCTTCCGCGATTTGCCGCGCCCCCACCTCGCCTACCTCGGTGCCCTCTTTCACGACCTCGGGAAGGGCTACCCGGGCGACCACTCGGCGGTGGGCGAGCACCTCGCCGGCCAGGTGATGCGCCACCTCGGCTACCCGGCAGACGAGATCGACGTGGTGGAGCGGATGGTCGCCAACCACCTCCTCTTCCCGCACGTCTCCCAGCGGCTGGAGTTTCACGACCACGAAGTCCTCGGCCGCTTCGTCGACCAAATCCGTGACACCGAGACCCTCGCCCTCCTCCTCGTCCTCGCCTACGCCGACGCCCGCGCCACCCACCCCGACATGTGGTCGGTGTGGAAGGAGGCGCTGCTGTTGGAGCTCTACACCCTCGCCCATCAACAGATTTGCGACCGCGATGCCGACGCCCTGGCGGAGCTGCGCGTCGCCAAGGAGCGGACCGTGCGGGCAGAGGCCAAGGGCAGGCCGGTCGCCGCCATTCTCGACCGCTACCTGCCGCAGATCGACGACCAGGAGATCCTCAGCAAGACCGTCTCCCAGATCCTCGCCGATTTCGAAATGGTCCGCCGCCTCGACCAAGCACCCCTCCAGCTCCGCCTGGTGAACCCGCGCGATCGCCCCTACACCCAGCTCACCGTCTGCACCCTCGAGACGGACCAGCCCGGCCTCTTCTCCAAGATCACCGGCGTCTTGGTGGGCCATCGGCTAGACATCAAGGCGGCCCAGGTCCGCACCCACCGCGGCGGCTTCACCCTCGACACCCTCCAGCTCACCCGCCACGACCACAGCCGCCTCACCTCCAAGGCGGAGCGCCGGGCGCTCCTCGACGACCTGCGCGCGGTCCTCGAAGGGCGCAAGCGGCTGGCGGAGATCACCGCCCGCCGCGAGCGCTCACCCCACCTCCCTTTGCACGTGCGCCACCTGCCGGCGGAGATGCGCGTCGACAACGAGACCTCGCACCGCACCACCGTCTTGCTCCTCGCCGCCGAGGACCACCCGGGCCTCCTCCACGACGTCACCACCGCCATGGCGGAGCTCAACCTCTACATCCGCGGCGCCAAGATCGACACCCAGGCGGAGCGGGTGGTGGACAGCTTCTTCATCACCGACATCTTCGGCCACCAGATCGTCGACGCGGCCAAGCTCCGCTACATCTGCCGCCGACTCGAAGCGGTGGCGGATGGGGAGCGGGCGGCGGCGGTGTGCGGCGGCGGCGAACGAGGCGGAGAGGACGGCGCGACGGGAGAGAGGTAGGAGGCGGCGAAACAAACGGGCGGGGTGCGCGGCCAAACCGCTCGCAAGGGTGCGCGCCGGCAAGGCGGGCTCGCGCGGAGGCGCGGAGGGCTTTCCGCGTGGTTCCGCGGCGAGATGGCTCTCCCAGATGGGTTGCCACCGTGCAGGGGAGATGGCCTTTGTCTGCCCCCCAACGCCTGACCGGTGGTCGTGGTGCGGCGACGCCACCCTGGCGGTCACCCCCCCCACCGCCTCCGGCGTCACCCGGAGACCGGGAGTTCGATCTCGAAGATGGCGCCGTGGGGCGGGTTGTCGCGCACCCGCAGATAACCGCGGTGGTCGGCGACCACGTGCTTGACGATCGCCAGCCCGAGGCCGGTGCCGTTCACCTTGGTGGTGAAGTACGGCAAGAAGATCTCCTCGCGCCGGTTCGCCTCGATCCCGGGGCCGGTGTCGGCGATCGCCACGGTGAACACCGCCCCGATCGGATCGAAGCGCGTGGTGACGGTGATCTCCCCCTCCCCGCCCATCGCCTCCACCGCGTTCTTCAGCAAGTTGACGAAGCAGCGCCGGAGCTGCGCCGCGTCGACCCGAACCTCCGGCATGTTGCGATCGAACGCCTTGCGCACCGCCACCCCACCGCCGAGCTCCACCAGCCCGAAGGCGTCTTCCACGATGCAGTGGAGGTCGGCGGGGGCGAGGTGCGCCTCGGCCATGCGCGAGAAGTCGGAGAACTCGCTCACCAGCCGCTCCAGGCCGGTCACCTCTTCGAGGATGATGCGCGACGCCTCGTCGAACGCCTCGGCAAAGTCGCCGTCGCCGCGCGCGAACTTGCGGCGCAGCCGCTGGGTGGCGAGGCGGATCGGGGTGAGCGGATTCTTGATTTCGTGGGCGATGCGCCGCGCCACCTCGCGCCACGCCGCCATCTTCTGCGCGCGCACCAGCTCGGTGTAATCGTGCAACGCCACCACCGTGCCGGTCGCCGCGCCCGCCTCGTTATGCAGCGCCCGGGCGGTGACCCGCAGGCGCCGCTCGCTGCCCTCGCGATCGACGGTGGCATACCCCTGGCGCCACTCATCCCTCCCCGCAACCACCGGCGCCACCACCTCAACCATCGCCTCGGAGGCGATGGGCTCGCCAAAGGCGCACCCCACCGCCGCCTCCGCCCCCGCCAGGGAGAGCATCTCGACCGCCACCGGATTGAGGGTGAGGACCCGCCCCTCGCCATCGAGGGAGACCACCCCCGAACCGATGCTCGCCAGCACCGTGCTGATCAGCTCGTTGCGCTCCTGCAAGGCGCGCAGGGATGCCGCCAACTCGTCATGGGCCCGGTCGGTGGCGGCGCGGGAGCGCTTCAGATCCTCCACCATGCGCGAGAAGGAGCGCATCAGGCGGCCAATCTCGCTGCCGCTCATGGGGGTGAGGCGAACATCGAGGTCACCATCCGCCACCCGCTCGGTCGCCTCGGTGAGGCGGAGGACCGGCTCGGTAATCCGGCGGGCGAGGTAGAAGGCGAGCCACACCGCCGCCACCAGCACCAGCAGAGTCGCTACCGCCAGGTTGAGGAGGTAGCTCCCCTTCACCAGACCGCGGTACTGCTCCACCCGCCCGATCGAGCTCAGGGCGTCCGCCACCCCCGCGCGGGTGGCCGCCACCTCCTCCGCCACCCGCGCCTGCACCACCACCACCACCTCGCCGCTTGCCAGGGGGAGGAGCGCCGCCCCCGCCGCTCCCCACAGGCGGCCATCGTCCAGCTCCCACACGGCGCGCCCGTCGCGGCGCGCGGCCGCAAGCTGCGCTGGCTCCAGCGTCACCCGGCCCCGCCCGAACCAGGAGGAGGCCCCCACCTGCGCCACCACCGTGTCGTGCCCATCGACCGCCACGATCTCGTCGACGCCGGAGCGCGCCAGCCACCCCGCCATCGCCCCCCCCAACGCCCCCCCATCCTCGGGCCGGGGTAGCTCGACCACCGCACGCAGCGCCGCTTCCACCCGGCCGTGGCTCGCCGCCAGCTCGCGCTCCAGCAGCCGCTCCACCTGCTCGAGGGTCGGCTTCAGGTCGCGCGACTTGGTCTTGAAGGGCGCCTGGATCCGGAAGGCGAAGTAGTTGTCGATGGAGCGATGGATGAGGATCGAGCCGACCCCAAAGAGGAGGAGCGACGGCAGGATCGACAGGAGGAGAAAGGCGAGGAGGAAACGGGTCTTGAGGTTCGAGCCGGCCAGGGAGTGGCGGCGCTCGAAGGCGTAGGTGATCAGGGCGCGCAGGAGGACAAAGAGGAGGGCGAGGATGACCAGCACCTCGACGTTCACCAGCACCAGCAGCGCCACCCGGTCCGCCACCGGCAACGCCAAGGTGCCGCGCCGCACCTCCGCCATGAGCAAGGTGATCCCAAACGCCAGGAGGGCGAGGAGGATCAGCACCGCGATGCGTTGCGGCGAAAAGCGGGGCCGTTGCGGGGGACGCTTCATCGGGGCACGGACGAGGCCGCGGCGAGCGCGGCGGCGCGCGTTCTTACCACGGATCGACGCGCCTGTATCGACCACCGCCCACCGCGCCTCGCGAAGGGGACCGCGAGAAGGCTAGAATCGCTGCTGCGTGAACCGCAACGCGCCGCGGCTCACGGCGCGCCCTTTTTCTCCAACGGAAAGTCCACCTTGGCCAAGACCAACTACCAGTTCGAACGACGCCAGAGGGATCTGGCGAAGAAGAAAAAGAAGGACGAGAAGCGCCTGCGCAAGATCGAGAAGAAGGAGCAGCCCGCCGGCGTGGAGCACACCCCCGAGGGACCGGCGGAGGCACCCGAGATGGAGGCGCCAGCGACGGCGCCGCCGGAACCCACGCCGTAGCGACCGCCCACCGCCACGCGCGCCGTGCCCACCAACCTCGGCCTGAGCACGCGCGGTACGCCGGCCACTCGATCCCCCAAGCGCCAGTCTCACCCCAGCGGCGTGTTCCACCATGGTCCCTGACCACGATCCGCGGCGCGGCGCCCTGTATGTGGCCCTCTCCTCGCTGCTCTTCGCCGCCATGGGGGTGTGCATCCGTACCGCCGGCCACCACCTCCCCAACGAGATGGTGGTCTTCTTCCGCAACGCCAGCGGCCTCGTCACCCTCGCCCCGTGGCTGGTGCGCCACGGCCTGCGGCGCGGCGCCCGCGACCTCGCCACCACCTCATTCCCGATCCACCTGGTCCGCGGCCTCTCCGGGCTGGCGGCGATGTACTGCTTCTTCTACGCCCTCGCCCGCCTGCCGCTCGCCGTGGCCATGCTTCTCAACTACACCATGCCCCTGTTCATCCCGCTGGTGGCGTGGGTGTGGCTGCGCGAGATGGTCACCCCGGCGCTCGCCGGCGCGGCGCTCATCGGCTTCGCCGGTCTCCTCCTGATCCTCCAACCCACCGCCCACGCCATCGAGCCGGCGGCGGTGATCGGCCTCTTCTCCGGCCTGCTGGCGGCGGTCGCCATGGTCGCCATCCGCCGCCTCACCCGCTCCGAGCCCACCACCCGCATCGTCTTCTACTTCGGCCTCATCGCCACCACCGTCTCCGCCATGCCCCTCGCCTGGTGCTGGCAGACCCCGCCGCCCGCCCTCTGGCTACCGCTGCTGGCCAGCGGCGTCCTCGCTACCGGCGGCCAGCTCTTCCTCACCCGCGCCTACGCCTACGCCCCGGCCGCCCAGATCGGCCCCTTCGTTTACCTCGCGGTGGTCTTTGCCGGCGCCATCGGCTGGGCGGCGTGGGGCGAGGTCCCCAACCCCCTCGCCCTCACCGGCATGGCCCTTGTCTGCCTCGCCGGCGGCGTCACCCTGCGCGGCCGCGCCGCCCGCGCCGCGCCGGCGGCGGTGGAATGAGGGCAATGGGACGCGCCGCCAGTGCGGCCGAAGAGCTTGGCCGTGGCATTGGACGGCCTGCCCCGGAACCACGGCGCGACGCGCCACGGGTGGGCGAGCCACCGGAGAGGGTCGCCGAGGGCGGCGGCGGGGGCGACCCGCAAGGCGTATCCCGCGCGCTCCACCCGTTGCCCCCGGCCACGCCACCCTTTGCCAGCCACCCCATTTCCGTTAGAGAGTGAATCCCTCTCCCACCCGCAACCGGACCGCGCCATGACCCAGATTCACCGTACCGCCGTCATCGAAGAGGGGGCCAAGCTGGACGAGGGGGTGGAGATCGGCCCGTTCACGGTGATCGGGCCCGAGGTGCACATCGGCGCACGCACCGTGGTCGGCCCGCACTGCGTGATCCAAGGCGACACGGTGATCGGCAGCGACAACCGCTTTCACCAGGCGGTCTCGGTGGGCGACGTGCCGCAGGATCTGAAGTTCTCCGGCGAGCCGTCGAAGGTGCGGATTGGCAACCACAACACCGTTCGCGAGTTCGTCACCATCCACAAGGGGACGAAGGGCGACCAGATGGTGACCACCCTCGGCGACCACAACCTGCTGATGGTGGGCGCCCACATGGCCCACGACGTGCAGGTGGGCAACCACTGCATCCTCGCCAATAACGTCGCCCTCGCCGGCCACGTTTGGGTGGACGATTACGCGATCATCGGCGGCCTCTCCGCGGTCCATCAGTTCGTCCGCATCGGCGCCCACGCGATGGTCGGCGGCGCCTCGGCGGTGGCCAACGACGTGCCCCCCTTCCTCACCGTCCTCGGCAACCGCGCGGTCGCCCAGGGGCTGAACCTGGTGGGGCTGCGGCGGCGTAAGTTCCCGCGCGAGACGATCAACGCGATTCGCGACGCCTTCGAGATCCTCTACCGCTCCCAGCTTCCTCAGGCAGAGGCCCTGGAGCGGGTCCGCCAGGAGCTCCCCGACCTGCCGGAGATCCGCACCTTCCTCACCTTCCTCGATGCCTCCACCCGCGGCATCGTCCGCTGCGTCGATTGCGTCTAAGGCCGCCGCCCGTCGCCCCCGGCAAGGTGGCGATCGGGGCGGGACGGTCCGCCGCGCGCGGCGGGGAGGTCGCTCCGGGTGACGCCGGCCCAAGAGGGGCGAGGGTTGCTCCCGCTCCAGCGGCGAGCTTTTCGCCGGGTGACCGGAAGACGACGCAACGCAAAGAGGCCAGGACGCGAAGGCGCAAAGAGGAGGAAGTAGGAAGGAGAAGGTAGAACGGGGGCAGCAGCCCTCTCCCCCAGGCTGCGGAGGCCACCCCCTTCCTACTTCCTATTTCCTGCTTGCCAGGGCCGCGTGGGCGGCGGCGAGGCGGGCGATGGGGACGCGGAAGGGGGAGCACGAGACGTAGTTGAGCCCCACCTGGTGGCAGAACTCGATGGACGACGGCTCGCCGCCGTGCTCGCCGCAGATCCCGACCTTGAGCTCCGGCCGCGCGCTGCGCCCCTTCTCCACCGCCATTCGGATGAGCTGGCCGACGCCGTCGCGGTCGAGGACCTGGAAGGGGTCCACCGGCAGGATCTTCTTCTCCAGGTAGTCGGGGAGGAAGACGCCGGCGTCGTCGCGCGAGTAGCCGAAGGTCATCTGGGTGAGGTCGTTGGTGCCGCAGGAGAAAAACTCGGCCTCGGCGGCGATCGCATCGGCGGTGAGGGCGGCGCGCGGGATCTCGATCATCGTCCCAATGAGGTAGTCGAGCTCGACCCCCGCGCGCCCCTTCACCTCCTCCACCACCTTCACGATCCGCTCCTTGAGATAGCGGAACTCGGCCACGGTTCCGACCAGGGGGATCATGATCTCGGGGACGATCCGCTTCCCCTCCTGCCGCAGGGCGCAGGCGGCGAGGGCGATCGCCTCGGCCTGCATCTCGTAGATCTCCGGGTAGGAGATGCCGAGGCGGCAGCCGCGGTGGCCGAGCATCGGATTGAGCTCGTGGAGGTGGTTCACCTTCGCCAGGAGCCGCTCCTTCACCACCAAGGCAGCGGGGTCGCGCCCGTTGGCACGCAGGGTGGCGACCTCTTCGATGAGCCCCTCGCGCGAGGGGAGGAACTCGTGCAGCGGCGGGTCGAGGAGGCGGATGGTCACCGGCCGGCCATCCATGGCGCGGAAGATCCCGAGGAAGTCGTCACGCTGGAAGGGCAGGAGGCGGGCGAGGACCGCGCGGCGGGTCGCCTCGTCCTCGGCAAGGATCATCTCCTGGACCACCGGCAGCCGCTCTTCGCCGAAAAACATGTGCTCGGTGCGGCACAGGCCGATCCCCTCGGCACCAAAGGCGACCGCGTTGGCGGCGTCCTCCGGGGTGTCCGCGTTGGTCCGTACCTTCAGGGTGCGGATCTGGTCCGCCCACCCCATGAGCTTGTTGAAGTCGCCGGAGAGCTCGGGAACGATGAGCTTGGCGGCACCGAGGATCACCTCGCCGGTGGAGCCGTTGAGGGAGATGGTGTCGAACTCGTGCACCACCCGATCGCCGGCGGTGAACTGGCGCGCCTCCGCATCCACCTGGATCGCGGCACAGCCGGCGACGCAGCATTTGCCCATGCCGCGCGCCACCACCGCCGCGTGGCTGGTCATGCCGCCACGAGCGGTGAGGATCCCCTCGGCGGCGTGCATCCCGCCCACGTCATCGGGCGAGGTCTCGGCGCGTACCAGGACCACTTGCCGCCCCTTCGCCGCCGCCTCGATCGCAGCCTCGGCGGTGAAGACCACCCCGCCCACCGCCGCGCCTGGGCTGGCGGGCAACCCCTTGGCCACCACCTCCACCGGCTGGTCGGTGTCGATGCGCGGATGGAGCAGCTGGTCGAGCTGCGCCGGCGCCACCCGCGATACCGCGGTCGCCTCGTCGATCAGCCCCTCGCTCACCATCTCCACAGCGATGCGCACCGCCGCCTGCGCGGTGCGCTTGCCGGTGCGCGTCTGGAGCATGTAGAGCTTCCCCTCCTCGACGGTGAACTCCATGTCCTGCATGTCTTGGTAGTGGCGCTCCAGCCCCTGGTAGATCTCCACGAGCTGGCGGTAGATCGACGGCATCTGGCGCTCCAGCTCGGCGATCGGCAGCGGCGTGCGGATCCCCGCAACCACGTCCTCACCCTGGGCGTTCACCAGGTACTCGCCGAAGAAGCGGCGCTCGCCGGTGGCCGGGTCGCGGGTGAAGGCGACACCGGTGCCGGAGGTCTCGCCACGGTTGCCGTAGACCATCGAGACGACGTTCACCGCGGTGCCCCAGTGGTCGGGGATGGCGTTGAGCTTCCGGTAGGTGATCGCGCGCGGCACGTTCCACGAATCGAAGACCGCGTTGATCCCGCCGCGGAGCTGC
The DNA here is from genome assembly GCA_001873295.1 of Nitrospirae bacterium CG2_30_70_394. Taxonomy (GTDB): domain Bacteria; phylum CG2-30-53-67; class CG2-30-53-67; order CG2-30-70-394; family CG2-30-70-394; genus CG2-30-70-394. The sequence continues at coordinate 4,309 of MNYW01000150.1, read as the reverse complement.
ACCAGCGGGTCATCGGGGAAGGGTTTGCCGGTGGTCTCCAGAACGAGCTGCTTGTACGACGCGATGAGCGAACGGAGGTCGTCGGCGGAGAGGTCGGTGTCGAGCAGCGCCCCCACCGCCGCCTTCTTCGCGTCGAGGATCTTCTCGAAGGCGGCGTGGGGGACCCCGAGGACCACGTCGCCGTACATGGTGATGAAGCGGCGGTAGGCGTCCCAACCGAAGCGCGCGTTCCCGGACTTGGCGATCAGCCCCTGCACGGTTGCGTCGTTGAGGCCAAGGTTGAGGACCGTGTCCATCATCCCGGGCATGGAGACGCGCGCCCCCGAACGCACCGAGACGAGCAGCGGATCGGCTGCATCGCCGAAGCGGTGGCCCATCGCCTCTTCGGTCTGGCGCATGGCGTCGAGGACCTGGTCCCACAGCTCCGGCGGGTAGCCCTTGGCGTGGTTATTGAAGTAGGTGCACACCTCGGTGGTGAGGGTGAAACCGGCGGGCACCGGGATCCCAAGGTGGGTCATCTCGGCGAGCCCCGCCCCCTTGCCGCCGAGGAGATCCTTCTGGTCACCGCGCCCCTCGCTGTGGCCATTGGCGAAGACGTAGACGTACTTGGGTGTGGTCACCGTTGTGCCTCCGTAGGGTGTGAAGACAAGTCGGCGACGCGCGGGGGCTACCCCTCCGCCGCCAGTTGGCTCATGTCGGCGAGCCCATCGAAGAGGTGGCGCACCCGCGCCAGCAGCGACAGCCGTGCCCTCCGCACCGCCTCCTCCTGAGCCATCACCAGGATGTCCTCAAAAAACCGATCGACCGCCGGGCGCAGTGTAACCAGACGGCGGAGGAGCTGGCCATAATCGCCCGCGGCGCGCAGCGGCGCGGCCAGCAGCTCCACCTGCTCGCACGCCGCCAGCAGCTCCCGCTCCGCCACCTCGGTGAGCACCGCCCGGTCGACCGCCGCCCCCACGAAGCCGTCAGGGAGGATCCGGTTGACCCGCTTGAAGGAGGTGGCGATGTCGGCGAACGAGGGGTCCTGGCGCAGCTCGGCCAGGGCGGCGGCGCGGGCGCGGGCGTCCACCGGCCGCGTCGCGCCGGCGGCGAGGACCGCCCGCACCACCTCCTCGGCCACGCCGTGGCTGCACAGGGCGTAGTGGAGGCGCTGGCCGAGAAAGTCGCGGAGCTGCGCCGCGGCCGACGCGGCCACCTGCACACCCTCGGCCGCGAGAAGCTCCAGGTTGCGCGCCACCTGCGGCGCGAGGTCGATGTCCCAGCCGGCGTCGAGACAGATCTGGATGAGGCCAAGACCGGCGCGACGCAGGCCAAAGGGGTCCTGCGAACCGGTGGGGATAAGCCCCACGGCGAAGCCGCCGCACACCACGTCGAGCCGCTCGGCCACCGCCACCAGACGACCGAGGGGCGAGGCCGGCAGGAGATCGCCGGCGAAGCGCGGCCGGTAGTGCTCCTCGATCGCCAGGCACACCGCGGGCTGCTCGCCGTCGTGGGCGGCGTAGTAGCGGCCCATCACCCCCTGCAGGGAGGTGAACTCCACCACCATGTGGCTGGTGAGGTCCGCCTTGGCGAGCTGCACCGCGCGCCTCACCGCCTCCACCTCCGCCCCGCCCACCTCGGTCGCGAGGGCCACGGCGATCTCCTCCATCCGCGCCACCCGACCGCGCACCGAGCCGAGACGCTCGTGAAGGGTGACGCCGGCGAGGTCGGCGAGGCGCGAGATCAGCGGCCGCTTGCGGTCCTCGTCCCAGAAGAAGCGGGCATCCGCCAGGCGCGCGCGCAACACCCGCTCGTTGCCAGCGCGCACGTTCGCCGCCGCCGCCGGGTGGGAGTTGGTCACCGCCACGAAGCACGAAAGCAGCGGGCCGCCCGCCGTCGCCTCCACCGGGAAGTAGCGCTGGTTCTTCGCCATGGAGGTGACCAGGACCTCGCGCGGCAGCGCCAAGAAGGCCTCGTCGAAGCGGCCCAGGCAGCAGTCCGGCTGCTCCACCAGGTGGGTCACCTCGTCCAGGAGCGAAGCGTCCACCACCACCCGGCCGCCCGCCTCGTCCCCCAAGGTTGCGGCGCGCGCCTGGATGGTGGCCGCGCGGCGCCCCGGCTCGGGCTCCACCGCGGCCTCGCGCAGACTTGCAAGGTAGCTCTCTAAGCCGCTGACTTCACACGCCGCAGGCGCGATGAACCTATGGCCGTACGTGAACTTCCCAGCGGCCACCCCGTCCACCGCGAAGTCGACCACCGCGCCGCCGAGGAGGCAGAGGATCCAATGGACCGGGCGGGCAAAGCGCCAGGTGCCGCTCCCCCAGCGCATCGCCTTGGGGAAGGAGAGGGTGCGGATCACCTCGGGCAGGCGGGCGGCCAGCAGGGCGCGGGTGGCCCCGCCGCCCTCGCGGATGCGTGCGCCAAGGTAGTCGCCCTTCGTCCCATGGATGCGGATCAGCTCCGCCTCCGCCACCCCGGCGGAACGGAGGAACCCCTCCCCGGCGCGGGTGAGCTTGCCGCCCGCGTCGTACGCCACGGAGACCGCGGGGCCGCGCCGCTCCACCTCGCGCGTCGCTTGCACCTCCGCCACCTCGGCCAGACAGATCGCCAGGCGCCGCGGCGTCTCGTAGGTGGTGAGGCCGGTGGCCGGGACGTGCAGCTCGGCGAGGAGCTCCAACACCCCATCCGCCAGGGCGCGCACCGCTGGGGCGAGGTAGCCCGCGGGCAGCTCCTCGCAGCCGATCTCCAGAAGCAGCTCAGCCACCGGCAACCTCCCGGCAGCGCCGCGCCCACGCGGCCTCCCCCACCCCGGCGCGGCGCGCTGCCCTCACGCCCCCACCTCCCGCTTCAGCATCGGGAAGCCAAGGGCCTCGCGGCTCGCCAGATAGGCGCTGGCCACCTGGCGCGCCAGGTGGCGGACCCGGCCGATGTAGCCGGTGCGCTCGGTCACCGACAGGGCACCGCGGGCGTCGAGGAGGTTGAAGCAGTGGGAGCACTTGAGGACCGAGTCGTAGCCGGGCAGGACCAGCCCGGCCGCGAGGGTGCGCCGCGCCTCGCCCTCGAAATCGTCGAAGTGGCGGCGGACCATCGCCACGTCCGCCACCTCGAAGTTGTAGTGGGAGTGCTCCACCTCGTTTTGGTGGTAGACCTGGCCGTAGGTGATCCCGCCCCCCCAGGCGAGGTCGAAGACCGAATCGACCCCCTGGAGGTACATGGCAATCCGCTCCAGGCCGTAGGTGATCTCCACCGGGATGGGCGAGAGCTCTACCCCGCCGACCTGTTGGAAGTAGGTGAACTGGGTTACCTCCATGCCGTCGAGCCACACCTCCCAGCCGAGCCCCGCCGCGCCGAGGGTGGGCGACTCCCAGTCGTCCTCCACGAAGCGGATGTCGTGGGCGAGGGGGTCGATGGCCAGCACACGGAGGGAATCGAGGTAGAGCTCCTGCACCTCCAAGGGCGACGGCTTGAGGAGGACCTGATACTGGAAGTAGTGCTGAAGCCGGTTCGGGTTCTCCCCGTAGCGGCCATCCGCCGGACGCCGCGACGGCTGCACATAGGCGGCCCGCCACGGCTCCGGCCCGAGGGAACGAAGGAAGGTGTGCGGCGAAAAGGTCCCCGCCCCCACCTCCACGTCAGTCCCCTGGGTGAGGCAGCAGCCGCGCGCGCTCCAAAAGGTCTGCAACCGGAGGATCACATCCTGAAAGGCGAGGGCGGCGGCCATGGAGTCTCTTCAGATACCTCGCAACCCACGGACAAAAAAATCGCTCCACAAACAGGGCGCGCAACCTAACAACGGCCCCCTTCGGTGTCAAAAAATGGGGCCGACCCGCTCCCCTCCGGCCGCCGGCCGGTCCGCCGCCGACCCCTCGCCCGGCGTTGCGGGACCACCCCAGGCGGTGGGCGGAGCCGCTCGATCGGGTAACGCCACAAGGGCAGGTGCACCCGAACGGGGTGGCGGGATAGGGAAAGAGCGCGCCGCGAATGGACGCGAAGGGTTGTTCAGCGCCCCGGTCGCAGAGGTCACGGAGGAGCGCCTCAAAAAGCTCCTCTGCCCCTTTTGCCTCCTCCGCGCCGAGACCCCCTCCGTAAGGCGCCGGCCATCGCGCAGGGTGAGTGTGACCCACACCGTCGCGGCCGGCGATGCGCACCCCCGCGCGTTCATGGGCGGCAAGCCCTTTGCGGAGCCAGCCGCCCGCCCCCCACCCTCCTGTACCCCGCGGCTCCCCTCCAGCCCGACCGGCTCCACACCAACCGGCGCCGCGGGGGTACCGGCCGGCGCCGCGGGGGCAGCGGCCGACGCCGCGGGGGCAGCGACCGGCGCCGCGGGGGT
>MNYW01000175.1 GCA_001873295.1 Nitrospirae bacterium CG2_30_70_394 | reverse complement strand
GCGCCCCAGATTCACACCGGCCCGCAGGCCGCGGACCGCAGGCGTACTGGTCGTACGCGGAGGATCCGCGGCCGAGGACACGGCGCGAAGATGGGGTGGCTGGCGCGGCCGTCACTGGATGCGCCTACCTGGCCGGGGCAAGATCCGGCCATCATGTCCACACCGGCGACGTCTCGTTTGCGCCCAGTCGCGCGGCTCCTCGGGCCGGTGGCGGCGCTGGCGATCTGGACCCTCGCCGACCTCGACCCTGCCCACCCGGCGATCACCCGGATGGCGGGGGCGGCGGCGTGGATGGCGATCTGGTGGCTCTTCGAGGCGGTCCCGTTGGCGGTCACCGCGCTGCTGCCGGTGGCCCTCTTCCCCTTGCTCGGGGTGGAGTCGGGCAAGGAAACCGCGCGCGCCTACTGCAACTCGGTGATCTTCCTCTTTCTCGGCGGCTTCCTCATCGCCCTGGCGATGGAGCGGTGGGCGCTCCACCGGCGCATCGCCCTGCGCATCCTGTTGTGGATCGGCGGTAGCCCGGGCGGGGTGGTCCTCGGCTTCATGGCGGTGACCGCCTTCCTCTCCATGTGGATCTCCAACACCGCCACCACGATGATGGTCGTCCCGATGGCAATGGCGGTGATCCGCCAGATGGAGGAGGAACGCGGCCACGCGGTGGTGCGCCCGTTCGCAGTCGCGCTGCTGTTGGGCGTCGCCTATGCCGCCTCCGAGGGCGGGATGGCGACCCTCATCGGCACCCCCCCCAATCTCGCCTTCGCGCAAATCTTCGCCGCCACCTTTCCGGACGCGCCGGAGATCTCCTTCGCCCGCTGGATGGTCATGGCCCTGCCCATCGCGCTGGTGATGCTCGCCCTCACCTGGTGGATGCTCACCCGCCTCCTCTACCCGCTGCGGGGGATCGAACGGATTCCGCGCCACCTCCTCACCGACGCCCACGCCGCCCTCGGCCCCATCCGCCCCGAGGAGCGTTGGATCCTCGCCCTGGCGCTGGCGGCGGCGATCCTGTGGATCTTCCGCGAACCGATCGACGCCGGCGCCTTCACCGTGCCGGGCTGGTCCGCACTCTTCCCCGACCCGCGGATGATCGACGACGGGACGGTGGCGATCACCCTCGCCGCGCTCCTCTTCGTGATCCCGGCGCGGCGCGGCGAGACCACCCTGCTCGATTGGGAGACCGCCCGTAAGCTGCCGTGGGGGATCGTCTTGCTCCTCGGCGGCGGCTTCGCCCTCGCCGCCGGGGTCGAGGCGTCGGGCCTCACCTCCTACCTCGCCGGCTACGTCACCGGAGTTGCCGCGATCGGGCCGGTGGCGACGATGGCGGGGGTCTGCACGGTGATGACCTTTTTAACCGAGCTCACCTCAAATACCGCCACCACCCAGATGGCCCTGCCGATCGTCGCCAAGGCGGCGGTGGCGCTGCACACCCACCCCCTGCTGCTGATGATCCCGGCCACCTTGTCGGCGTCGTGCGCCTTCATGTCGCCGGTCGCCACCCCGCCCAACGCGATCGTCTTCGGTGCCGGGCGGCTGACCATCGGTGATATGGCGCGCGCCGGGCTGGTGCTCGACCTCATCGGGGTGGGGGTGGTCACCGCCGGCGTCTACCTCCTCGGCCTCGCCCTCTTCCACATCGACCCCGCCGTCACCCCAACCTGGGCGGGGTGAGGCGCGCTCGGCGCGCCGGGGTGGGGGGGAGGTTAGCGGCGGGCGCGGCCGGACCCAACAGAACAGGGTTAGCTCGCCGGGACGACGGTGGCGAGGAAGGTGGCCGCGGGCGCGGCCGGAGCTGACTTTCGCGGCCGACTCCCCCCGTCCTAACCTCAGCCTGCAGGGGCTGACCCCCCCTCCCCCATCCCCGCACGCGCAGCGCGCCGCCATGTCCCCCCCGCCCCTCTTCGTCTTTGACATCGAAACCGTCGCCGACCCGGTCGCCGGCGGGCGACTGCTCGACATGCAAGGCGCCCCCGAGGCGGAGATCGCCGCAGCCCTGCGCGCCTACCACCGGGAGCGAACCGAGGGAAAGAGCGACTTTCTCCGCCAACCCTTCTGGCAGGTGGTAGCCATCTCCTATGCCTACGTCGAGGTGAGCGGCAACCCCACCCTGTGGGGGCGCGACACGGTGTGGGAGGGCTGCGACTACCGGCTGAAGGGGGTCGCCTCCATCGGCAGCGAGGCGAGTAGCGAGGCGGAGCTGGTGGGCCACTTCTTCGCCTTTTTGGAGCGCAAGCTCGGCGAGGGCCACCGGCCCTGTCTGGTGAGCTGGAACGGCCGCGGCTTCGACCTGCCGGTCCTGCGCTACCGCGCCATGCACCACGGCCTGACCGCCGCCCCCCTGTTCCGCGCCGGCGACCGGTGGGCGAACTACAACAGCCGCTACAGCCTCGACTGGCACTGCGACCTGCAAGAGGCGACCTCAGAGTTCGGCGCCGCCGCCCGCTGCCGGATGGACGAGGTGGCCGCCCTGGTCGGGGCACCGGGCAAGATCGGGGTGGACGGCAGCCAGGTGGAGGGTCTCTACCGAAGCGGCGAGCGGGCGGCGATCCGCGCCTACTGCGAAACCGACGTGGTGAACACCTACCTGATCTACCTCCGCTGGGCGCTCCTCACCGGCCAGACCACCGCCGCCGGGCTCGCCGCGGCCGAGGCGGAGGTGGCTGCCTATCTGACCCGCGAGGGGGAGACCCGCCCCCACCTGGCGGAGTTCCGGAGCGCCTGGGAGAGGGTACGGGGGGAGGTGGCAACCGCCGAGGGGGGTGGTGGAAATCCACCATCTCAGATTGAGACAGTGGGTGAAACACCCGCCGCGGAGGGGTAACCCCTTACAAACAAGGGGAAACTTTTGTGGGTAACGCGAGGGGGCGGGGTGGGCTGTCCAGATCGTTTCCACCTCGTTCCTTGGCCAACCTCCGCCCCGAGCCCGAACCCCTTGAAAAGACACGACAGCGGGTCAGTGGCGCACAAATTGCTTATGGGTCTGTGGGTGGTGCGCCGTGCACACCGCCCGGGGGAACGTCAACCACTCACCTGTCCGGGGGGACACCATGAAACGGGAGTTCACACGCTGGATCGTCGCCGTCGCCTTACCACTGCTCGCTGCCGCGCCCGCAGGGGCGCTCATTATGGAAACCACGCCGGCGGTCTCGATCGCGATCACCATCGACGGAGCGGCGGTGATGCAACCCGTCAGCATCACAACCACCCCGTCGTTGACGGTACAGGGTGCCTTCGAGAGCGGCTCGAACTCGATCGAGGTCGAGGCTGACCTCATCCA
>MNYW01000079.1 GCA_001873295.1 Nitrospirae bacterium CG2_30_70_394 | reverse complement strand
CGCACCTGCGCCTACTCCAACGCCGGGACGGTGGAGTTCCTTGTCGACAAGAAGCGCAACTTCTACTTCATGGAGATGAACACCCGCTTGCAGGTGGAGCACACGGTGACCGAGCAGGTCACCGGCATCGACATTGTCCGCGAGCAGCTCAAAATCGCCGGCGGCAAGCCGCTGTCGTTCACCCAGGACGACGTGGAGCTGCGCGGCTTCGCGATCGAGGTGCGGGTCAACGCCGAGGACCCGAGCCACGACTTCATCCCCACCCCGGGGCGGGTCTCGGCCTATTACTCGCCCGGCGGCATCGGCGTGCGCATCGATGGCAACGCCTACCCCGGCTACACGATCCCGATGTTTTACGACTCGATGATTGCCAAGATGACCGTCTACGGTCGGACCTGGGAGGAGACCACTTCACGCCTCAAGCGGTGCCTTGACGAGTTCATCGTGCGCGGGGTGAAGACCACCATCCCGCTCTATAAGCGGATCGTCTGCGACGAGTTTTTTCGCCGCGGTATTTTTGACACCGGCTATTTGGAGGAGCGTGAGGGCTACCTCCACTACGAGGAGGAGCGCGACCCCACGGACCTGGTCCGCGCAATCTCCGCGGCGATCGTCGCCCACCACGGCTTGTAGTTGTCGCCCGCCGCCTGCACCGCTTTGCGAGACGCTCTCTTCCCTCCCTTGAGGTGCGCCCACGACATTCCACCCGAATGGAACCGAACCGTTTCCGGCCCCCCCTTCGGCCGCTTCGCCGGCCGCTGACCGCGGCTTGCTGACCGCTTCCCCCGGACCCCGCCCATGATCTCCCCCCTCGGCCGTATCGACACCACCCGCCAGGTCGCGGTCACCGACCTCACCATCCGCGATGGCCACCAGTGTCTGTTGGCCACCCGCATGCGCACCGACGACATGCTCCAGGTGGCGGCGAAGCTCGATGCGGTGGGCTTCTGGTCCATCGAGATGTGGGGCGGGGCCACCTTCGATGCCTGCCTCCGCTTCCTTCAGGAGGACCCGTGGGAGCGGCTGCGCCTGCTGCGCGAGGCGATGCCGAAGACGCCGTTGCAGATGCTTTTGCGCGGCCAGAACTTGGTGGGGTATCGCCACTACGCGGATGACGTGGTGGAGAAGTTCATCGAGGTGGCGGCGGTGAACGGGATGGACGTCTTTCGGATCTTCGACGCCCTCAACGACCTCCGGAACCTGGAGGTGCCGATCCGCAAGGCGTTGCAGGTGGGCGTCCACGTGGAGGGGAGCGTCTGCTACACCCAGTCGCCGGTCCACACCCCGGAGCTGTTCGTGGAGATGGCACGCCGGCTGGAGGACATGGGGTGCCAGACCATCTGCCTGAAGGACATGGCGGGGCTCCTCACCCCGCACGCGGCGTATGAGCTCATCCGTTCCCTGAAGGCGGCCCTCGGCGTGCCGCTCCACCTCCACTCCCACGACACCTCGGGGATGGCGGTGGCGACCCTCACCAAGGCGGTGGAGGCGGGAGTGGACATCATCGACACCGCGATCTCCTCGATGGCCGGTGGCACCTCCCACGCGCCGTGCGAGACCATGGTGGCGATCCTCGAGGAGAGCGATCGGCCCACCGGTTTGAACGTCGACCGGCTAGAGGAGATCGCCCGGGAGGTGCGCGAGCTGCGCAAGGGGTACGTGGAGTACGAGAGCGAGTACAACGCCGTCGACCCCAAGACACTCCACTATCAGGTGCCCGGCGGGATGATCTCCAACCTCGCCAACCAGCTCCGCGAGCAGGGCGCCTTGGACCGCATGGTGGAGGTGATGGCGGAGGTGCCGCGGGTGCGCAAGGACATGGGTTATCCGCCCCTGGTCACCCCGTCGAGCCAGATCGTCGGCACCCAGGCGACCCTCAACGTCCTCACCGGCGAGCGCTACAAGTCGATTACCGCGGAGACCAAGAACTACTTTAAGGGGCTCTACGGCCAGTCAGCGGCGCCGAAGAATCTCAAGGTGCAGAAGATGATTATCGGTGACGAGGAGCCGTTCACCGGCCGCCCCGCCGACCTCTTGGCGCCGGAGCTGGAGAAGGCGGAGGAGGAGATCAACGACCTCGCCACCGGCATCGAGGACGTCCTCTCTTACGCCCTCTTCCCGAAACAGGCGCGTGACTTTTTCCAGGCGCGTGCCGACGGCACCATCCTCGAACCGCTGCCGCACGGCCTCGAACAGGCGCCGCCGGCGAGCTCGGGCTGTCTGGTGCCGTCGGAGTTTCGCATTTCGGTCCACGGCGAGCAGTACCACGTCCAGGTGGGCGGCGCGGGCGCCAAGGGGGAGGACGGCGGCCGCCCCTTCTTCCTCTACGTGGATGGCCAGCTTGAAGAGGTGGTGGTGGAGACCCTGCAAGAGATCGTCCCCTACCTCGATGCCAACCTCGAACCGGTGGGGAAGAAGGGAGGGGGAAGGCCAGCCGCGGTCGAGGATGGCGACATCACCACCTCCATGCCCGGCACCGTGGTCCGCGTCGTGGCCAAGCCGGGCGACGAGGTCGCCGCCGGTGACACGGTCTTGGTGGTGGAGGCGATGAAGATGGAGAACGAGATCCACACCCCCATCGCCGGCACGGTGGCCGAGATCTACTGCGCGGAGGGCGACCCGGTAAACCCGGGCGAGACCCTGGTGCGGGTGCGCTGATATTCCCCGCGGGATGATCAAGCTGGGCGGGGGCAGGAGCGGTTACCTGGACTCCTCTCCGTCGAAGGGGCGGAGCGCTCTCTCCCAGAGGTAGACATCGATGCCAAGTGGGGTGGGATCGCCCGACAACGGTGAAAGGAGCTGGGTTCTGGAGATGCCCAGGCCATCCCTGGGGATGGCCTCTTTTCCCGGATTCGGGGTCGATTTGCTCCATGACTTACGCCTCTCATCCGGCGGCAGAAGAGGAGCTTGGGCAGGCGATCACCGATGACGAGGGGTGCCGTGCGGGTCTTGGTCGCGAGCTTGCCATTGAGGTCTACGAGACGATGCGGTGATGCATCTCCACCCCCCAACCGGACTACTGGAAGGGGCGGAGGTCGGGGATCTGAGGAGAGAGCCGTCCCGCCACCACCACCACGCGCTGGCCGCCGTGGGTGAGCAGCACGCGCCTGCCGGATAGGCGGGTGGCGTCGGCGAGGGTCGGGGTAGGGCAGACCACCGCGTAGGTGTAGCCAGGAAGGCGGTCGCGGAGCAGGTCGCCGAGGCGGCGGTAGAGGGTCGCGTCGCCGCCGCCGATCCGCCGGCCGTAGGGCGGGTTGAGGACCACCACCCCGGCGGGTCCGGTGGGGGTGAGGTTGAAGAGATCCCCTGTGTCGAAGGTCACCACCGTGGCCACGCCGGCGCGCGCGGCGTTCGCCCGCGCCGCCGCCACCGCCCTGGGGTCGCGGTCCGAGCCATGGATCGGTGCGGCCAGGGTGGTCCGCCGGTGGACCTCCGCCGTCGCTACCAGCTCCGCCCACCGCACGGTGTCGAAGGTGCGCCAGCGCTGGAAGGCGAAGCTCCGCTCCACCCCCGGGGCGATCCCGAGTCCCTGCCGCGCCGCCTCGATGGCGAAGGTCCCGGCGCCACACATGGGGTCGAGCAGCGGCAGCCCCGGTCGCCAGCCGGCGAGCGCAAGGACGGCGCAGGCGAGGGACTCGCGCAGCGGCGCGCGGCCAGTGGCGAGGCGGTAGCCGCGGCGGTGGAGGAGCGCGCCCGAGGCGTCGAGGGAGAGGGTGCAACGGTTCTCGTCGAGGCGGGCGAGGAGGAGCTGCGGTGGGGGCTCGGCCCACCCGCCGCCACCCGGGGTGTTGCCGCGGCTTTCGCCGCCGCCGGGTAGGCCGGCTGGGCCGGGGTCGTCTGACTTGGGGGCGCTCGCGTTGGGGCCGCCGGGTAGGTCGCGCCGCGCGGGGCCCCGCAGGTTGTGCCCTGCTGGGTCGCGGTCGCGTAGGTCGGGGCCAGGTGGATTGCGGCCGCGGGACTCGGCGAGCCGTTCCGCCACCGCCAGCGCCACCCGCTCGGCGATCGCGCCCGTGTGGTAGAGGCGGGATTGGTGGCTGGTGGCACGCACGTCCACCGTGCTTCCGGCGGCGAGCCACCCCTCCCACGCGATCTGTCGGGTGCGGCGAAAGAGCTCCGGCAGCGCCCCCGCCCGGAAGGTGGCGATCCGCACCACCACCCGGTGGAGGAGCAGGGCGTGGAGGTGGACGCGGTAGAGGGTGGCGAGGTCGGCGGTGAAGGGGATGCCGCCCCTCTCCTGGCCCTCGACCCGCGCCCCGAGGTGGTCGAGCTCGGTGGCCGCCAGCCGCTCCACTCCCGGCGCGCAGATCGCGTAGCACGCCATCGCCTCGGTCGCCGTCGCCGGTGGGCCGGTCGGGTTCGGTCGGGTCGCCATCGGTTCGTTGCTCCTCAGTGCTGGCATCCCGGACAGTAGAAGGTGGCCCGTCCCGTTTGGACCGTGTGCCGGATCGTCCGGCCACACCGCTGGCACGGCTCGCCCGCGTGGCCGTAGACGCGGGTGTGGAGCTGGTAGAGGCCGCCACGGCCGTCGGCGTCGGCGAAGTCGCGCAGGGTGGTACCGCCCGCAGCGATCGCCGCGGCGAGCACCGTTTGGATCGCCGCCACCAGCCGTTCCCAGCGCACCGGCCGGATGCGGCCGGCGGCGGTGGCTGGGTGGATCCCCGCCATGAAGAGCGATTCGCAGGCGTAGATGTTGCCCACCCCCACCACCCCCCGGCCGTCCATGAGGAAGGGCTTGATCGGTCGGCTGCGCCCCGCCGCCGCGCGGGCGAGGTTTGCGGCGGTGAGGTCAGGGCCGAGGGGCTCAGGGCCGAGGTGGGCGAGGAGCGGGTGGTCCGCCAGCCCGCTGGTCGTTGCCACCACCAGACGGCCGAAGCGGCGCGGGTCGTGGTAGGTGAGGAGGCGGCCGTCGTCGAGCCACAGGCGCAGGTGGTCGTGGCGCGCCCACGCCGCGCCGGGGGGCTCGACCACCAGGCGGCCGCTCATCCCCAGGTGGAAGAGGAGGGTGCGGTCCCGGTCGAGGTGGAGGAGGAGGTACTTCGCGCGCCGCCCCACCGCCTTGATGGTCGCCGGACAGCAGGCGGCGAGACCGTCGCGGTCCACCTCCTCGCGCAGGCGCGCCTCGCGGACCGTGACCGCCACCAGACGGTGTCCCACCAGGTGGCCCACCAGGGAGCGGCGCAGGGTCTCCACCTCGGGAAGCTCGGGCATGGGGCGGGGGCGGGCTGAGGTTAGGGGGGGGATTCGGGCGAGGGCCAGATCGACGGTCACGACCGGCGGTCTACCCCCTACTCTCCACTGCCTGCGGTCCACTGCCTACGGGGCTGGCAGAGCGGTGGGGCCACGCGTGCGCCGCAGGCGCACGAAGAGGGGGGCAACTGCCTACCGGCTGGACGCCGGGGGCGGAGGACACCCGAGGGGGCTGCTGCCAGCGTGGGCAAACTCTTGCCCATCTGTCGCGGATGTGTCACACCGCCGGTCGCCCACTGGGGTCCGCGAGTTTGCTGGAAAAAGTTTTGATCGTGCATATGCAATAAGCAGTTAGGCCGTCGATGGGGAGGCTGAAGGGGGGGCTGGTCAGGACCCACCGTGGTTGGTACGGTGGTTGCTTTATGGGAAAGTAATCCCAAACATCGAAAGTCACACCCTCCAGCCCACGCCCGGCCATGAACCCCATCTCCACCCGGATCCCCGCCCTTAGGGAGGTCGCCACCCTGCCCGCCGCCGCCGTGGTGGCCACCGCGAGGGTGCAGGCGGTGGCCGGTCCGCACCCCGTCGATCCTGCGCCCACCCGCCGGGTGGCGGCGGCGGATGGCAGGGGTGGATCGTCGCCCGCCCGGTGGGGGACGACGCCTTCCGTCTCGTGCTCCCCGCCGGTCACGACGACTCCCTCCGGTTCACGGGTGACGACGCCTTCCGCGGCCGACGCCCCGCCAGTTACCACGATTCCATCGGTGGCACTGGCGACGATGGCAAGCAGGCCGTGGTGTGGGGGGATGACGCCACCGCCTTGGGCGCCCAGGCCGGTGCCATCGACCGTGATGGGGTCGCCATCCACCCCGAAGCGCACCGCACCTTCGCTCCGCGCGAGATCGACCTCCGGCCGGTCGTCGCCGATACGCTGGCGGCCGTGGAGGAGAGGCCCTAACCCTGCAGTTGTCTAACCCGTGGCCGGCATCGGGCCGGCCCCCATCCCTAAGGAGAGTCCCATGCGTACATCCACCCAGTTCACCCTCAACTTGGCCGCCGCCTCCCTGCTGGCCACCGCCATGGCGTGTGGTGGCGGCAGCGGTAGCTCCACCGAGACCGCCGACATCACCGGCAACGTCGACGCACCTGCGGGCGCCGCCAGCCTTCACGCCAGCGCCCTCGCCGCCGGGGTGAACATCGTGGCGGTGGACGAGAGCGGCAACTCCGCCGACTCGGCCACCGGGGTCACCGATGGCTTTACCCTCACCGTCCCCACCGGCCACGACTACGTCCTCATCATCTCCGACGCCAGCGGCATCATCTCGGCGATGGTCTACAAGGACGCGAGTGACACCACGGTCTCGGAGTTCACGGTGGTGAGCGGCACGACCGCCATCGACCTCGGCACCATCATGGTTGACGACACCGCGCGGACGGTGGAGATCGTGAATGGCGACTTTGTGACCGTGACGGGCACCCAGCCGTCGACCGGTATGCCCGAGCCGGCGGAGCCGTTGATGGGCACCACCGATACCGACGGCGACCACATCCCGGATTTGGTGGACACCGACAAGGACAACGACGGCTTCGCCAACGCGCAGGATTCGGACGGGGCGAGCGGCAAGGACCTCTCCCTCGACCACGACAACGACGGCATCAACGACAGTGTTGATCCCGACATCGACAACGATGGCATCGGCAATACCGAAGATAGCCACACCCACGACTTCGACAACGACGGCATGGACAGCGATCGCGACACGGATGACGACGGCGATGGCACGGTGGACAGCAACGACGGTGAGGACGACAGCCACGTGCAGGACAACATGACCACCGGCAATCCCACGGACGGCTTGGCGAAGTTCGCGGCTTGTACCGGCTGCCACGGCGCCACCGGCACCGGGGGTACGGTGACCGACGACATCAGCGACAGCTCCACTGCCGAGGTGGCCAAGGTGCTGGCCAGCGGCAACGACGAGGGCATGCCCGCCTTTGTTGACCTGGTCGACTTTGCCGCGGACATCGCCGCCTACCTCGCCGATCCATCGGCGGCAAACCCCCCGGTTGGTGCGGTGTGCGGTAATGGCACCGTCGAGACGGGTGAGCAGTGCGACGACCACAACACCACCGCCGGCGACGGCTGCTCCGCCACCTGCACCACCGAGGGTGGCGGTGGGGCTGACCCCGTTGCCGGGCAGACGGCCTACGCCGCGAGCTGCGCCGGTTGCCACGGATCCGCCGCCGCGGGCGGCGCGGGTCCGAACATCGTTGGCGCCAGCGAGGCGACGCTGACCAACGTCCTGACCAACGGCAAGGGGTCCATGCCCGCCTTCGCCAGCCTGGTCTCCAGCGCCGCGGACATCGCCGCCTACCTGGCAACCCTGTAGATCGCATCTCGCCCGCCAGCGTCCTCCTCCTCCTCGCTGCGGGTGGGTGGGCGGGCCGGCCCTCGGGTCGGCCCGCCCTTTTTGTGGTCGCGGCGAAAGGGGGATGCCACGCCCTCTCGCCGCCCGACACCGATCCGGGTGCCTTCCTCCACGGTCGCCGGGGCCGCGCCCGACCTCAGTCCGGATCAGCGTCTCGCCCCCGCCGCTCTTCGCCTCCCTTGCAATCCGAGTCGTCCCCGCAAGAATGGCCGCCGTGTGGTCCACTGGGATCTTCCTCGCCCTCTTGTTCGCCGCGCCCCCGGCGGCGGCCGATCCGGCCGCGGCGGTGGGGGCGGAGGTCGAGGGTCTGCGCCACACGGTGGCCGACCAGCAGCGACGCCTCGACGAGTTGGAACATCGCCTCGAGGCGGCGGGGCCGGACCCCGGTCTGGCGGAGGAGAGGGGTGCGGCGCTCGATTCTTCTCTCCGCCTCCAGGGCTACATGGTCGCCGCCCTGAAGCGCTTCGAGGGGGAGCCCTCGACCTTCGACCAAGAGGAGTTTTCCCTCTACTTCAACTCGCCCCTGAACGACCGGCTCAATGTCTTTGCCGAGATCGAGTTCTTCCACGACCGGCGGCAGATCGACGCGGCGAGCGGCGCGGTTGAGGACGTGGCGCAGGTGCGCCTGGAGCGGGCCCTGCTCGACTTTCACCCGCGCGATGCGGTGCAGGCGCGCTTCGGCAAGTTCCTCACCCCCTTCGGGTCCTGGATCGTCAACCACGCCGACCCCTTGCAGCTCACCACCTCGCGCCCCTTGGTGGTGGAGGAGGTGGTCCCCGAGGCGTCCACCGGCCTGCTTGGCCTCGGCACCCTCTTTTTCGGTGCGTGGGAGGCGGACTACCGCCTCTGGCTGGCGAACGGCCGCGGCCGCGACCCGGACCGCCACGACGCGAACTTCCGCAAGGCGTACGGCGGCCGGGTCGCGGTGCGGCCGGGGTCGTGGCTGGAGGTGGGCGCGTCGCTCCTGGATGACGCGGACGACCGCTTCGCCGACGCCCACGAGACCGACTACGGCCTCGACTTCCGCTGGCGGGTCGAGCGCGTGGAGGTGAAGGGCGAGGGGGTGGTGAGTGGGGCGCGCGGCGTGGACAGCCCGGGGAGTCCCGAGGGCGGCTTCCTGCAGGGGGCGGTGACCTGGGGGCGGGTCACCCCGGTGGCGCGCTACGAGTGGTTCCGTGGCCGCGCGGCGCGCCGCGCCGACCGGCGGACGGTGGCCGGCGTGGTCCTGCACATCCTCTCTCCGCTGGTGATCAAGGGCGAGGTGCAGCTTCGCCAGGGGGGCGATCGCGAGGGCAGCGACGGCGCCTTCCTCGCCTCGGTGGCGACCTTCTTCTGAGTTCAGCGCATGTCGGGCGTTTACCGCGAGAATGGGGGTCAGGCGGTTGGATGGAGGGCGGTGTGTCTGGGTCAAGGCCTTGGAAGATGGCCGTTGGATCGAGCCGCGAATGGCCGCGCAGCGGTGCACATCGTGGACGGGGAGGGTGCGGTCCACGCGCTGAAGTAAGCGCTCCGCGGCGCCGTGTAGCCACCGGGCCGTCGTGGTGACCTCGGTGTCCGCCGCCCCAAAAAACCATTCGCGTCCATGGGTGTGGATGCACGTTCATTTGCAGCCCGCTGGTTCCGGGCCCTGCAACCTCCTTCGGGCCCATGCGCCCTTGCTTCGGCACACGATCGCGAAAGTCCGACCGGCTCCCATGGCGCATCCTCGCCCTCTATTCCTGGCGCTCTGCCTCTGCCTCCTCGTCGTGCCCTCCCTGGCGGGTGGCACGGCGGCCGAGGCGGGGCGCCCGTTCATCGTCATCGCCCATCCGGGTGACGCGCCACCTCTCCTCACTCGCCTCACCCTGCGCCGCATCTACCTGGGCCAGATCACCCGCTGGCCGGGCGGCACGGTGGTGGTGGCGGTGAACGGCCCGCCGCGTTCGCCGGTGCGCGAAACCCTCGGCCGTTGGCTCTTTCCCGAGGGGGAGGAGACGGTGCGCGATACCTGGCAGAGTGCCTATTACCAGGGCCGCTTCCCGCCCCGGGCCCTGGCCTCGTATCGCGCCGTTGCCCTATTTGTCGCCCGGGTGGCGGGCGCGGTGGGGTACGTGCCCGCCGGCCTCCCCCACCCGGGCGCGCTGGCGGTGCGGGTGGTCGGAGAGGCGGAAGAGGCGGCCGCGGCGCGGGAGGAGGGGCGGAGGCCGTGACCCTGCGCCGGCGCATCACCCTGTCGGTGGTGGCGGTGACCCTCCTGCCGCTCCTTGCCCTGGTGGCGGTGGAGTACGGCGTCGAGCAACAGCATGTCTTGGCCGCGGCCGGGGCGGGCCACGCCTCCCTTGCCGCCGACACCCTCGATCGCCTCGATCGCTTCCTCTTCGAGCGCTACCGCAACGCCACCTCCTGGGCGCGCCTGGAGGTGATGGGCGACGTGGCGGTCGACGACCTCGACCGGCGCATCGTCCAGACCCTGGTCGGCCTGCGCGCCGAGTACGGCGTCTATTCCGGCCTCTACTGCCTCGACGCGGCCGGCAAGGTGGTGGCGGACTCGGTGGTGACCGCCGTCGGCCGGTGGGAGGCGGAGAGCCCCTGGTTTCAGGCGATCCGCAAGGGCGCGCCCACCTACCAGGAGGCCAACCTGAAGGCCGACGGCGGCGTTCCCGAGGTGCTCTTCGCCGTGCCGATCCCCGCCCCCGGGGGCGGAGCGCCCCTCGGGGTGCTGGTGGCGCGGATCGACCCGGCGGCGGTGGCGGTCTTCCTCGACGGGGTGAACCTCCGCCTCGCCAAGCTCGGCCATCCGGTGCGGGTCGCGATCCAGGCGGGCGAGGAGGTAGAGCCGGCCCTGGAAAAGGGCGGCCTGGCGGCGCGGGTCGATCGCCTGACCGGCGAGATCGTCGGCGAGGCGCGGTCGCGTGGCTATCGCGACTTTCCCGGCTTCGGGTGGGTCCTCACCCTGCGCGAGGCGCGGGCTAGCGCCCTCGCCCCCATGCAACGCACCGGCCTGCTGCTCCAACTCGTGGGCGGCGGCACGGTGGTGGTGGCCCTGCTTCTGGCCGCGCTCCTGGCGCGCGGCCTCGCCCGGCCGTTGGAGGAGATCACCCGCGCCGCCGCGGCGATCGAGACGAGCGGCCAACTCGGCGTCATCCTGCCGGTCGAGCGACCCGACGAGATCGGCTACCTTGCCGCCACCTTCAACCGGATGGTCCACCGCCTCGCCGAGGCGCAGGCCACGCTGGTGCGCCAGGAGCGGCTCACCGCCATCGGCCGGGTGGCGGCGGAGGTGGCCCACGACCTCGCCACCCCCGCCACCACCATCGCCAACCTCGCCCGGCGGTTGCATCGCAATAGCACGGAGGAGAGCCGCGAGGCGCACCAACTCGCCCTGATCCTCGACTCCGCCACCTACGTACAGGGGCTGGTGCGGCGGCTCCTCGACTTCGCCCACAGCGAGAGCCCCACCACCGCACCGGTGAACGTCGGCGAGGTGGTGCGCCAGGCGGTGGTCCAGGCGGGGGGTGAGGTCGACCTGCGGGTTGCCGGCGTCCTGCCGGCGATCTTCGGCGACGCGAATGCCCTCACCCGGATGCTCGTCAACCTCATCCGCAACGGCCGCGAGGCGGCGGGGGAGGCGGGCGAGGTGGCGGTCATCGCCGGGGTGACGGGCGGCGCCATCGAGATCACCGTGACCGACGACGGCCCGGGGATGGACCCGGAGGTGCGTGCCCATCTCTTCGAGCCGTTCATCACCACCAAGGGGCGCGAGGGGACCGGCCTCGGCCTCGCCATCGCCTACCGCATCGCCCGCGACCACGGCGGCACCCTGCAACTGAGCGAGAGCCGCCCCGGCCGCACCACCTTTGGGATCCGCATCCCCCTCGCCCCCGCCGGACCGAGGGCGGCGGGGTAGGCGCATCCCCTCCTTCGGGCGCGGATGGGGCCACGGCGCGATCGCCAACGAGGAGGCGCGGCGTCAACCGCGGCCGCCGCGCCGCGGCAGGGGCGCCAGGAATGCGGGGCGCGCGCAAAGAGGCGGGGATGCGCAGAGGGGTGCGGCGCAGAGGGGCGCGGCGCCGCGGCGCCCCAATAAATCAGGCGGAGTTCTCCAGGGGCTGTCCCCCGTGCCTGGCGGCCACCCTCCGCGGGGAGCCACTGCGCTGCAAAACGACGGGGCGCGTCCTTCGCGCCGCTGCGCCTCTGCGCGAGCCCAACCTCGCCGGCGCGCGCCGCCTCCCTGGAAAGCGCGGTCCACTTCCCCGCCGTCCCCCGCGCACCGCGCCTGCGCATGGCTCCCTACTCGGCGCGGAACTGTTTGCGGATGTTGTGCTGCTGGATCTTGTTGTAGAGGGTGCGGCGGCTGACCCCGAGCAGCTCGGCGGCGCGCACCTGGTTGCCCTCGCACTGCTCCAAGACCTCGACGATGTACGCCTTCTCCGCCTGGGCGAGGACATCCGCCAGGGTCGCGGTCTTGCCGGCGGGAAGCGCCTCCTCGGGGAGGAGGTCGGCGAGGGAGGGCCGGCCGGCGGGAATCGGGTCGATCGCGTCGCTGTCGGAGAGGACCGCCGCGCGGGTGAGGGCGTTGGCTAGCTCGCGCACGTTGCCCGGCCACGGGTGGTTCACCATCCGCCCGAGGGCACCCTTCGCCAGGTGCAGCTCGGGCCGCCGCGCCTCTTCCCGCGCCTGGGCGAGGAAGTGGTCGACCAGCAGCGGGATGTCGCTCGCCCGCTCGCGCAGGGGCGGGATGTGGATGGGCAGGATCTCGAGGCGGTAGTAGAGGTCCTCGCGAAAGGCGCCCGCCGCTACCTGGTCGCGCAGGTTGCGGTGGGTGGCGGTGATCACCCGCACGTCGACCCGCCGCGCCGTCTGGCTGCCGAGCGGCGTGTACTCACGCTCTTGGAGGACGCGCAGGAGCTTCACCTGCAAACTCGGCGCGAGGTCGCCGATCTCGTCGAGGAAGAGGGTCCCCCCCTCGGCGGCGGCCAGCAGGCCGGCGCGGTCCTGGTCGGCGCCGGTGAAAGCACCGCGCAGGTAGCCGAACAGTTGGCTCTCCAAGAGGGTCTCGGGGACCGCGCCGCAGTTGATCGCGACAAAGGGGGCCTTGCTCCGCCGGCTGGCCCGGTGGATGGCGCGCGCCACCAGCTCCTTGCCGGTGCCGCTCTCGCCGGTGACCAAGACCGTGCAATCGGTGGCGGCAGCCTTGTCCACCCGATCGAGGACCGCGCCAATCGCCTCGCTCTTGCCGAGGATGCCGTGGCGCGTCTCGCCCGCCTCGATCCGCTGGCGAAGTTGCTCGTTCTCCGCCAGCAGCCGCCGCCGGTCGAGGGCCTGCTCCACCGCCGCGAGAAGCTCCTCCTCGGTGAACGGCTTGGGGATGAAGGCGCGTACCCCGCGGGCAAATGCCTCCTGCTCCTGCCGGGCAGAGCCGTGGGCGGTCATCATCGCCACCGGCAGGTCCGGGTAGTAGCGGTGGGCGTAGTCGAGGAGATCCAGCCCGCTCACCCCGGGCATGCGCAGGTCGGTGAGGACCAGCGCGATGTCATGGTGACCGCCGAGGCGCTCCATTGCCGCCTCGCCACCGCCCGCCACCTCCACCTGGTAGCCGGCGTCCTCCAACAGGATGCGACACGCCTCGCGCGCGGAGCTGTCGTCCTCGACCACGAGGATGGTAGCGGCGTCCATGGGCGCGAGTGTGGCGAAATCGCCAAGGGATGACGAGGGGAGCGGTGAGGGCTGGGAGAGGGGATAGGGTTGGATTGAGGCCCGCGGCGGGCGCGGCGGGTGGGTGACCCAGCGGCGCGATCTCGCCGGCCCGCAGGGCCACTACCCTCCCCATCCCCCATCCCCTATCCCCCCTCCCTCAGACCCACCTTCCGGGCGGTGGCTGATCGGTTGGCGCGCCCCGGCGACGCCCCCCCTTCGTGGCTTCGTGGGACGCCCCCGTTCCCGCGCTACCCGGGGTCCATCCCTGCCACCGGCGTGGCCAAGGTCACGAGAGATCGCTCCCCCTTCGTGGCTTCGTGTAACGCCCCCTCCCGGCCCGCACGGCGCCCAGCCCGGTCGCCGGCGGGGCCTTCCCGCCGCGCCCCCCCTCTTCGCGTCCCAGCGTCTCGGCGCGCGCGGCGCGCTTACGCCGGCTCTTTGGGGGCGGGGGGCGGCACGGTGCACAGGAGGCGGTACTGCGCCTGGCGGTCCCACTCGTAGAGTCGCACCCCCGCGTCGCGCAAAAGGTCGGGGATGGCGCGCTCTTCGACGATTACGAAGGTGCGTCCGGCGCGGCGCATGAGGGCGGCGATCTCCGCGGCGCTCTCCAGGTGGCGGCCGCCGAGGGTGGGATCTTGCTCCAGGGGGTGGTCCCAGTTGGGGTAGCGGGCGAGGGTCACCGGCCGCTCTAGGTAGAAGGGGAGGCCGCGCAGGTAGCGGTTGTAGGTGAGGAGCTGGTCGTCCGGGGTCAGGCGGCCAGCGAGGTCGCGGGCGAGGCGGTGGTAACGGTAGTTTGGCTTGGTGTTCGGGAGCTGGTAGATCCCGGTCAGGTCGAAGGCGAGGGCGAGGGCGAGGACCGCCACCAGGGTGGTGGCCCGGCCGCCGCGGCGGATCGCCACCGCCACCAGCACGAGGGTGGCAACGGAGCTCCAGAAGCCGACCACCACCGGCCCCATGGGGGCGACGGTCCAGTCGTCGAGGTGGTGGCGGTAGACGACCACCCCGGCCGCCGCCACCGCCGCGGTCACCACCAGCAGGAGGATGGGGACGACGCGCGCTGGCGGCCGCGGCCTGGACGCCAGCCACGGCACCATGCAGGCGCCACCCCATAGGGCGGCGGCGGGCAGGAGGGGCAGGAGGTAGGGGGGGAGCTTCGAGGGGATCAAGGACAAGACGACGAACGGGACGATGAGCCAACAGGCGAGGAGGCGCTGGACCCCGGGGATCGGCAGGAGGACCCCGGTGATCTCGCGCGCCCCGGCGCGCGCCAGCCACGGCAGCCAGAGGGACCAGGGGGCGAGGCCACCGAGGAGGATCGGCAGGAAGTAATAGACCGGCTGGCGGCGCTGCAAAGCGTCACCGCTCACCCGCGCGACGAGCTCGTGGTGGAGGTAGAAGTCCCACACCTGCGGGTGGGCGAGCCCGACGGCGACGAACCACGGTGCGGCCACCGCCACGAAGCAGGCGATGGGCAGGGGGGCGAAGAAGGGGGCGAGTCGGCCGCGTTGCCCCCAGACAAAGTGGAAGAGGAGGATCGGCGCCAGGGTGTGGAGCCAGACCACCGGCCCCTTGGTGAGGAAGCCGAGGGCGAGGCAGAGGGCAAAGCCGAGGCGCCAGACGAGCGGCGGTTGCGCCTGGGCGTAGGCGCGCAGGAAGCTGGCGTACGCCCCGACCACGAACAAGCAGAGGTAGAGGTCGGTGGTGAACAGTCGCGCCATGAACAAAAAGAGCGGCGAGGTGCCGAGGATGAGGCAGGCGACGAGCCCGGCCCGGCCGCCGAACAGCCCCGTGCCGGTGGCGTAGACGAGCCACAGGCAGAGCAGCGCCGCCGCCGCCAGGGGCGCCCGTACCGCCCCCTCCGAGTGGCCGAGGAGGGTGAGCCCCACCGCCCCGAGCCAGTTCGCCAGGGGTGGTTTGTCGAGGTGGATGGCGAAGTTCATCCGCGGGGTGAGCCAGTCGCCCGTGTGGACCATCTCCCAACTGATCTCCGCGTAGCGCGCGTCGGAGGTCTCCATCAAGGGATGGCTTCCGAGGCGGAAGAAGAGGAGACCGATCAGCGTGGCCGCCGCCAGCGCCAAGCAGGGGTCGAGCCAGCGCGGCGCGCTCGTGTCGGGGATTGCCATGGGGTGGCTCACGCGCGGCGCGGACCGGCGCCGCCCCTCACCATCCCTCGGCGGTGGGGTGCCAGGCGAGACCGACCATCACCCCCCAGTCGGCGGCCAGCCCCCCGAGGGCGGTCTGGCCGCCGGCGAGGAGGGCGAGATGGCGGCCGAGGGGGTGGAGGGCGGCGGAGGTGACGCGGAGGGCGTCGTTGCCGTTGTTGCTTGCCTCGCGCCCTGCCACTCCGAAGCGGGTCAGCCAGCCGCCGAGGCGCCCCTCAATACCGATCGCCGCGGCGAGGAGGTCGTCTTGCACCGCCCCTTCGCGTGGGTCGCCAAGGATCTCCAGGCCGGCGTGGCCCAGGAGGTGCCAGCGTTCGGTGAGACGGGTGGCGACAAGCAGGGTGAAGGCAGTGTCGGTCTCGTTGGTTCCCAGCCCCACCGTGTCATCCGCGTTGGGCAGCTTCACCCCGACCCGCGCCGCCACGGTGGTGGTCCGCCAGGGGGCTGGCGGCAGCGCCACCTGAACCGCCAGGCGCAGGTCGCCGGGGCCGTCGGCGCGGCCCGTGCGCTCGTCGTCGACGAACCGGTAGTCGCCCGCCGCCTCCACCATCGCCCGGTCGCTCAGACCGTAGGCGGCGTAGAGCCATGGGGCGGAGAGGCGGTCTTGGTTGCTCTCGAAGAAGTCGCGCCCCTCGCCGCTTACCCACTCCGACCACGCCGCCGCCTCCACCGCCCCCGCTGGCAGGGGGCGGGCGTCGCGGATCCCGGTCACCTGGCCGAGGAGGTCCGCCGTTGCCGGCGCGCTCGCCAGGCCGAGGCAGGCGGTGAGGAGCCAAGATGCGCGCACCGTCATCCGTCGTGGCGCCGCCGGTAGAGGGAGCGCGACTGCATCCAGCGCACCGCCAACAGGTCGAGGAGCGGCCCGATCAGGCGGTTGAGGGTGGAGTACTTGGAGGTGCCCGCCACCCGCGGCCGGTGGGAGACGGGGACCTCCACCACCCGGTACCCCTCCATCTTCGCGAGGGTCGAGAGGAAGCGGTGCATGCCGTGAAAGAGCTTGATGTCGCCGATCACCGGCCGGCGGAACGCCTTCAGGGAGCAGCCGGTGTCGTGGATCGTGTCGCCGGTGACCGCGATCCGGATCCCGTTGGCGATCTTCGAGGTGAACCGCTTCACCTCCGTGTCCTGGCGCTCCTGGCGCCACCCCACCGCCACGTCAAAGCCATCGAGCGCGGCAAGCAGCTTGGGGATGTCGCGCGGGTCGTTCTGGCGGTCCGCGTCGAGGGTGAGGATCACCGCGCCGCGCGCGGCGCGCAGGCCGAGGTCCATGGCGGAGGTCTGGCCCGACTGGCTCCCCACCTGCAACAGCCGCACCTCGCCGCGCGGGGTGAGACCGGCAGTGGCCACCTCGCGCACGCGCGCGGCGGTGGCGTCGCGCGAGCCGTCGTCGACCCAGACGATCTCGTACGGTTCGCCGACCTGCTCCATCACCTCCGCCACCTCGCGGCTGAGGGGCTCCACGTTGCCCTCCTCGTTGAAGGCGGGGATGACGATCGAGTAGCGCGGCTCCTGGCTCACGGGTAGCTCTCCCAAAAACAGCGGCAGGCTTCTGACCGCCGCGAAACGGTGGCGGAGCCTAGCAGATTACAAACAAAAGATTGGATTGGGGTCCGGGCGCGGTGGACAGCCGGGGCAGGTGCCGTTACAAAGCGGCGCCATGGAGAGCCGCTGGTCCGACGCCGACGCCCACGCCTATCGCGACCGCTACGCGGGCCACGGCGAGGTCCTCGCCCTGCGCGTCTACACCTCGCGCCTGCTCGGGGCGGAACCGGCCCTGGTGCAGCACGGTGGCGGCAACACCTCGGCGAAGGGTGAGGTGGTCGACCTTTTCGGCGAGCGACGCGAGGTCCTGTTCATCAAGGGGTCGGGCTGGGACCTTGCCACGATTGAGCCGGCCGGGTTGCCGGCGGTGGATCTCGTCTACCTCCGCCGCCTGCGCACCCTTACCACCCTCCCCGACGAGGTGATGGTCAATGTGCTGCGCACCCACCTGCTCGATGGCTCCGCGCCGACGCCGTCGGTGGAGACCCTGCTCCACGCCTTTCTCCCCTACCGCTTCGTCGACCACTCGCACGCCGACGCGATCCTCGCCTTGACCAACCAGGCCGACGGGGAGGCCCACTGCCGCGCCGCCCTCGGCGACGAGATCCTCGTACTGGGGTACATCATGCCGGGCTTCCCCCTCGCCCTGGCGGTGGCGGAGGTGGTGGAGGCGAACCCGGCGGCGCGCGCGATCGTGTTGGCCCACCACGGCCTCTTTACCTTCGACGACGACGTGCGCGCCTCGTACGAGCTGCACATCGCCTTGGTGGACCGGGCGGAGCGCTACCTCGCTGCCCACCCGGCCGCGACCCCGTTGGCGGCGGTCACCACCCCGGCGCAGGCGCAGGCGCGCGCGGCCACCCTCCTGCCGATCCTGCGTGGCCTGTTGCACCGCCACGACCCGGCCCATCGCCACTGGATTCTCGATCATCGCGCCACCGCGGAGCTTCTCGCCTTCGCCGGCGACCCGGAGGGGCGCGCCCTGGCGCGCACCGCGCCGCTCACCCCGGACCACGTGATCCGCACCAAGGCCCACCCGCTGGTGGTGGAGGGGATCGACTGGGACGACGCCACAAGGGTGCGCGCCACCCTCGACCGAGCCCTGGAGGAGTTCGCCGAGGAGTACGCGGTCTACTTCGACGAGAACTGTGTGGCCCAGGGGGTGAGCCGGACCCGCCTCGACCCGTTGCCGCGCGTCGCCCTCATCGACGGGGTGGGGCAGGTGGCGATCGGCGCGACCGTCAAGGCGGCGAGGATCGCGGGCGACATCTACACCCACACGGTGGCCACCAAGACGGCGAGCCGGGGGCTGGGGCCGTACCGCGGCCTCGACCTCGCCGACCTCTTTGACATGGAGTACTGGTCGTTGGAGCAGGCGAAGCTCGGCAAGGCGAGCCCGCCACCGCTGGCCGGCAAGATCGCCCTGGTCACCGGAGCCGCAGGCGCCATCGGTGCAGCGGTGGCGGCGCGGTTGGCGGAGGCCGGCGCCAGTGTCTGCCTCACTGACCTCGACGCGGGCCGTCTCGCCATCGCCGCGGCGCGCCTCGGCCCCCTTCCCCATCTCGCGGTCGAGGCGGATGTCACCGAAGCCGCCGCGGTGGAGGCGATGGTGGCGGCGGTGGCGCGCCACTTCGGCGGCCTCGACATCGTCGTGCTCAACGCCGGCATCGCCCACGTGGCGCGCCTGGCGGAGCTGACGGATGCAGACCTGGCGCGGGTGGTGGCGGTGAACTTCCAGGGCTACCACCGGGTCTTGCGCGCCGCCATCCGCCTCTTCGAGTTGCAGGGCAGTGGTGGCGACGTGATCGTCAACTCGTCGAAGAACGTCTTCGACCCGGGCGCGGGCTTCGGCGCCTACTCGTGCGCCAAGGCGGCGGCCCACCAGCTTGGCAAGATCGCCGCGTTGGAGCTCGCGCCGCTGGGCGTGCGGGTGAACATGATCAACGCCGACGCGGTCTTCGGCGACGAGTCGATCCCGTCGCAGCTTTGGGCGGAGGTGGGGCCGGAGCGGATGCGCGCCCGCGGCCTCGACGGGGCCGGCCTGCGCGCCTACTACCGCGATCGCAACCTCCTGAAGGTGGAGGTGACCGCCGACCACGTGGCCGCCGGTGTCCTCTTCTTCGCCACCCGCCAGACCCCCACCACCGGCGCCACCCTGCCCATCGACGGTGGCATCCCTGCCGCCTTCCCGCGCTAGGGGTCGGCAGGACGTTGTTCCCATCGGCCACGGCGTGGCAGGGGAGTCGCGGGCCAGCCACGGGGAAGGGTGCGGGCTCGGACGGGATGGCTCGCGCGGAGACGCAGAGGTCTCTCCCCGCGGGGTCGCGGCGAAGTGGGGTCCCGCGGTAGGTTGGGGCCGTGCGGGGGGACAATCCGCCGCCTTCCGGGGGGCGCCGGAGTCGCGGGCGCAAAGCGGTGACGCGGGTGGGGGGGTCCTCCCCCCCTTGCCTCTCCGCGCCGCCATGCGCGGCAAGCCTCCAGACCCCGCCGGAGTCGCGGGCGCAAAGCGGTGACGCGGGTGGGGGGGTCCTCCCCGCGCCCCCGGTGGGTGGCGCGGTGTGCGCTGGGTCGTCGCGCGGCGCGCCGATCTTGTTGGGCGACCCCCGCGCAGACGAGAATCCGGCGCCATGGCGCGCATCTACAACTTCTCCGCCGGTCCCGCGGCGATGGCCGAGGAGGTCCTGGAAGAGGCGGCGGCGGAGCTCACCGACTACCGCGGCCGCGGCCTGTCGGTGATGGAGATGAGCCACCGCGGCGACCTCTACCAGGAGATCTTCGCGGAGACCAAGGCGCGCCTGGCGCGCCTCTTCGCCCTCCCGGACGGTTACCGCATCCTCTTCCTGCAAGGCGGCGCGTCGCTCCAGTTCGCCATGCTGCCCATGAACCTCCTTGCCGGGGGGAGCGCCGACTACGTCCACACCGGTGTCTGGTCGGGGAAGGCGATGGTCGAGGCGCGCCGCTTCGGGAGGGTGCGCCTGGCGGCATCGAGCGAGGCGGACGGCTTCCACCGCATCCCGCGCCAAGACGAGCTCAACCTCGATCCCAAGGCGCGCTACTGCCACATCACCACCAACAACACGATCTACGGCACCGAGTACCCGTACACGCCGGCCACCGGCGCCGTGCCGCTGATCGCCGACTGCTCCTCCAACGTCCTCTCCCGGCCCCTCGATCTGTCGCGCTTCGCGATGATTTATGCCGGGGCGCAGAAGAACCTCGGGCCGGCGGGGGTCTGTCTGGTGATCCTGCGCGAGGCGCTGTTGGAAGAGGCGGCGGCGGAGCTTCCCACCATGCTCGCCTACCGCACCCACCTGGCGGGCGACTCGATGTTCAACACCCCGCCCACCTTCGCCATCTACATGGTGGGGCTGGTAGCGGGCTGGCTGGAGCGGCAGGGCGGGGTGGCGGCGATCGAGCTGGTGAACCGGCGCAAGGCGGCGCTGCTCTACGACGCTCTCGACCGCTCCGCCTTCTACCACTGCCCCACGGAGGTCGCGAGCCGGTCGCGGATGAACGTCCCCTTCACCCTCGCCGACCCGCGCCTCGACGCCCTCTTCCTCGCCGAGGCCGCCGCGGCGGGGCTGGTGGGGTTGAAGGGCCATCGCCTCACCGGCGGCATGCGCGCGTCGCTGTACAACGCCATGCCCGAGGAGGGGGTGGCGCGGCTGGTCGCCTTCATGGAGGCGTTCGAACGGGAGCACGGCTAGGGGCGGCGGTGCGGCCTGTGGGAGCGGGGAGGTCCGCGGTGCGCGTGGTCCGCGGCCGCCGTGGCCGTGTAAGATGGCGAGACGGCGGCTCACCTACGTGGTCCGGGTGTCGTCCCTCGCGCCCCGGCTGCGCGCGCCGGTCAGGCTGCGCGGGTGTCCACCCCCCGCGCCACGCCCGAAGGGGGTCCGATGAAAGACCCGATGAAAGACCCGATGAAAGAATAGAGCTGGCGGCGGTCGCCGCCTTGGATCTCCCTCGCCCATGCACCTCTCCTCCTTCCTGCAGTTCGCCGCCGCCGCCTTCATCCTCGGTTTGGTGATTACCCCCTTCATCCGGCGCATGGCCCTCGAGTGGGGTTTGGTGGACGAGCCCAGCGCCCGCAAGGTCCACCGGGTACGGATCCCGCGCCTTGGCGGGGTGGCGATCTTCGCCGCCTTTTTCATCACCACGGTGGCGATCGTCTACAACGACTACTGCGGCGTGGGCGGGGTGGCGCTCACCATCGTCGAGGTGAACAAGATCCTCGACGGCGGCGTCCTCATCCTGTTGGTCGGGGTCTACGACGACCTCTTCGGCCTCGCCGCGGTGCGCAAGCTCCTCTGGCAGGTGGGGGTGGCGGTGGTGATGATCGGCTTTGGCTACGTGGTCCGCGACATCTCCATCCCCGGCCTGGTCCACGTCTTCCACCTGGGCTGGTTTGCCTACCCCCTGACCGTCCTGTGGATCGTCGGGGTGATGAACGCGATCAACCTGATCGACGGCCTCGACGGCCTCGCCGCGGGGCTGGCGATCATCGCCACCGCCCTGATCTTTGCCCTGGCGCTGCTCAACGGTCAGGGTGACGTCGCCTTCCTGGCCGCGGTCCTGATGGGGAGTCTGCTTGGCTTTTGGACCTTCAACATGAACCCGGCGTCGATCTTCATGGGTGACTCGGGGTCGCTGTTTCTCGGCTACATCCTGGCGGTGATCTCGGTCCGTGCGGTGCAGGGGGAGGGGGCGACGTTGGCGATCGGCGCGCCCCTGTTGCTCATCGGCCTGCCGCTGTTGGACACGGGTACGGCCTTCATGCGCCGCCTGGTGGCGGCGTCGGGCCTCTTCCAGCCGGGTCAGCCCCTGCGCATCCCATCGCTCACCGTCGCCTTCCGTCCCGATCGTGGCCACATCCACCACCGCCTCCTGGTCGCCGGCTTCTCCCAGCGCCAGGTGGTCCTCCTGCTCTACGCGGTGGCCACCTTCCTCGGGGTGGCCGGCTTTCTCCTCGCCCTGGCGCGGGGGATCGCCGCCACCCTCACGGTCGCCTACGTGGCGGTGGTGGTGGGTTTCATCGTCATCCGCATCCGCCGGCTGGCAAGCCACAACCCGGAGGCCTCCCTGCCCCTGCCACGCGGCTGGCGCGAGGTGGTCCAGCCGTTGGCGCGCAACCACCCCTTGCGGCGGGTGGCGGTGGTCGCCGAGGGGCCGGACCCGGAGCTGTGTCACACCCTCGTGGATGTGGCGCCGGGGGTCGTGTGTGTCCCGGCCCCGGCGGCGGGAGAGGGCGACTACTTTCCGGTGGTGATCGCCGATTGCCGCACCGGGGAGACGACGCTGGTGCGGGCGCGCGAGCTAGGCCGCTTCTCACGCACCACGGTGGTGGCGGTCG
Organism: Nitrospirae bacterium CG2_30_70_394; assembly: GCA_001873295.1. Taxonomy (GTDB): domain Bacteria; phylum CG2-30-53-67; class CG2-30-53-67; order CG2-30-70-394; family CG2-30-70-394; genus CG2-30-70-394. Next base: position 2,232 of record MNYW01000079.1, on the reverse strand, counting down.
TCGCACCCCTGGCCGCGGGGACGGAGCGCGACCCGCAGCGCTACCGCGGCGTGGTGGTGGTGGAGGCGGGCGACGCCCTGGCCCTGGTCTCGACGATCCAGCAGGGGCTCGATTTCGCCCACATCACCGCCCAGAACGCCTTCTTGAAGTTCTTCGCCTGGCTCCTCATCGCCCTCCTGCCCCTGATCGCCTATTTCGCCGCCCACCTGTCGTTCTACCTCGGCTGACCTCCCACCCCCCGGGTCGCCTCGCTCGCCGTGGCCACGGGGGGTGACTGCCGCCTTGCGGCTCTCCACGCGCCGTGGCCCTGGCAGCGAGGGGGGGCGGCGGGTGATCCGCGCGGCCGCCGCGCCCAGTGGCCTGGCGTGCGGGCGGTGCCGGCGCACCTGGGGGAGCGCTGCCTGGGTGTAGCCCGTGCGCGCGATCCCACGCGCGGTGCCGGCGCACCTGGGGGAGCGCTACCACGCTTGTGCGGTGGACGACCCATCGACCGCGCAACGAAAAAAGACTTCCCTCTCGCCACGCTCCTGCCGCGTCCGACCCACTGGCCCACTTCCAACCACCGCGCACCTTCGCGGATGGAGCGCGTCACCGGCGTGGTGCGCCGTTGCGCCGCCGCGGACGAGTGGGCGACAGGGAGCGCGGGGCGAGGACCGTTGGGGAGGTGGTCTACGCGAAGGGCGACGGTGGCGGGATCACCACCGTGCCGCCTACCAGGGCCCAGTCGGTGAAGCCGCCGGCCATGGAGACCACCTGGGTGAAGCCCATGCGCTGGAGGCTCTGGGCGGCGAGGACGGAGCGTACGCCGGTGCGGCAGTAGAGGAGCAGTGGCCGGCCGGGGTCGGTGAGGCGGGGGTCACGGTCCGGGTGGTCGAGGTCGGCAGCGCACTCGAGCACGCCGCGCGGGATGTGGACCGCCTCGGGTAGGGCGCCGCGGTGGTGTTCGTTCGGCTCACGCAGGTCGATCACCACCGCCTCGGGGTGGGCGGCGAGCCAGCGCTGGCACTCGATCGGGTTGAGCTCCTCCACCTCCGTTGCCGCCTCCTCCACCAAGGTGGCGAGGGAGCGGGCGCGGCGCGGGGTCTCGGGGTCGAAGGGGGAATCCATGGAGGTGGGTCTCCTTGGTGAGTGACCCCGGGGCGCCGCTCGGGGGTCAGCGGAGAGGGGCGCGGTCGCTAGAACCGCGGGAGTCTGGCGAACTTTGTCGAGCGTGACGAGAAGAGGCGGGGGCGCGTCCGGAGAGGGATTCTGTGGGTCGAGCTAGGTGCGGCGTGGTCACGAAGAAGGGCGCCCGCTCCGGGTCTGCGGTCCGAGCTTGGATGCGCCTCTTCGTAGTCGATCGACACGGTCCAAGACCACCGCAGAGCCGGGGCGGCGACCCTGGCCGCGCGCCGCTGGCGCGGCTCAGGAGCCGCGTTCGCCGGGGAACGGTTCGGGCAGGCCGAGGCGGCGGCCGACCTGCTTGATGTCCTCCCACACGGCCCGCTTGGCCGCCGGGTTCCGCAGCAGGTAGGCGGGGTGGTAGGTGGGCAGCACCGGGGTGGAGCGCCGGTCGTGGAAGCGGCCGCGCAACGCCCCGATGGGGGCGTCCGTATTCAGCACCACCTGGGTGGCAAAGGTGCCGAGGGTGAGGATCACCGCCGGGGCGATGAGCTCGATCTGCCGGTCGAGAAAGGGGCGGCAGGCGGCGATCTCCGCCACCTCCGGGTTGCGGTTCTCCGGCGGCCGACACTTGAGGACGTTGGCGATGTAGACCGCTGGGCGCGCCAGGCCGATGGCGGCGAGGATGTCGGTGAGGAGCTTGCCGGCGCGCCCCACGAACGGTAGCCCCTGGAGATCCTCGTCCGCCCCCGGGGCCTCGCCCACCACCAGCAGGCGCGCCGCTGGATCGCCGGCGCCGAAGACGACGTGGTGGCGCCGGGAGGCGAGGGGACAGCGGCGGCACCCGGCGGCGAGGGCGGCCAGCCGGTCGAGGGTGGCGATGGTGGCCAACTCGTCGCCGTGGGCCGGTGGGCAGCCCGCCCCCCCCTCGCCCCCCGGACGGGTCGAGACGGTGGCCGGCTGCCGAGGGGGCCGCTCGGCGTGGTCGTCGGCCCCACCCTCGCCCCCCCGGCGGGTCGAGACGGTGGCCAACACGTCGCCGCCGGCAGGGGGGCCGCTTCCCCCGGCCGGCGAGGAGGCGGCCGGGGGGGGTGGGGTTGGCGCCACCGGTCGGGTACCGGGTAGGGGGGG
>MNYW01000124.1 GCA_001873295.1 Nitrospirae bacterium CG2_30_70_394 | reverse complement strand
TCCGCGACCTTCGACGCTCGGTGTGCTCGTTGCGCTCTTGGACAGCGTTCGCGCAGAGAGCGCCGCGGGCGTGAAGGAGCGCGTGACGAGGGCGTTCTGGACAGCGTTCGCGCTCTCTCTTCTGGCCTGCGGGGAGAGAGGAACCGAGAGCGTTTAACAGCGGAGCCCGTTTTCGCGGGACGGAGCCGCTGACGTTTAGCTGGCCAGCGCGACGGTGCCCTCCGTCGACGTCGCGAAGGGGCACAGCGCGGGCGCGCAGCCCGCGCACGGAGCGGCGCGTCCCGAGCAAGCGTCCCCTCGCGCCACGCGGTTGGACCGCGAGCAGAACGCGTAGAGGGCCTGCTGGACGAGCCTCGGCGAGTAGCTCGGGAGGTCCGGCCGGAAGTGGCGCAGGTCGATCCGCGCGGCCTGGTCGTGCAGCCACGTCTCTCTCGCATCGTACGTCTTGGGGGCGCCCGGCCTCCGGAGGGTGTCGACGGCCCACGCGACGTTCGTGTCGACGACAACCAGTTCGTTGCCGTCGACCTCGGGGAACCACGGCGTGAGCCCTGGAGCGAGAGCCGGCGTCGACAGTGCGCTCACGAACATCGTCGCGAGCTTCCGCCCGACGCGGTGGACTCGCGCGAAGCGGTCGACCAGGATCGCGGCTCGTCTCGTCGGCGAGGCCTCCTCCTGGCAGACGCCGGCGAGCACGTTGTGTACGCCACCGCTCTTCCAGACCCGGAGCCACGCGGAGGTCGGCAGCTTGCCCATGTCCCCCATGCGGTTGAAGGCCGCCGTCGCGTCCTTCACATGGCAGCGGGCATCGGGGCACCTGCCGCAGTCGACGACGTTGCCGTGCTTCCAGACGTTGCAGCCCCCCTCGAACGCCTCAACCGAGAGAAGCGCGGAGCAATCGTGCTTGGCGATCGAGCGCTTCACGAAGGCCACGTCGGCGACCACACGCATCGACGACCGAGGGAGCGAGCACTGCTGGCTCCTGATCACGACGTCGCGCAGCGCCTGATACATCGACAACGTGACGAAGAGGCGGAAGAGAGCGGCATCGCGAGCGGCTGCGAGGGACTCGCGTGAGACCGCGAACGTACCCACGCGCACAGGGTCGCAGTAGAACGGCGGCACAGGCCCATCCCATTTCCCGTAGCAGTGCTCGAAGTACCAGAGGAGTACCTTGCGTAGTTCGATTCGGGGGTCAGCGCGAAGGTTGTGCGCCGCCGAAAGCGTGATGCGGCTGACTGCGATCGGCAGGCGACTCACCCGTTAGTCCATCAGCTCGGCGGGGCCGATCGCTTCGGAACGAACTCGGGCCGCAACTATCCGGAGGCCCTCGTTGACGAGATGTTCCATCAAACGAACAGGCGTCACGCAGCTGGGGTAGAGCGCCGCCAGGAGCGCGCGGATCTCACCCGTCTTGTCGAAGTTTCCGGCGGCCCACCGGGTCTCCGTCCCAGCGGTAGCGCCCTCGGTAATCTTCGCCCGGATCGCGTAGGCCATGCAGAATCGAGCAATGTCTTGCCCTTCAAGGAACCAGCCATGTTCCTCGAGTTCTGCCAGGATCGCCTGCGTCTCGGGGTTCAGTCCAACACTCTCACGGTCGCGCTCCATGGCTCCTCCTACTTGACCTCTCGGACATTGGTACGCCGAGCCGAAATACGTTCCAGCTGGTACTCGCGCACAAGCCGACTTCTCAGCACATCCCGCATCTTGGCCTTGCCGACCTCAGCCTCATACACGAGAAGCACGACTTGCTCAGCCATCTCGGGCAGAGTCTGAATGACGTTGTCCGTGTGGCTCTCATCGAGACGGCCAAAAGGCGAATCCATGACAATCGGTCCACGCAGCGGGGCGTTGTTCTGCAGCGCTCCCATGAGAGCAAGCGCCACCACATGTTCGGCTCCAGCCGACCTGGCCTCCTCGGCCCGGCCATCGCGATGACGAATCGTAAGCCCATAGCCCTCGTTGATTGTCAGTCCCGAGTAGTCCTGTTTCTCCGTCGTCATCGAGAGGAAGAGCTTGGAGGCCGTTGCCTCCACACGCGACCGAAGGCCCGCCTTGTATCGGTCAACCGCAGCACCGAAGACCTCCGATGCGTCGCGGAGGATCTTCGCTCGGAGCTGGCTCGCACGAAGATCTGAAGTGCCAAATGACTCGAGCTTCTTCTTGAGCCGCTGGATATTCTGGTCCTTCTCCTCGCCCTTCTTGCCTTCGTCGTCGATTGCGCGCTTGACCACCGATATCTTCTCAAGCACCTCAGCGTACGAGGCTTTGGATCGTCGGAGCGTCTCCGGATCGGAGTCCGCCAGCGCTGCGTTGAGGTCGGTGATGCGATCCCTCAGCGTGACCTGCTCAAGCTCGAGATCGCGCAAGCGTTTCCACAGCAGGCGCACTTCGCCGACGTTGTCCGCCTCGGTGAACTTGTTCAGGTCCGCCAGACGAGACATGGCGGCAGACACGCCCCCTGTTGGTGCAGCAACTGCGTCCGGCTCCTCGGGCAAGCTTGCCCTGAGTCGCGCAAGGACCGGACCATCAACGGCCTGATCGCAGGTGCCGCAGTGCCCGTCCTCGACGGCCTTTGCTCGAAGCGACATCAGGAAGGCGTTGAGTTCCTTCTGCGCCTCGTCTTGTGCCGCGTTTCGCGCAGCGCGAACTGGCTCACGAAGAAGAGAGCGCCAGGCCTCACCCATCGCTTTCTGTAACTCACCGCGGCAGAGCTTCTCATCTTTCGCCGCCTGATCGAGACGCGCGCTGGCCTCGTCGCGCTCATGCAGGATGCTCGCGTACTTCTGCACCGACTGCAGGAACTGCTCGACCTCGGTCCGTTGCGCGTTGAGCTCCTGCAGTTGCTGCTGCAGGCGCGCGACTTCCTTCTGGTGGGCTTCCTTCTGCTCAGCGGCCTGCTGCAGCGCGGTACCGAGTGCCTGCGTCTCCTGGCGCTTCGAGGCCTCCTTCGCGGCGTGCTTGTCTGCCTCTTCGGAAAGCTGCGTGAGATGTGTGCGACCACGCTTCAAGATCGGTACGCCGAGGATACGTTCGATCGCCTCGGAAATGCGGTGGCCGGCCTCGCTTTCGTTGATCAACAGCTCCTCGTATTCCTGGAGGAGCTCGCCGTCGAAGAGGAAGAAACGCGACACTTCCTTGGGGAAGATCTGCTGCAACGCCCGCTCGCGCTCTTGTGGCCCCAGCGTCGAGGTGCCACGACGCAGCATCGCCGTCTGGGTGTAGTCCTCGTCGTTGCTGGGCGATTTCACGGTTGGCTTGCACTCTCGGACGAGTTCGTACTCGTGCCCGTCGTAGTCGAACGTAAGCGACACTGAGAAGCCGAACTGGCCTTCGCTCGCCAGGTCGCGATTCGAGATGGTATGAAGGCGCCGGACGCGCGAACCCCGTCCCAGCACCGTACCGAAGAACGCATAGCGGATCGCGTTCAACAAAGACGTCTTGCCGCGCATATTCTCGCCGTAGACTACGGTGACGCCTGGCGCGTCGGGGAACTCGAGGACCTGTGGCTCGGCGAAGGGACCAAAGCCCTCGACCTCAAGACGCTTCAGTCGGAGCATCAGACCACCCCCTTGGCCGCGAGCGCTGCTTTCAACGCGACCTGGATAACGCGCACGGCCTCGGCGTCATCTTCAGGATTCTCTTCCTCGGCACGTACCACAGCCTCGAGGAAGCCGGCGTCAAGATCTGGGTGCAGCTCCGTTCGAAGGAGCTCCACGGTCTTCAGTAGGTCCTGTAGGTCAGTCGTCCGCATCTTCGATTCCATTCGTTAGGAGGCTACGCCACTCGATTCCCGCCTCGATCGCTATCTGCTGGAGGTCCGCGGCCGACGCCGGGTTGTCCGCGTGCTGAGCAAACTCCACGGCACGCGCAAGCTCCCCAGCGGTGATGGGGTCGGCCGTCCTCTCCGCGTCGGTGGCGCCGCCCTTCGGTGGGAGCACAATCGCGTCGTGAACGTACGCCAGGGCCTTCTTCGGGGCAGTCCGCAGTACCCGGCCGCGCCGCTGGATGAATTCCCGTGGGTTCTTCGATGACGCTAGGATGAGCGCGTGGGTAACCGATGGGATGTCGACGCCCTCATCCAGGCACTTGATCGCCACGACTACGCCTCCACGACGCTCGAGCCAACGCAGCGTTTCCTCGCGATCCCCCTCCATCTGCGAATGGAACGGCATGTTCTGGATGCCCCGCGCAAGAAGAGCTTGGCTGACGGCGTTGAGCTGATTCAGGTCTTCGCAGTAGACGATCCATCGCTGCCCACGTTTCTGCTCCGTCGATAACACCTCGACGGCGAGAGGAACCTTGGCGGCAGCGTGTTTGACGACGCGGGCCCGCTTGATGAACAGCCGCTGGAGTCGGTCCTCAAGACCGACAGTCTGGTCACCACCCGCGACCCGCCCTCGAAGCTGACCGATCTCAGCAGTGAGCGTGCGCCATTCAGACGCTTCATCGTCGGACAGCAGAACCGTGTGCGGTCGATAGAAGTAGCGGGTCAGCACTCCGTCGCGAACCGCGTCCGCCAGCGTGTAGCGCGGCTCGAGCACGCCATGAAAGAACGACAGAAGCGCGGCTGTGCCGGTGACGTCTCCCGCCCGTTCTGGTGTGGCACTCAAGCCAAGCCGCGCACCGAAAAGGCGGTCATCGAGGAGCTGACGGTGATGTGGGGACCCGAGGCGGTGGACTTCGTCCGCGACCAGCATCAGGTGTGTTCCCGCTGCCAATCGCTGTCGGAAGTCGTCGGTCGCGGCGGTCTGTACTGTGGCGAGAACGACGCGAGGCTGATCACCGGGCGACGTCCAGAGCCGCAGACTGTCTCGCCAATTGTTGTAGCCAGCCCCAGCTCGAAGAATTCGGACCTGCAGGTCGGCCGTAGTCTCGTCGAGTTCCTTGTACCACTGGTTGAAGAGCACTTGGTCGGGGACGACGACAACTACGATTTCGTTGTGCTCGGCAATGGCCTGACGGATCGCAGTAACCGCCGTGAACGTCTTCCCGCTGCCAGTGGCGAAGGCGAGAATGCCCCGGCGGTCGTTCGCCGCCCATGACGCGAGGCCCGCTGCCTGATGGGGGCGAAGGCTGCGTCCGCGAGCGTCGCCGGGCTGCTCCTTCGCCGGTCTCTGCAGCAGGCGATCAACCGACGCCTCCCAATCAGGGTCAGCGGCCTGTTCAAGTTCGTTCCGCGCAACCTCGGGGAACGGGCGGATCGTCAGGGTTGGATATCGATTGCTCCAGAGGTCCGCGAAGTACGCCTCCTCTGTGCGGGCCCGCTCAAGATCTCGCGCTCCCATCCAGCTTGCTGCGACGTCGATCGACTCCAGGTTCCCGTCCGCTGCGAGCCCCGTCCACGTCTCGTTCATCGACCCTTTGAAGATGACGAGGTTGCCACTGCCATCCCGGAAGATGCCGAGCTTGTCATGGAAGATCCGCCCGCTCGCAGCGCGCACCTCTGTCTCACGGAGAACGGCGATCTGGAGATCGACAATTCTACTCGCGACCAGCGCTGCAAGCACGCGTGCGGGTTCATGGAGGACCTCATCGCGAAGCAGGCTACGTACTTCCTCGAGGAACCGAGCTGCGAGAGAGTCATCGACCCGCGCGGAGTAGCCTTCCTCGAGGGCGTCGATGTCGTCGCGGGCGAGCACCTGCGAACAGAGGACACGAATCCTTCCGCCCCGCTGCACGAAGTCACGGAGCGCGGGCCAGGCGATGATGAAGGCCGTGCTACGAAAGAAACCGACCGCGCGGTCGTACTCCAAGGCCCTGCGCATGCAGGGCAGGTAGAAAGCCACCGCGATGTCGTCGCGCCCCTTGTGATAGGAGGTCTGCAGTGTCAGTTCTGCGAGGTTGCCCACTGCCCCTCCCTGACGCCGCCGGTCCACGCGACTCTGTCATCAATCGCAGAAGCCAGATTCCACGACTGGCAGGCGATCACGATCTCGGTGATGCCACTGGATAGCGGCCGCCGCTGCTCGGCACGCCCGAGCGAAGCCGCTGCGTGAACGGTGGTGTCGCGGACCTGGATGTTCCCGCCGTTCTTGAACCGCGGATGCAGACTCGCGTCCCAGAGCACGAACACGTCGAGGTCGGCGCGGTAGCCGACCAGCAGAGCCAATCGATCGTCAGAATGGTCGAAGGAATCGTAGGCTCCGACTGGCTGCCGCGGAACGCGGAGGACCGCCTTGTATTCGTTGGGACGCACAGTGCCGACCCCACCGACCAACGTGTACATGTAGACGCGCAGCCTCGGCGGATTCGGAAGGGCAAGATCGACGGACAGCGGTTTGTCGTCCGTGCTGGAATGTCGAAGCACCGCAGACCCCAGCGGCCGCAGAAATGCCATGTGGAGGTCTGTGGTGATCGCACTCATCGAGCATGTCTCTTCGTGTCAGCCCGGCGACCGTGGCCGTTGTCTTCGAACGAGTTGAGCCAGAGAACCTCTTTGGACCGGCGCTCAGCGCGAGTGGTCTTGACGTCGGCGAGCTCACGAAACGGGAGCCAGGTGGCTCCTTCGTTCTCGCAGACGATGACCTGGCCGTGCCTAGAGCGACACCAATCCGCGAGCGCCGCGTAGTCGATCTGCTTGGACCCGAAGCGATAGTGCTTGCCGGCTGCTTGGTACGGGGGGTCGACGAACCAGGTCGCCCTACGCGGCGTGGGGCACTCATCGTAGCTGCAGTTGTGGAGTTGCCAATGACGAATGGCATCAACTTGAGATGCGATGGTGTTGCGCACGCGATCCCCCCAAAAGGACCCGGGGCGAATGCCATCGCGCATCCACTTCGACGGGCTCTTGCGTGGGCTCGCCGCACCTCGGTTGAGCCAGAACCCCACCAGCCATTTCGCTTCTTGGGGGAGGTCGAGATCGTCGACGGACTCATTGGGTGCGAGGTCCGGGATCGAGAGAATCTCCTTGGCCTTGACCCGAATGAGATATCGCCAAACCTCGGCGAGAACTGGATCAACCTCGCACAGGATGACGTCGCGGGCTGCGTGTCGAAGGGAGAATCCCGCCGAACCGGCGAAGGGTTCGACGATGGTGCCGTACTGTGGCTCTGGGTAGTGCTTGATGGCGTCTCGCCACTTGCCGCCGTAGTAGCCGAAGAACGGCCGAAGACGGGGTACGGAGATCGAGATCTCAGAATCCACGCCGTGCAGCGCCTTCCCGTTCCGGGAGCCATTCACTGGCTTGGCGCACCGCGTTTCGGAGACCAACAGAGTGCGGGCAGTCATGTCTCCCTCCTCGGTTGGTCGCCGAGAGGCAGGCTGCCCTGCGACTGGAAGTGCTCGCTGTCGAGGTAGTCGCGGATCAGGCGGGCGATCAGCGTGCTCTTCTTGAACCCGCGCTGTGTGCAGTACGCCTCGAAGCGCTCGTACTCCCCCGGGTCGAGGAGAACGGTCACCTTATCTCGCTTCTTCGCCACCAGCAGATCCACCTCCATCATGAGGGGCCTCCTTGTTCGGGTATCCAGAATGTGCCGAAAAGTCAACACAAATGGGCTACTAGCCGCAGTCGTTCGCACTTGTCCATACTTCTACCCATAACTTGCGCTGGTCCACCCACGAGGCTTCCTGTGCAAGTCGATGGAGGTTGCGCTCGTTGATCGGCTCCACGCCATCGACGGATTCAACTGTAAGAACATCGAGTTGCACGCGCGGATCGAGCAGCGTGAGGTCCATGATCTGCGTGACCCGCGCCCGGGTGAGCCCGAGCTTGCGCGCCACCTCGGCGCGGTCGCGCACGGTGCCGCGGTCGATGGCGTCCTGGATCTTGTGGGCGAGCGCGAGCATCACCGCGACGCGCGCCGGGCGGCGGACGGGATCCGGTGGCGGCGGGGGCGCCTCCTCGGTGAAGCCCCAGCTGTGCCGGTCGCGGACGCGGAAGAGCTGGCCGGTGAAGATGCGCTGGCCCGAGGCCGTCCTGGCCTCCTCGACGGGGGTGTCGCCGCTCGTCTCTCGGGCTACGTGCGAGGCGTCGGTCATGGCGTGGCCTCCATCACAGGCGGTTCCGGGGCCGGCGGCGGCGTGGCGGCGGGCTCGTCGTCCCCGTCAGCGCCGAGGTCCGCGAGCACGGCGCTCACGCGTCCGCTCGGCTCGTCCACCTCGACCCACTCGACGGGCCGTTGGCCTGCACGGTCTCGACCCGCATCGGCTCGTTGAACTGGGGTCCCCTGATGATCTGGCCTTCGCGTAGCTGGGCGCCGCTCATTCCCCCGCACCCCCGCGCGGCTTGCCTCGTGTCTTCCTCGTGCCGGGCGCTCTGGCATCAGCCGAGGCCTGCTCATCACCTCCATCGCTCGCCGAGGCATCCGAGTCGGCACCACCTGACTGGACCCAAGCGTCGACCGCCTCCCTCTTGAACTTCCACAGGCGGCCGACACGGTGGGCCGGCATCGCGCGGGTCGCGATCCAGTTGTAGATGGTGTCTCGGCTGACGCCGAGGTACTCGGTGATCTCGTCCACGGATAGCTACCTGTCGTCCATGAGGCGCGCCCCGGTTTCTGGCCGCGCTTGCGTACGCCAGGTTCGTCGGTGGCGTCAACAGGATCTAAGTCGATCTGGGTAGAACGATGCGGATTGATAGTGACTCGAAGCGGATCAATGCAGATGCTTAGAGCACGTGGTCGGCAGCTATTTCCAAAATGGAAACAGTGCGACCCAGCCGGCTCTCGCCGGCCGACCCGGACGCCGTCCCGTGCCGAGGTCATAACGTCCCACCCGCCCACGCGGCCTCGTTGGATGCGACCTCGAGGTTGAGGCGGTCGCGCCCGCGTCCTTAGGCGCCCGATCGAAATTATTCTGTCAGCAGGAGGGCGCCGCGGCGCGGCGAGGGCAAGGCGCGAGGAGGGAAGCTACCGAGGTAGCTGACCGACGAAGCAACGCCGCCGTCGACGATGCCCCGGCGACCGGATGCAAGAATAATTTCGACCGGGTGCCTTACCAGTACCGCTCGACGTGGAGGGTGCCGGGGGCCTTCTTGGTGTGGTTGGTCCAGCCGGCGGCGAGCAGGCGGGTGGTGAGGTCGTCGACCATCGTCGGGTTGCCGCACAAAAAGACGTGGGTGGTCGCCGGGGTGGGGGGCTCGCCCCAGGCGGATTGCAGGGCGCCGTCGTCCCACAGGGATTGGACGTGGCCGGTGGTGCCGGACCAGGTCACCGGCTCCTCCTCCGGCCGGCTGACGATCGGGAGGTAGGTGAAGGCGGGGCAGACGCGCGCGAGGGTGATGAGCTCGGAGCGGTAGCCGAGGTCCCACGAGTGGCGGGCGCCGTGGAGGACCGCGTAGCGCCGGCCGTCGGTGGGACAGAGGTGGGTGCGGAGCATCGACATGTAGGGCGCCAGGCCGGTGCCGGTGGAGATGAGCACGACGTGGTTGCCCGCGGGCACCGATTCGAGGGTGAAGAGGCCGGAGGTCTTGGGCGACAGCCACAGGCGGTCGCCCGGGTTGAGGGCGAAGAGGCGCGGGGTGAGCGCGCCGGAGCGCACCAGGGTGATGAACAGCTCCACGTATTCGTGGGCGACCGACGACGACGCGATCGAGTAGGCGCGCTTGATGAGCGCCTCGGGGTGGCGCGCCTTCTCCTCCGGGTCGGAGAGGGTGCAGCGCGGTGCCCCCCCGGGCAGGCCAAGGAGGGTGAACTGGCCGGCCTGAAACGCGGGCAGCTCCCAGCCGTCCGGGACGATGCGCAACACCATCAGCCCCGGGGCGACCTCGATCCGCTGAGCGACGACGGCGTTGAGCGTGGATTCGGCCATCGTGGTTCCTCGGCTGCGGGTTGGGTTGGGGATGGGGGATCGGGTGCACCGCGCCCCCGGGCAGGGGTGGGGCGGGTGGTGGATCAGGGCTGGGGCGTCGCGCCGGGGGGTGGGTTCAGCGCCCCGTCCACCGCGGCGAGCTCGGCGGCGAGCCGCGCGCGGCGGGCCTGCAAGAGGTCGGTGCGGCGGGCGGCCAGCCAGGCAAGCCACGCGGCCACCCCGTCGCCGGTGGTGGCGGAGAGGCAGAGGGTCTCCACCGCCGGGCGCAGGCGGCGGGTGTAGGCGATGCACCGGTCGACGTTGAAGTCGACGTACGGCAGCAGGTCGATCTTGTTGATCACCACGAGATCCGCGCTGGCGAAGGCGTCCGGGTACTTGAGCGGTTTGTCATCCCCCTCGGTGACGGACAGGACCACGACCCGCGCCTGCTCGCCGAGGTCGAAGCCGGCGGGGCAGACGAGGTTGCCGACGTTCTCGATGAACAGGAGGGAGCGGTCGGCGAGGGCGAGGGACTCCACCGCGTGGCCGACCTGGTGGGCGTCGAGGTGGCACCCCTTGCCGGTGTTGATCTGCATCGCGGCGACGCCGGTGGCGCGGATCCGGTCGGCGTCGAGCGACGTCTGCTGGTCGCCCTCCACCACCGCCACCTTCACGTCGTGGGCGAGGGCCCTGCTGGTGGCCACGAGCAACGCGGTCTTGCCCGAGCCGGGGGAGGAGAGGAGGTTGAGGGCGAGGATGGAGCGCGCCTCCCAGCTCTGCCGGTTCGCCGCCGCATAGCGGTCGTTCTTCGCCAGAAGCTCCTGCTCCACCCGCACCCGCCGGCCTGCCGCGCCCGGGTCTGCGGGGGGGTCGTGGGCGTCGTCGTGGTCGTGGCCGTGGGTATGGGGAGGGTGGGGGGGCGGGGCGATCTCCGTCTCGCTCTGCCCGTGATCGTCACCGCCGCAGCCGCAGGTGGAACACATCAGTCGACCTCCAGTTCCTGGATTCGCATCGCATCGCCGCCAGTCACCTGAATCTGGTAGCTACCGCAGCTATCACACGGGTCGCCGCGCCTGGCCACCACCACCGGCCGCGAGCAGGCGAGGCACCAACCTTGCCCCGGGGTACGGAGGATCTCCAGCCGCGCGCCCTCGGCCAGACTGCCACGGGTGACCACGTCAAAGCAGAAGGCCAGCGCCTCCGGGTCGCAGTGGGAGAGGGCGCCGACCTCCAGCCAGACCGTCCGCACCCGGGCGAAGGCCTGGCGCCGCGCCTCTTCCTGGAGGATTTCCACCACGCTCTCGGCCAGGGACATCTCGTGCATCGCAGCCTCCTGAGCCAGCCTCCGGCAAGGATAGCCGCCGGGGGCGCGCGGCGGGCAGGGGGAGAGCGGTGCGCGGCTCGGGAGCGGGCCCGCGTCCACGCCTGCGTCGCCAGTCCAGGGCCACGCACTCCCGAGGTCGACGGCGAGGCAGGCGGGGCCGGCCATCTTCTGCTTGGGTGAACCGGTGGAACTGTGGCAACACTTCCCGGGGAGACCCCGAGGGCGAAGGCCACACGTCGTGGAGCAACCACCGATCTGCTGCACACCGAAACACCCTGGGTCGAGATTGCAGACCGCGGACCCTACCTCGCCACGACCCACGCCGGGCGACCCGCAGCGCGCGGAGTTGCAGCGGGTGGGCGCGCCCTTGTCCGTCGCCGTCTTGGCGCTGAACGAGGCGAGCCGTCTGGCGAGCTGCCTGGAGAGCCTGCGCTTTGCCGACGAGGTGCTGCTGGTCGACGGCGGTAGCCAGGACAGGACGGTGGCCATCGCCGAGGAGTTCGGCTGCCGGGTGGTGGTGCAACCGTGGCTCGGCTACAGCCGGCAGAAGCAGTTGGCGGTGGATCGCTGCCGCAATGATTGGGTGCTGATCCTGGATGCCGACGAGCGCATCCCGCCCGCCACCGCAGCGGCGATTCGCACCTTGGACCTCGGGACCGCCGCGCCCGCCGCCTACCGCCTGCGCCGCCGCAACTATTTTCACGGCCGCTGGATTCGGCGCTGCGGCTGGTGGCCGGACCGGGTGGTCCGTCTGGTGGATCGGCGCCGGGGCCGTTTCTGCGACCGGCAGGTCCATGAGCAGTGGCTGGCGCGCGGCCCGGTGGCCGAGCTGGACGCCGATCTCGAACACCGCAGCTTCCGCACCTACGCAGACTTGGTGCAGAAGATGCAGCTCTACTCCTCCCTGAGTGCCCTCGAAATGGCGCACCAAGACCTCCGCGTCCATCCTTGGTCCGCGGCCACCCACGGCCTCTGGTCGTTTCTCAACACCTATCTGTTTCAGCTCGGCCTGCTCGAAGGCTTCGACGGATTCATGATCGCCACGGCGAATGCCGGAGGCTCTTTTCTGAAGTACGCCAAACTCTACGAGCTGAACCGCTACGGTGACGGGCGTGAAGGGGAGGATTGAGAAGGCGGCTTCGTGATCCGCGGGTTCACTCTTTGCTTTCCGGCCCCGGCCGCGCGCCGCATGCGGCGGGAGGGTGACCCACCCACCGCGGTCGTTGCTCAGCCGAGGCGGTCGATCGCCTGCTGGAGCATCTGTTTGACCTGGTTGGCGTTGGCGGCGAGCTCGCGGTTGTCGACGATGGAGAGCATCCGCACCGGGTCGACCGCCGAGACCACCGTGTCGCCGGTCTCTTCGTCCTCGTAGACGATGACGTTGCACGGCAACAGCAACCCCAGCTCGCGTTCCACCGTAAGCGAGGCGTGGGCGATCTTCGGGTTGCAGGCGCCGAGGATGGTGTAGCGGCCCATCTCGACCCCGAGCTTCGCCTTCAGGGTCTTGGCGACGTCGATCTCGGTGAGGACACCGAACCCCTCCGCTTTCAGCGCCTCCACGACCTTCGGGACGGTCTCCTCGAAGGAGCTCTTGAGGGTGGTGCGGATGCCATAGGTGGCGATGGTGGCCATGAGGTTCTCCGGGGTGGGTGGGGCGGCGTGGGGGAGCGAGCGAGGGTGGGCAGCGGCCATGGTGAAGGCAAGGGGTTGTCCGTACCCTCCCTCTTCCCGGCCGCCGCCGCTGGAGCTTCGCTTGCACTCGTTTCGCACCCGCATCATCGCCGCCTTCGTGGCGGTGAACCTGGTGATCGTCGCCCTGTTCGGCGGGATCGTCTCCCTGTCGCTCTCCAAGCGGCTGCGCGACCGCCTCGACAGCGAGCTGATCGCCATCGCCCGGGCGCAGTTGGGGCCGGGGGTGGTGTGGGCGGAGGGTCGCCTGCACGCGCCGGTGGCTTTGCCCACCCGCGTCGTCCACCACCCCGGGCGGATGATCGCGGTGGTCAACGACGGTGGCGGGGTGGTGGACCGCGCCGGCCCCCACCCGGAAGTACCCCTGCCCGCCTTTGCCACTACCCTCGACTTTGTCGCCCAGCACCATCCGGACCTGCACACCGCCCGCTTCGGCGGCGAGCTCTATCGCTTCGTGGTCTACCCCCTGCCCGGCCCCCTGGGGCTGGAGGGGGCGATCGTGGTCGGCGGCAGCCTGGAGCCGGTGACCTCGCTGTTGCCGCGCGTCTTCCAGCTCGCCCTGTGGGCCGGCGGGATCGCGGCGCTGGTGGCGGGGCTGCTCGGCTGGCTGCTTGCCCGCTCGGTGGTGGCGCCGGTGGAGGAGCTCGCCCGCACCGCGCGCCAGATCGGCGAGCACAACCTCGAGGTGCGTATGCCGACCCTCGCCGGCCGCGACGAGCTCGCCACCCTCACCGTGTCGCTCAACCGGATGCTCGACCGCCTCGCCCACAGCCTGGAGCTGCAGCGTCGCTTCCTCTCCGACGCCTCGCACGAGATCCGCACCCCGCTCACCATCTTGCGCGGCAACCTGGAGGTGACCCTCCGGCGCGAGCGGCCGGCAGCGGAGTATCGCGCCTGTCTGGAGACCCTCGCCGGCGAGGTGGACCACCTGGAGCGACTCGCCCAGCAGCTCCTCTTCCTTGCCCGCGCCGACGCCGCCGGCGTGGAGCTGCACGCGGAGGAGGTGGAGGTCGACGAGTGGGCCACCCGGGTGGCGGAGCGCCACCGCCCGGCGGTGGCGGCGGCGGGTGGCCACCTTACGATCGACGCGATGAGCGGCGCGTGGGCGAGCCTCGACCCGGCGCGTATGCAGCAGCTCCTCGACAACCTCCTCGCCAACGCCTGCCGCTTCACCCCGCAAGGGGGTGAGGTGCGCGTGGCTACCCGCCCGGACGGAGCGGGGGTGTCGATCGCGGTGGAGGACGATGGCCCGGGGGTGCCGGAGACGGCGCGCGAGGCTATCTTCCGCCGCTTCTTCCGCGGCGACGACGCCCGCAACCGGGCCCACGGCGGCAGCGGCCTGGGACTCGCCATCGGCCGCGAGATCGCCCGCGCCCATGGCGGCGAGGTGTGGGTGGAGGCGGCGCCCGGGGGCGGCGCGCGGTTCGTGGTCCGGTTGCCAGGGTGAAGCGCGCCTTGCCGGTGGCGCACCCCCGGCCGCCGGCCGGGTGACAGGGGTGGCTCGCCTGCCGGAAGCTGACCGCGCGCCGTGGTGGCACGCCACGCCGCGCCGCACCTCTTCGATGGACCGCCTCTTTGCCACCCTCTGGATCTACCGCCGCTGCGGCCGGCGCACGGTGGAGCTGTGGGCGCACAACCTGCCGGTGGCCTTGGCGGTGGTCGCGTACGCGGTGGTGATAGCCGCGGTGCGGCTGGTCGCCGCCCCCCTCGGCTGGCTCGGCGGTCTGCTGGTCACCCTGGCGGCGTGCGCCTGCTGCTCCTCCTTCCTCTATCTCGTGGCGCAGGTGCAGCGGCTCGGCCGCGTGAACCTGTACGACCTCCAGCGCGGCTTCACCGCCTACTTAGGGGAGGTGGTGAATCTCGGCTTCGTCCTCTGGATCGCCGCCACCGCGGTGCGCCTCGCCGGTACGACGCTGCCCAACCCGCGGTTGGTGGGGCTGGCCTTCACGGTGGTGGTCTTCGTGGTCGCCAACGCGGTGCCGGAGATGATCTACCAGACCCACCACACCGGCCTGCGCCTGATCGCCGAGGGCTACCACTTCATCACCACCAACGGGCTCGAGTGGTTCCCGCCGACCCTGGTGGCCAGCGCGGTCGCGTACGCCTTGGCGGCGGCGGTCGAGATGCTGGGGCTGCCCGCCGCCCTCCAAGCGCCGGTGCAAATGGTCGCCATCGGCCTGCTGGTCTACGCGCTGGCGCTCTTCCGCGGTCTGCTGTTCGCCGAGCTCGCCGCTACCGGCAGCCGCGGCCGGGTCTTCCGCTACCGCGGTCGCCGCCGCTGACCGCCGGCCCGGGAGCGCCAGGAGAGAGGGGAAGCCGCCGCCGCGATCTCCCCTCCCGCCGCGGCGGTGATGAGAGCGATTTAATGTCGCTTTCATCTGGTTCTCACCGGCAGGGTGGTAGGGTGCACGCCGTCACTTCCTCCGTGGGATGTCCCAAGGGGGGCCTTAACCGGTTTGGGGTGCGCGCCGCTGGCCGGCCTGCTCCCTCCTCCTGGCAGGCCGCCCTCCCGTCCCCTCCACGGGAGCCCGGCCCACCCTGCCGCGGTCCCCTGCGGGACCTCCCAGGAGGGAGTGGCGATCGATTGAACTCACCAATCCAGCGGGCGATAAGGGCGGCTCACGTCCGCCTTTTTTTGTCTGCATGACGACCGGGAGAGCGACCTGTGCGACCGACCCAGATCAAGATGGTGGTGGGCATTGGGGTGGTGGTTGGGGCGGTGGTGTGGCTCGCCGTCTCCGGTTTTGACGAGAGCAAGGCGTACTTCAAGACGGTCCCCGAGCTTGCCGCCATGGGGCCGGAGGCGATGGGCAAGCGGATCAAGGTGGCGGGCGACGTGAAGGCGGGCAGCCTGCACCGCGATCCCTACCTGACCACCTTCGACCTAGAGCTGGAGGGGACAACCCAGGCGGTCGCCTACACCGGCAAGGCGATCCTCCCCGACACCTTCAAGGAGGGGGCGAAGGTGGTGGCGGACGGCCGCCTGCGCGACGACGGGGTCTTCGAGGCGAAGCAGATCCAGGCGAAGTGCGCCTCGAAGTACGAGTCCGGCGTCTATCCGGGCGGGCCGGGCGGGCCGGGCGGCGAGGCGATGCCCGAGGCGATGCGCCAGGCCATCGAGCGCGGCGAGTCCGCCCCGGAGGGCCACGCCAGCGAGTGAAGTAGCGGCCGCCAACGCCAGGGCGCTTCCACCCGGATGGGGTTGCGGTACCGGACCACGGGCGTTTTCTTGCGGCGAGCTCCAAAAAACATCTTCCAACGGTTGTCGCACCTCTCCTCTCTGACAGGACCCTCACCATGGCCGACCTCGGCAACTTTGCCCTGATCCTCGCCCTCTGCCTCGCCACCTACGCGGTGATCGCCTCGGTGTGGGGGGCACACAGCGGACGGGAGCCCCTGATCCGCAGTGGCGAGAACGCCGCCTTGGTGGTGGCTGCGGCGCTGCTCACGGTGATGGTCTGTCTCGACGTCTTGCTGGTGCGGAGCGACTTCCACATCGAGTACGTGGCCAGCTACACCAACCGCGACCTGCCGCTGTTTTTCAAGTTCGCCGCCCTGTGGGCGGGGCAGGCCGGGTCGCTGCTTCTCTGGTCGAGCCTGATCGCGGTCTTCACCGCCCTGGTGATCCTGCAGAACCGCCACAAGAACCGTGGCCTGATGCCGTACGTGGTGGCGATCCTGTCGACCACCTCGCTCTTCTTCATCATCCTCAACCTGTTCGTCACCAACCCGTTTGATGAGCTGGTGGCGCACTTCGCCGATGGCTCGGTAGCGCCGTGGGCGGCACCGGACGGCAAGGGGCTCAACCCTTTGTTGCAGCACCCGGCGATGGTGATCCACCCGCCGACCCTGTTCATCGGCTACGTCGGCTTCGTGGTCCCGTACGCCTTCGCCATGGCGGCGTTGATCACCGGCGAGCTGGGCAATAAGTGGATCACCCTCACCCGCCGCTGGACGATCGTCCCGTGGTTCTTCCTCGGCACCGGCATCCTGTTGGGCGGCAACTGGGCCTACCAGGAGCTCGGCTGGGGCGGCTACTGGGCGTGGGACCCGGTGGAGAATGCCTCGTTCATGCCGTGGCTGTGCGGCACCGCCTTCCTCCACTCGGTGATGATCCAGGAGAAGCGCGGGATGCTGAAGGTGTGGAACATGATCCTCATCATCCTCACCTTCTCCCTGTCGATCCTCGGCACCTTCCTCACCCGCTCGGGGGTGGTCTCGTCGGTCCACGCCTTCGCCGCGTCGTCGATCGGCGGCTGGTTCCTCGCCTTTCTCATCGTGATGGTGGTCTTCTCCCTCGTCCTCCTCTTCCTCCGCCTGCCGCAGCTCAAGGCGCAGAACGAAATCGAGTCGATGGTGTCGCGGGAGGCGGGCTTCTTGTTCAACAACCTGCTCCTCGTCGGGGCCGCCTTCTCGATCCTCTGGGGGACCCTCTTCCCGATCCTGTCGGAGGCGGTGCAGGGGGTGAAGATCACCGTTGGCCCGCCGTTTTTTAACCGGATCAACGTCCCCCTCGGCCTCGGCCTGCTGCTCCTCACCGGCATCGGACCGATCCTGGCGTGGCGCAAGAGCTCCTCCAAAGGGCTGCGCCGTAACCTCACCGTGCCGAGCGTGGTGGCCGTGGGGACCGCGGCGCTGGCCACCTTCACCCTGGGGGTCAAACATCCCTACTCGCTGGTCTCCTTCGCCCTCGCCGCCTTCGTCACCACGGTCACCGCCATGGAGTTCGGCCGCGGCACCGCGGCGCGCGCGCGGAACACCGGCGAGTCCTGGCCGCTCGCCTTGGTGCGCCTCGTCTTGAAGAACAAGCGGCGCTACGGCGGTTACATCATCCACCTCGGGATCGTCGTCTTGTTTATTGGCCTCACCGGCAAGGCGTTTACTCAGGAGGGGCAGTTCGAGCTCGCCGCCGGGGAGTCGGCGCAGGTGGGCCGCTACACGATCCGCATGGTGCGCATGGAGGAGCGCAACGAGCCCAACTTCCAGGCGATGCGCGCCTATCTGGCGATCTCCAAGGATGGCCGGGAGCTTGGCTACCTGGGGCCGGAGCGGCGCGTCTACCAGGCGAGCCAGCAACCGACCACCGAGGTCTCCATCCACTCGACCCTCACCGAGGACCTCTATACCGTGTTCGCCTCGCCCACCCCGGACGGGCGCAAGGGAATCCTCCAGGTGTGGCTCAATCCATTGGTGAACTTCGTCTGGGGTGGCGGCGTCATCGTCTGTTTCGGGACCTTGGTGGCGATGCTCCCGGACCGCGCCCGGCGGCGCCGTCTGGAGCAGATGATGGCGGCGGAGGTGGCCAGCCGTGGGTAAGCTGATCACCACCCTTTTCGTGGCGTGGCTGGTCGCCGCGGCAGGGGTTGCCTCGGCCGCCTCGGTCCACACCAGCCTTACCGACCCGGAGCAGGTGAAGCGGTTCCACGCGATCTGCAAGCACCTCATCTGCCAGTGCGGCTGCAACCTGGTCCTCGACGACTGCAACCATTTCCAGTGCGGTTCGGCCACCCCGATGCGCGCCCGGGTGGACAAGGAGATCCTCGACGGTAAGGGCGATCAAGAGATCATCAACGGCTTCGTGGAGGACATGGGGCTGGTGGTCCTCTCCGCGCCGCCCACCAGCGGCTTCAACCTCACCGCCTGGATCGCCCCCGGGGTGCTGCTCAGCATCGCGGTGGTGGTAATCCTCGTGCTCCTGCGCCGCTGGTCGACCCTGCCCCGCGCGGCCACGCCAGGGGTCGGGGCGGGTACCCCGGGCGGGGTGGCCGGGGAGAACACCCCCGCGGGGGGCGACCCCCACTCGACCCAGATTGAGAAGGAGCTTCGCGACCTATGATCGACACCGCCTTGTTCGTCATCGCCGTCGCGGCCCTCGCCTTCACCCTCCTACCGTTCGTCTGGCAGGGGCGCCGGCGCGCGGCGGTGAACCTTGGCGCGGAGGATCTGTTCATCGCCAAGGAACGGATCTACGCGAACATCAAGGACCTCGATTTCGACCACCAGGTGGGGAAGATCGAGGACGACGACTACCACGCCATGCGTGACCACCTGAAGCAAGAGGCGGCCGCGGTGATCGAGCGGATCGATCACCTCCACGACGGCCGCGCCACCCCGGCAGCGGCGCGCGCTCCCCACCGTTCAGCCGCCGCCCAGACGTGTGGCCAGTGCGGCGGAGCGATCGCCGCCGGCACCCGGTTCTGTCCCGCGTGTGGCCAGGCGACCCACTGAACGGCTTACGGAAGGCACGCTATGGCTGAACAGACCCCGCTCTCCGGCACGATCGTGGCGCGCCCCTGGCGCGTTGTCGTCGCCCTCACCCTGCTGCTCACCGTTGCCGGAGCGACGGCGGCGCGCGCCCAGGATGGGGGGGTGACGGTCACCGGCATCATCCACATGGGCACCCCCGGCGCGACCCTCGGGCCGGTGGCGATCACCGTCGTCGCCCCCTCGTTGGGGATGCAGGAGGTTGCCTCCACCACCGCCACGGACGGCCGTTTCGAGCTTACGGGGATCCAGGGGAAGGCGCCCTTTTTCCTCGTCCGTGCCGACTACCATGGGGTGAGCTACAACGAGCCCCTGCGCCTCACCGGCGCGCCGGTGAGCGTCGAGTTCACCGTCTACGAGGTGAGCGACCAGTGGCAGGGCGTGGAGGTCAGCGAGCGGCGGCTCTTGCGCACCGACGGCCAGCTCTTCCGCGTCGACGAGCTGATCCAGGTGACCAACCCGGGCAACCGCGCCTTGTACAAGGCGGGCGGCCTCTTCCCGATCTTTCTGCCCGCGACGCGGACCGGCGCGACGGAGATCTCCATCCAGTCCCAGGGCCAGCCGGTGCAGCGCGAGCCGGTGGCCACCACCGACCCGGAGCTGTTCACCGTCGACTACCCGATCCGCCCCGGGGTGACCCAGATCACGGTCAACTACAGCCTCCCCTACCCGAACAAGCAGCTCCACTACGAGGCGCGCCTGCCCTACGACCTGCCCCGCGTCGAGCTCTTCGTCCAGCCCTCCGACGTCACCGTCACCCCCGCGCCGCCGCTGGTGGTGGCGGGCAACGACGCCGAGCGCGACCTCATCTACGTGCGCGGTGCGGCGGCCAAGGCGGGCAGCCGGATCACCGTCGAGCTCGCCGGCGGCAGTGCGGTGGGCGGCGGCCGCGGCCAGTTCCAGGTCGCGGTGGAGCGGAACCGCACCCAGCGGTGGATCCCAGGGGTGGTGGGCGGGATGGGGGTGGTCCTCGTCGCCGCCGCCTTCCTCCTGGGGGGCACGCCGCGACCCACCACCGCCCCGCAGGGGAAGAAGGAGGCGCTGCGCCTGAAGGAGAACCTGGTCGCCGCGCTCGCCGCCCTCGACAACCGCCTCGCCGCGGGCGCGATCAGCCACCGGCAACACGAGCGGCGGCGCGCCGAGCTCCTGCGCCAGCTTGAAGAGACGGTGCAGGCGCTTGACCGGGCGGCGGGATGAGCCAAGCGGGGGGAGAGGGGGCGGCGTATGCGGTCGAGGCCCATGGGGTGGCGAAGCGGTTTGGCCGCATCACCGCCCTGCACCACGTCGATCTCGACGTCCCGCGCGGCGGGGTGACCGCGCTGTTCGGCCACAACGGCGCCGGCAAGACGACCTTCCTGCGCATCGCCGCCGGCCTCATGCGCCCCACCTCGGGCAGCCTCAGGGTGGCGGGGCTCGACGCGCGCAAGGAGCAGGCGGCGATCCGAGGCCACCTCGGCGTCGTCTCCCACGAGCTCTTTCTGTACGGCGACCTCACCGCCCTGGAGAATCTGCGCTTCTACGGCCGCCTCTACCGGGTTGCCGACTTAGAGGCGCGGTGCGCGGAGGTCCTCACCCGGGTCGACCTGATCCACCGGGCGAACAGCCGGGCGCGCCACTTCTCGCGCGGCATGGCGCAGCGCCTGGCGATCGCCCGCGCCTTCCTCCACCGCCCCGACATCCTGCTCTTGGACGAGCCGTACACCGGCCTGGATCAGCGCGCGGTGGCGACCCTCAACGAGCTGATCGAGGGGTTCCGCGAGGCGCACCACACGGTCTTGCTCACCACCCACGACCACCACCTCGGCTTCACCATGGCCACCGACATTGCCATCCT
The DNA here is from genome assembly GCA_001873295.1 of Nitrospirae bacterium CG2_30_70_394. GTDB lineage: Bacteria > CG2-30-53-67 > CG2-30-53-67 > CG2-30-70-394 > CG2-30-70-394 > CG2-30-70-394. Next base: position 4,107 of record MNYW01000124.1, on the reverse strand, counting down.
GCGGCGCGGCGAGGTGATCCACCACACCCCGGCGGCAGCCCTGTCGCGCACCGAGTTCGATGCCCTGTACGAGGCGTCGTTGCAGTAACTCCAGGCCGCACCCGCCGTCGGCGCACCGCGCTCCCCCCACCGCCACCCCGCACCCAACCCGCGACCCCGCGATGGTCTTCCTCCACCAGCTCTTCACCATCTTCATGAAGGACCTGCGCCTGGAGTGGCGCACCCGCGAGGCGATGAGCGCCATGCTTCTCTTCGCCCTGTTGGTTCTGGTGATCTTCAACTTCGCCTTCAACCCGGACCGCGAGCTGGTGCTCCTGATCGGCCCGGGGATCCTGTGGGTCGCCTTCACCTTCGCGGGCGTCCTCGGGCTGAATCGCGCCTTCGCCGCCGAGCAGGAGAATGGCTGCCTCGCGGGTGTCCTGCTCACCCCCATGGACCGGGGCGCGATCTACCTCGGCAAGTGGCTCGCCAACCTCCTCTTCACCCTGGTGGCGGAGGCGATCCTGCTGCCGTTCTTCGTCCTCTTTTTCAACCTCGAACTCACCCACGAGATCCCCTTGCTGCTCCTCGTCTGCCTGCTGGGCACGATCGGCTTCACCGCCGTCGGCACCCTCTTGGCGGCGATCAGCGCCAACACCCGCCTGCGCGAGGTGATGCTGCCGGTGCTGCTCTTCCCGATCATCGTGCCGGTGATCGTCGGGGCGGTGGAGTCCACCGGTCTGATCCTCAACCAGCAGACCGAGGGGCTGGCGGGTTTCATCCGCATGCTCGCCCTGTACGATGTGATCTTCCTGGTGACCTCGACCCTGCTCTTCGACTTTGTGCTGGAGGAATGATGCGCATCGAGCCGCTCCACACCGCCGCCAACGTGGCCGCCGTCGTCGCCTGGGGGGCAATCCTCGGGGCGCTGTACATGGTCTTCCAGTACGTCCCCATGGAACGAACCATGGGCAACGTCCAGCGGATCTTCTACTTCCACGTCCCGTCGGCGATGGTGAGCTTCCTCGCCTTCTTCATTTGCTTCCTGGCCAGCGTCGCCTATCTCATCACCCGCCGCCGCGGCCTCGACATCGCCGCCGCCGCGGCGGCGGAGATCGGCGTGGTCTTTTGCAGCGTCGTGCTGATCACCGGCCCGATCTGGGCGAAGCCGATCTGGGGGATCTGGTGGACCTGGGACGCGCGCCTGACCACCACCCTGGTCTTGTGGCTCATCTACGTCGCCTACCTGATGCTGCGCGCCTACCTCCCGGAGGGGGCGCGGCGGGCAAACCTGGCGGCGGTGGTGGGGATCCTCGGCTTCCTCGACGTCCCGATCGTCTACATGTCGATCCGCTGGTGGCGCACCCAGCACCCGGCGCCGGTGATCATGGGTGGCAAGGGGTCGGGGTTGGCGCCGGACATGGCCCTCACCTTCCGGGTCTGTATGGTCGCGATCCTCTGCCTGTTCGTCGCGTTGCTGTTGCGCCGGATCGTCGTCGAGCTCTTGCAAGACGAGGTCGACCACCTCTACCGCGAGGCAGACGTGGCGCCGCCGGAGCGCGGTTGATTCCTCTTTCTCTCTCCCTCCTCACCCCACCCCCCGGAGACCGTCGTGTCCGACATGTCCCCCGACAAGTTCCTCGACTTCCTTTTCGCCGGCTACGGAGCCTTCTGGACCATCCTGTTTGGCTACCTCGGGATGATCTTCTCGCGCCAGCGCCGCCTCCTGCGCGAGGTCGAAGAGCTGCGCCGAGAGCTCAGCCAGCGCAAGGGGTAGACCGCGGGCACTCCCGTAACCCCGGCCCCACGAGATCGTCCACCGCCGGCGCGCTGGCGCCGCCACCGCCGCCCGTCTGGGCCGCCTCTGCGGCATGGCGGCCCAGCTTTGGCGCAACCTCCAGAGCCACACCATCCACCGCGCCAGCCCTCGCCGGCCGGCTCCAGACGGCGATCATCCCCCCGCGGCATGACCCGCGAAGCCGGGGGGCCGCGCGCCAACCATCGACACCGCACCCGCCGGCGCGGCCACGCGGATGCAACCCCGCAAGCACGACCCCGGTACAGATGTGTTCAAGCAAGACTTGACCCCGGGGGCTGTGACCCCGGGGGCTGCGGGGTGGCTCCCCGGTGGGCGGCTTGATCCACCACCCACCGGGGGCCATGGCTGATGCCGGGTCGCTCACAGCACCCGCAGGAAGGCGACCAGGTCGTCCTTTTCCGGGGCGGTGAGGCGCAGCTGGAGGACCAGGTTGAAGAACTCGACCGTGTCCTCCAGGGTCAGGAGGCGGCCGTCGTGCAAATACGGCGGCGAGTCCTTGATGCCGCGCAGGGGGAAGGTCTTGATCGGACCGTCGGCGCTCGCCATCCGCCCGTGGATCAGGCGCGGCGTGAAGAACCGCTCGACCTGCAAGTCGTGCATGGTGTTGTCGGTGTAGTACGGCGCCGGGTGGCAGGTGGCGCAGCGACCCTTGCCGGCGAACAGGGCCGCGCCGCGCAGCTCCGCCTGGGTGGCCTTGGCCGGGTCGAGCGCGCCGAAGACGTCGAGCTTGGGTGCGGGCGGGAAGTCGAGGAGGGCTTGGAACTCCGCCATGGCGTGGACCTGGCTACCGCGCTCCAAGACGTTCACCCCCTTCTTCGCGGCGATCACCGGATCGCCGTCGAAGTAGGCGGCGCGCTGCTCGAACTCGGTGAAGTCCTCGATCGTCTTCAAGGCGCGCTGCGAGCCGAACAGCCGCTGGATGTTCACCCCGCGCAGGGAGGGGGTGTCGATGCGGTGGCGGAAGGGCTGCGGGCGGATGTCGCCGACCAGGTGGGTGGCGTTGTTGGTGTGGCCGTTGGCGTGGCAGTCGAAACACGCCACCCCCAGGCTTGGGCGGGCGGAGCGGCGGTCGGCGGTGGTGTTGAACTGCTGCTGCGGGAAGGGGGTGACGAGCAGTCGCAGCCCTTCGAGCTGCTTCGGGTTGAGGAGGCCGTTGAACAGCTCGTAGTAGTTGTCGGTGGTCACCAGCTTGCCCTGGGAGACGTCGTCCAGGTCGGGGCGGGTGGTGAGATACATAGGCGGCGGGAACTCGGCGAGCAGGTGGTCGGGGAGGTCGAAGTCGAGGTCGAAGCGGGTGAGGTCGCGGCCGGTCTGACGCTGCACCTCGGCGATCTGGAAGTGCGGGAAGACCATCCCGCCCTCGCCGTGGTTGGGGTGGGGCAGGGGCAGGAAGCCGGCCGGGAAGAGGTCGTCCTTGCGGATCGCCGCCGGATCCATCGCCGCCAGCCTCTCCCAGGTCATCTCCTTGGGGAGCTTGATCCGCACCCCCCCCTGGACCGGCGCACCGCCGGACTTGGTCACCCCCTTGGCGGGGTGGTCGCCGAGGTCATAGCGGTCGCGTAGGAGTGCCTGCTGGCGCTCCATGACCGCCGCCTTGTCTCCCTGCATCCGGGCCAGGGTGGTGGCGAAGGGTTCGTGGTCGACCACCGGGGCGTAACTATTCGGGGCCACGCCGGTGGCCGCCGGGGGCGCACCGGTGGCCGCCGCCGGGGCGGCGATGGCGAGGGTGAGGGCGATCCCGGCGGCGGCGGCGAGCCTGATGAGTTGGGGGGTGCGGTGGATGTTCATGATGGTTCTCCTGGGTGGGGGTTGAGGTGGAGTGGCTACCCTCCCCCTATCAAGGGGCGTGCCAGGGGGGCGCGGCGGGACAAGTCGTGCGGTAACCGCGAGTTACCGCGTGGGCACGCCCTCCCGGGGTGGGCCGATCGCGAGCTGTCGTGAGGCGCATCGTGAATAGTCGTGAGGGCTGTCGTCTCCTGAGTCCTCCCCATGGCCGCGTCCCCCCTCGACCTGACCGCCGACCTCCGCCAGGTGGTCGCCCTCGCCACCTCCGAGGCGGCGGTGGATCGCCTGCTGACGGAGGCCCTCGATGCCTTCTTGCCGGTGGTCCCCTACGACCTCGCTGCGGTGCTCCTGTTGGAGGGGGAGGAGCTGTGGGTGCGCGCCGCCCGCGGGCGGCTCGCGGGCGCGGCGGTGCGCCGCCATCGGATTACCCTCGCCGCCTTCCCGACGGTGCGCGCGGCCCTGCGCAGCCACCGCGCCCGGATCTACACCGAGCACGACCACGCGGCCGGGGACGGCGATCCGTA
>MNYW01000156.1 GCA_001873295.1 Nitrospirae bacterium CG2_30_70_394 | reverse complement strand
GGCGTTGATCTCCACCTTGCCCATCTCCTGGGGATGGCGCAGGTGGTGAAAGAAGAGGTAGCGCCGGATCCAGTGGCGGTACGCCTCCTCGGTGCGGGGACTGAGGTGGCGGACGCGGATCGCCTCGTGGAGCTGGTCGAGGAGCTTGGGCTTGGGGCCGTTGCCGGGCGCGGGCTCGGCGACGAACCACGGGGTGCCGCGGCGGTGTCTCGTTCCTCCCAATGGGTAGGTGGCGCCCATCCCTCCCCTCCTTGGTGCAACTTTGAGCCAACGTAGGTGACACGGGAGCCTTAGTCAAAACATGGAGGGGAGTCTGAAACGCGATGAGCCAGTGAGGGTTTGATCGAGAGGGCTGGTGGGGAGGCGCCCCTCACCCTGGCCCTCTCCCGGGGGGAGAGGGGACTTCGTTCCGCGCAGATCCGATGGCCTCTGCGCCTCGGCGGCTCCGCGTTCGGCGGGTTGCGGGAGAGGGGAACGGTGGAGGGTGGCCCACGCCGGTAGGTCGATGATCTCCGCCAGGCGCGGGGTGGGCGGCCGGTTTGAGGCAATCGACACGGCCGCGGGGAAATCGGCCATACTTCCGCGCCCCACCGTCTTGCCATGTACAAGCGTTTCTTCGATCTGCGCGAGCGCCCCTTCAAGCTCGTCCCCAATCCGGCCTATCTCTTTCTGAGCAAGGGCCACGAGGAGGCGCTCGCCCACCTGAGCTACGCCCTCACCGAGGGCGATGGCTTCGTCGCGATCATCGGCGAGGTGGGAACCGGCAAGACCCTGCTCTGCCGCACCTTCCTCGACTCGTTGGGCGACGACGTGGAGGCGGCCTACGTCTTCAACCCGCGCCTCGACGGCCGCGAGTTGTTGCGGGCGATCAACGGCGAGCTCGGCGTCGATGCCACCGGCGCGACCACCCAGGAGCTGATCGACGGGCTCAACCGCTTCCTCATCGATCAGCACCAGGCGGGGCGCCGGGTCCTGGTCCTCATCGACGAGGCGCAGAACCTCTCGGCCGAGGTGCTCGAGCAGCTCCGCCTGCTCTCCAACTTGGAGACGCGCGACGCCAAGCTCGTGCAGATCATCCTCGTCGGCCAGCCGGAGCTCGCCGAGCTTCTCGACTCCCACGCCCTGCGCCAGCTCGCCCAGCGCATCACCCTGAGTTGCTACCTCGCGCCGCTGAGCCGGGACGAGAGCGACCGCTACATCGCCCACCGCCTGGCGGTGGCCTCCCAGGGGCGATCGGTCCCCTTCATGCGCTCTGCCCTGCGGGCGCTCCATCGGTTTAGCGGCGGGGTGCCGCGGCGGATCAACATCGCCTGCGACCGGGCGCTGCTCGCCGCCTACGTCGCTGGTAGCCGGCGGGTGACCGGCCGCATCGCCCGGCAGGCGGTGGCGGAGGTGGCGGAAGGGGGCCACGCGCGCCCGCGACCGGCCTGGACGATCGCCGCCCGGGCCGGGGCGGTGGCCGCGGTGGCGGTGGCCGCGGCGGTCGGTGTGGCGCGCTACCCGGGCGTGCCATGGCCCCGCGCACCGCACACCGCGACGGTCGGGGAGCCGAGGGCCGAGACCGTCCCACCGGCCGGCCCCGCCGCGGTTGGACCGGTGGCGGCCGAAGCGGGGCTCTCTCCACCCGCCTCCGTTCCAGCAGGGGCGGAGGCGGCGCCCGGCGCGGCCGAGTCGCTCGGCGGGTCACCTGCCGGCGCGGCCGCGGTGGCAGGGGCGGAGGCGGCGCCCGGCGCGGCTGAGTCGCTCGGCGGGTCACCTGCCGGCGTGGCCGCGGTGGCAGGGGTGGAGGCGGCGCCCAGCGCGGCGGATCCGCGCCCTCCCCTCGGCACCATTCTGGGCGCGACCACCCCACGCGCCTCGCGGGTGGCCGCCCTGCGCGTCCTCCTCGCCGCGTGGGGGGAGTCGGCCACCGCCCCGACCGGCTTCAATTCGAAGGCGGACGACGGCGACTACTTCCGGGACGCCGCCGCCGCCGCCCACCTGGAGCTGCGCCGCGTCGACGCCGACCTCGCCCTCCTCACCCACCTCGACCTGCCGGTGGTCCTCGAGTTTCGCCTGGAGGACAACCCGCGGCCGCGCTATCTCACCATGGTGCGCGTCGACGGCGAGCTCCTCACCCTGACCACCGGCCTGGGCGGCGACGGGGCGGGGGAGGTGGTGGTCTCCCCGGAGGCGCTCAACTGGTACTGGACCGGCAGCGCGTACCTCGCCTGGCGCGACTTTTTGGGGATCGGAACCACCGTGCCACTCGGCGGCGGGGCGGAGGCGGTGCGCAAGGTCAAACAGCTCCTCGCCGCCGCGGGGCTACCGGTGGCCAACCCGATCGCCGAGTACGATGACTTCACCCGCACCCTGGTGGAGCAGATCCAGGCCAGCCACGGCTTGGAGCCGGACGGCGTGGTGGGGGCGCTCACCAAGGTCTGCCTCTACAACGCCAGTCCGGGGCTGCGCATCCCGCATCTTTGCGCGCGCGCGGAGGCGACGCGGTGAGCTCCATCCTCCGCGCCCTGCGCAAGCTGGAGGAGGAGGCGCCGGCGAGCGACGGCTCGGCGTGGCGCGGTGCCTTGCCGGCGCGCCACGCCCAGGCGCGGCGGCGCCGTTGGCTGTACCCCCTCGGTGGCGGGCTGGTCGTCTTGCTGGTGGTGGCGGGCGGCGCGCGTTGGCTGTACCCCCCGCCGGAGGGGGAAGTGACCACCGGGGAGCAGGACGAGGCGGGCGGTGCAAAGGGTGCGGCCGCGCCCGCGGTGGGGGACACGGTCTCCCCTCGCGGCGCGCCGGCCAAGGCGCCGCCGCCGGGGAGATCACCAGTGACCTCGTCGCCGCCGCCCACCGCGGTACCGCCTGCTGCCGCGGAGCAGGTGCCATCCGCGGCCGGGTTGCCTCGGGTCGTGTCGCCAGAGGGTGCGCCTGGGTTGCCGGCCGCCGGGTTGTACTCCGGCGCGCCGTCGCCCACTGCGGTACCGCCTGCTGCCCCGTTGCCCGTGGCCACGCCAACCTTCCCGGCCGCCGGGGTGGCGGCGGGGGAGGGGGGGGCTTCGATCGTCCCTCCGCCGGCGGCGGGGCCGCTTTTCTCCACCGCACCCGCCGGTGTACCGGCCCCGCCCCCCGGCGTCCGGCCACCGGCCCCGCCGGCGGCGGGGTTGTTGCGGACCGCGCCACCCGCGGCCACCCCGGTTCTCTCCCGCGCGCCGTTGCCAGTTGTGGCGCCGATCGCGCCCGGCGCGGCTCCCGCCGCGGCCACGCCGCCGTCGCCCGTTGGGCGGGCGGG
>MNYW01000169.1 GCA_001873295.1 Nitrospirae bacterium CG2_30_70_394 | reverse complement strand
CGATTCGCGCCTATTCGCGGCGCGATCTAAAAAACCTTTTCCGATTGCAAGGAACACCGGGGCTGGAGCGCTTCGCCCGCCATCGAGCGGCCCGTGGATCCGTGCGGCCGCAAGAGATCAACGGGCCGCTAGGCCGAGGTCGAAGTTGCCTCGAGGGTGGGGGACCCCGGCCAAGTTTGGGCTGCTATATTCGCGCCAGCCTCTGCCTCAATGACTCAAGTTTTCACCATGGCCGGCGATCAGGGGCCGTACCCTCGTCGCGCCGTCCACCTCCTTCCCACCCGTACCTCACCCCACCCCCGATCCCCTCACCCCACCCCACCCCCCGGGGGGAGTCGGATCCTCACCTGGTAGGAAGCGCCATGGCCCCACTCTCCGTCGACCCCAGAAATGTCCTCTCCTTCGTCCTCGCCGGTGGGCGGGGCAACCGCCTCGACCTGCTCACCGAGGTGCGGTCGAAGCCGTCGGTCCCCTTCGGCGGCAAGTACCGAATCATCGACTTCACCCTGTCGAACTGCATCAACTCGGAGCTACGGCGAATCGCCGTCCTGACCCAGTACAAGTCGAGCTCCCTGGCGAAGCACATCCGCCTCGGCTGGAGCCCCAACCTGTCGCCCGTCTTCGGTGAGTTCGTGGTCACCGTGCCGCCGCAGCAGAAGGTGGACGACCGGTGGTACGTGGGGACCGCCGATGCCATCCACCAAAACCTCGACATCATCCGCGAGAATCAGCCGCGCTTCGTCCTCATCCTCTCCGGCGACCACATCTACAAGATGGACTACCGGCCGTTGCTGGTGAGCCACGTGCGCCACGCGGCCGACCTGACCGTGGTCACCCTGCCAGTACCGCGCCTGCAGGCGACCGCCTTTGGGGTGATCGCCACCGACCCGGAGGAGCAGATCGTCGACTTTGTGGAAAAGCCGGTGGACCCCATCCCGATCCCCGGGGAGCCGAACCACAGCCTGGTCTCCATGGGGGTCTACTGCTTCACCACCGACGCCCTCTTGGCGGTGCTCGAGGAAGACGCCGCGGATCCCACCTCGAGCCACGACTTCGGCAAGGACGTCCTGCCGCGCATGCTCGGCCGCTACCGCCTCTTCTCCCACCCCTTCCGCGACGCGCGCACCGGCGAACCGGGTTACTGGCGCGACGTGGGGACGGTCGGGGCGTACTACGAGGCCAACATGGACCTCGTCGCCGTCTCCCCGCAGCTCAACCTCTACGACCCCTTCTGGCGGATCCACACCTACCAAGAGGACTGCCCGCCGGCGAAGTTCGTCTTCGCCGACGAAGGTGAACGGGCCGGGGTGGCCCTCGACAGCCTGGTGAGCGGCGGCTGCATCGTCTCCGGCGGCCGGGTGGTGCGCTCCATCCTCGCCAGCCGGGTGCGGATCAACTCCTACGCCGAGGTGCGCGAGTCCCTGCTCCTCGGCGACAACGACGTGGGGCGCCACTGCCGCATCCGCCGGGCGATCATCGACCGGTGCGTGAACATCCCCGCCAACACGGTGATCGGCTACGACGAGGAGGAGGACCGCAAGCGGTTCCGGGTGGTAGACGATGGGATCTGCCTGGTCACCGCCGATGCCCAGTTCCCCACCCTCCGCCACCCGGCAGGCACCGCGATCCCGGCGTGAGGGGCCACCGCCTTAGGAGGTTGGAAGGGGGCGGAGGACTCCGCCGCGCCAGTGAGGCTATCCCCTTGCGATCCCCTACCTTCTACTTTCTGCTCTCTCCACCCGCCGGCCGCGTGTAGCCTCCGAGCCGCCGCGAGGCGCCCCCTAGAATGGACCTCACCGTCTGCATCCTTTGGCACATGCACCAGCCCCTCTACCTCGACGAGGAGGCGGGGGAGTCGGTCCTGCCGTGGGTCTTCCTCCACGGGGTGAAGGACTACTACGAGATGGCGCGCCACCTGGAGGCGGTGGAGGGGATGCGGGCGACGGTGAACTTCGTGCCGTCGCTGTTGGACCAACTGGAGATCTACGCCCGCCCGGGCATCCCGCCGGACCGCTTCCTCCGCCACGTCGCCATGGACCCGGGGCAGATGGACCAGGCGGCGCGCGACTTCATCCGCCACTTCTTTTTCTCCGCCAACCAGGAGCGGCAGATCCTGCCATCGCCGCGCTACGCCGAGCTCTTCCAGCGCGCCCATGGGCGGGGCAGCAACCGCGCCACCCCCCTCTCGCCGCAAGACCTTCTCGACCTCCAGGTGTGCTTCCTCCTCGCCTGGTGTGGTGGCTGGCTGCGCCAGGAAGACCCGCTGGTGGCCCGGCTGGTGGCGAAGGGTCACAACTTTTCTAGCGACGAGAAGATGGCCCTGTTGGCGCGGATGCAGGTGGTGGTGGGGGAGATCGTGGGGCGCTACCGGGCACTCGCCGCGGCCGGCCGGGTGGAGCTCTCGTTTACCCCGTACTACCACCCGATCTTGCCGCTGCTGTGCGACACCAACGTCGGCTACGAATCGAACGCGGCGATCCACCTCCCCCAACACCGCGTGCGCCGCCCGGGCGACGCGGCCGCGCAGGTGGAGCGGGGGATCGCCCGCCACACCCGGGCCTTCGGCGCGCCACCGGCGGGATGCTGGCCCGCGGAGGGGGGGCTGTCACAGCAGGCGGTGGATCTCCTCGCCAACGCCCACAGCCGCTGGGCGGCGGGCGACGAGGCGGTCCTCTTTGCCAGCCTTGGCCGGAGCCCGCGCGCCGACGGCGAGGTGGTCCCGGAGCTCTACCGCCTCTACGCCGCCCCGGGGGCGGCGGCAAACCTCACCCTCGCCTTCCGCGATCACGACCTCTCCGATCGCATCGGCTTCACCTACAGCCGCTGGGACAGTGAGGCGGCAGTCGCCGACCTCATCACCCACCTGCAGACCGTGCGCAAAGGGCTCCAGGGGCGGGCAACGCGGCCGGTGGTCAACCTGATCCTCGACGGCGAAAACGCCTGGGAGTTCTACCCGGAAAACGGCCGCCCCTTCCTCCTCGCCCTCTACCGCGCCCTCTCCCAGACCGACGGCTTGGTGGTGCGCACCCTCTCCGGGGCGATCGACGCCGGCTGCGATCGGGGGCGGTTGGACCACCTCCACCCTGGCTCGTGGATCCACGGCAACTTCAATATCTGGATCGGTCACCCGGAAAAGAACCTCGCCTGGGACTGGGTAGCACGCGCCGCCACCGTACTGGACCAGGCCACGGAGGTGGACGAGCCACGCCGGCAGCAGGCGTACGCATCCCTCCTCGCCGCCGAGGGGTCCGACTGGTTCTGGTGGTACGGCGACGACCACTACTCCGCCCAGGACACCCTCTTCGACCACCTCTTTCGCGCCCACCTGCGCCATGTCTACCGCGTCCTCGGCCGGCCGGTGCCCGACGGCCTGCACCTGCCCATCGCGCGGATGCGCCGTGCCGTGCTTGAAATGCCGCGGGGGCTTGTCCACCCGCACCTCGATGGCAAGGGGGTCCGCTACCTCGACTGGCTCTCGGCCGGCCGCCTCGATCTCGCCCGCGCCAGCGCCATGCACCCGGGCGACCTCCCCTTCACCGAGCTGCGCTTCGGCTTCGACGAACAGAGCCTCTATCTCCAACTCGCCGCCCGCGCCTCCCTGACGGAGCTGTGTGGCGACCACCTCACCCTCACCTTCCACCTCGAAGGGGCGTCCAACGGCACACAAGCGCGCGTCGTCTTCACCGCCAGCCGCGGCGCCGCCCCCAGCCTCACCCTCGAGGGGGGCGCCGACCCCACGCCGCAACCGATCGGCAGCGCGGCCCTTGGCGACCTCCTCGAAGTCGCCATCCCCCTCGCCCCCCTCGCCCTCGCCACCGGCCAGACCTTCCACCTCTCCTTCGGCCTCCCGGACCACCCGCGCCTCCCCCTCGACGGCCCGGTCGAGCTCACCATCCCGGCCGCCACCGACTACCGGGTGGAGGCGTGGATGGCGTGATGGCAGTAGGGAGTCTGGAGTCATAGGCCGGTGGAACCTGCGCCTCAACCGGCCCAATCCCCGGCCTACGGCCGGCGCGGACCTAGGGGTCTGGATCGCGAATGGGAGCTCGCTCCTGCCGAGCCACAAACGGATCGCCGAGTGGGTCGCCCCGCGGCGATCACCGAGCTGGAGACGAGGCGTTTGCAACGGCCCCAGCCGCACCACGTGGGGGGACCGGGAAGGCGAGGCGCGCGCAGAGGCGCGGGGACGCAGAGGAGGGAGCGACGGCAAAACGGCGTCGCCGCGGTGCGATCGCGGCTCAGGCGCCACCGGGAAGGGGCGGGCGTGTCCCGCGCACGGTAGCGACCGCGCGGGGAGCCGCCTCGCCGCCCCACCAGCGGGGAGAGCTCGCTGCCTCCCTGCGCCTCCGCGCAACCCCCGCCTTCCCGGCCCGCACCGTTTTCCGGTTTGTTCACCACCGGCGCCACCGCCCGCCGCGCCGCGGGCGATGGACCACGACCACCGAGGGTCTACGGCTCGAAGCCGAGGGCACGGAGCTTGGCCACCTCGTTGCGCCAGTTGGGGGCGGCGGTGACCCGCAGATCGAGGTAGATGCGACTGCCGAGGAGCCGCTCGATGGCGGTGCGGGCGGCCGTGCCGATCGCCTTGAGCTGGGCGCCGCCGACACCGATCACCATCCCCTTGTGGCCCTCCCGCTCCACCAGGATGGTGGCCGCCACGAAGGTCGGGCGCCCCTCGCCGCGCTCCTCGAAGGCGTCGAGACGGACCGCCACGCCATACGGCAGCTCCTCGCGCATACGGCGGATCACCTGCTCGCGGATCAGCTCGCTGACCACAAACTGCTCGGGCAGGTCGGTGATCATCCCCGCGGGAAAATAAGGCGGCCCGGCGGGCAGCACCGCGCCGATTGCCTGCGCCAGCTCCGCCACCCCCAGGCCGGTATGGGCGCTGATCGGAAAGATCTCCGCAAACGGGGCGAGGTCTTTGAAGGCGTCGATCACCGCCAGCACCTGGGGCCTGGCCACCATGTCGATCTTGTTGATCAGCAGCCAGACGGGCGGGCCGAGGTCGCGCAGGGCGTCGGCGATGTACTGATCACCGCCCCCGGGGTGGCGGTCCGGCTCGACCATGAGGAGCAAGAGGTCCATCTCCCCGAGCCCCTCCAAGGCGGTCTTCACCATGATCTGGTTGAGGGTGTGGGTAGGGCGGTGGATCCCCGGGTTATCGAGAAAGACCGCCTGGAAGCCGTCGCCGTGGAGGACGCCGGTGATCCGGTTGCGGGTGGTTTGCGGCCGGTTGGCGGTGATCGCCACCTTCTGCCCGACCAGGTGGTTGAGGAGGGTCGACTTGCCCACGTTGGGGCGGCCGGCGAGGGCGACGAAGCCGGAGCGAAAGGCGGGAGCCATGGTGGCGACAGTAGACAGGAGGGAGGAGATTGGAGGAAGGGGGTCACCCCCGCGAAGCCGCCCCCCGGCTACTCCCTACTCCCTACTCCCTACTCCCTACTCCCTGCTCCCTCCGCCCATTACCCTCGCCGCTATGGAGTGGAGCAACGCCGACCTCGACCGCTACTCCCGCCACCTCCTCCTCGACGAGCTGGGCAGCGCCGGGGTGGAGCGCATCCGCTCCAGCCGCATCTTGGTAGTGGGCGACGTGGAGCCCACGGCGCTGCGCTACCTGTGCGCCGGAGGCGTCGCCCACCTCGCCCTGGCGCACCCCTCGGCGAGGGTGGCGGCAACCCTCCCAACCCTGGCGGGCGAGGGCGAGGTGGCGATCCTCACCACCCCCGTATCGGGCAGCGTGGTGGCGCGCTACGACGCGCTAGCGATCGGCGGCCAGGCGCGCTTTGCGGTGGCGGCGGCGTGGTACGCCGCGCGCCGCCCGGCGGTGGTGGTTGCCACCGCTTCCGGCCAAGCGGCGATCACTACCTTAGCCGGCGACGAAGGGTGCCCGGCGTGTCTCGACCTGCCCGCCGCGCCGCCGCTCGCGGGCCCCCTCGCCCCGCCGTTGCAGGGGCTCGCCGGTGTGCTGGTCGCCACCGAGCTCCTCAAGCTCCTCGCCGGCGTCACCCCAACCTTAGACGGCGACCTGTTGGGGGTGGATGGCCGCGGCCGACTGACCCGGCACCCCCTGACCCGCCGCACGCCGTGTGCGATCTGCGGCTGACCAGCGCCAGCTCTTCCGGCGACCGCGCCGCACGCGCCATGCGGAGTCTGGACCTCGTCGATCGCCTGCAAAGCAGTGGATCCCACCCTGCATCGGACCCCGCTCTTCGTCGCCTCGCCCCACATCGCGCGACGAACGGATCCCCCTCCGGCCTTGCGCCCACCTCGCCTCGTCACGATCGACCCAGACCGCCAGACCCCTAGCGCACCAGCAAGACGTTGCACGGTGCGTGGTGCACCACCTTGTTGCTCACCGAACCGAGGAGGAAACGGTTGACCGCCGACCGCCCCTTGTTACCGATGACGATCAGGTCGTACCCCTCTTCCTCGGCGACGTCGACAATCGCCGAGGCGGGCTCGGCGATGACAAACCGCTCCTCCACCTTCACCCCCTCCAGCCCCGCGGTCTCCTCCTCCACCCACTCCTTGAACGCGGCACGATCGCCCCGCTCGAGGATCGGCTGGAGGTCCTCGCCGAGATCTTCGATGGAGGTCACGGCGTTGGGCTGGTGGACGCGCAGGAGGGTGATCGAGCCCCCCTCACACTGGGCAATGTGCACCGCTTGGCGAAAGGCGCTACGCGACGTTTCCGAGAGATCGATCGGGCAGAGAATCTTCATGGGGCCCCTTTCAGCACGGCGGCGAGTGTGCCGCAGTATCGCTGCTAATCGAGCTTTAGCAAAAACGTGACACGGCGACAATCGCCGCAGGTTGGTACATCGACGCCCCGCCACGGTGTTAGGCTCACCAACGAAAGGCCACCCCATGCGCATCCTGACCTACAACATTCAGGTCGCGATCGGCTCGTGTCGCTACCGCCACTACCTGCTGCACGGCTGGAAGCACGTCATGCCGCACGGGCAGACCGTGCCCAACCTCGATCGCATCGCGACGGTGATCGCCCCGTACGACATCGTCGCCCTGCAAGAGGTGGACGGTGGCTCCCTGCGCACCCACTTCATCAACGAGACGTGTTACCTGGCGACACGGGCGGGGTTCCCGTGCTGGAAGAGCGTCGTAACCCGCGACCACGGCCTCTTCGCCCAACACACCAACAGCCTCCTGAGCCGCACCTCGCCCCTGCGAGTGGAGAGCCACCGCCTCCCCGGCGCCATGGAGGGGCGGGGCGTGCTGGAGGCGGACTACGAGCTGGACGGGCGGGTGGTCACCGTCTTCTGCACCCACCTCGCCCTCAACTGCCGCGCCCGCCTGCGCCAGATCGAGGCGATCGCGGCGCGGATCAATCAACACGACAGCGCCATCCTCCTCGGCGACTTCAACTGCCAGCCGGACTCGCCCGCGCTCCGCGCCCTCCTCGCTTCGACCCGCCTGCGCCCCGGCCGCTGGCAGCCGGCGAGCTACCCGAGCTGGCGGCCACGGCGGGTGATCGACCACATCCTCGCCACCGACGATCTCACCCTCGACAACCTCCAGGCGACCCCGGCGCTCCTCTCCGACCATCTGCCCATCTCGGCCGAGGTGCGGGTCACCGAGGCGGCGGCGGTCGCCGCCTGAGGCAGCGTCAAGCGGCCGCCAGCCCCGGCGGCGGCCGGATGGGCGCCGGCGGGGAGGGGGGCCAGGCGGTCGGAGGGCGAGCCAGCCCTCAGGACCATGGCCTCGGAAACGGGCGGTGCGGCGGAGGAACGAGGTTCTAGTTCTAAGGCTCTTCTCGTTGACCTTCGACCACGGTCTCCCTGGGGTCCTGCTGGCGGTGAGCCACCCTGCGCGTCGCTGCGCGTGCACGAGCCACCTACCTTTTCCTGGAGGGGCGCCCTCCTTTCGGCGCGCGCCCGTGGTTCCCCAGTCGATCGACCCCGTCCGACCGATGGCTAGTTGCCCACCGCATTCGCCACCGCCACCACCGGCACCAACATCCCACCGATGAGGGCGGTGTGGTTGCCGATGATGGCGCTCTGGACCACCAGGGGGGTGGAGGCAACGCCGGCAAGGGAGACGCCCACCACGCGCGGTACGGTGCTCACCGCCGCCATCCCCGAACCGGCCACCGCCAGGGCCGCACCGGCGGCGGCGGCGCGTACCCCGGCGGTGGAGGCCGCGAGAAAGACGACGTCGGTGACCGCTACCGCGCGCACCGCACCGGCGACCAGGAGGGGAAAGGCATGGGCCGGCGGCGTGGTGGCCGCGGCGACAACTAGGGCAAACAAGACAGCGGTGGCCTTACGGCGAAAGGCAGAAGACATCATGAGGTCCCGGGAAGAGGTAAACGGTGGGGTTGACCTCCCTCCTTTCGGCACCATGCGCCCGACCTAAAGATGAGCTGAGGGCGCGGGGATCCTTCCCCCTCGCAATCCGCACCACCGCTCCCCACGGACAAAAAAAAGCGCCCTGCCCCCGAAGGGACAGGACGCCAGCCCCGGAGGGACGGGAGGAGGATCACCCCCCCGAGGCGATGACTGCCGCGGCGATCACCGGCACCAGCACACCCCCCACCACCACCGTGTGCACCGCGGCGGCGCGACCCACCACGACCCCCTGCACCACCAGCGGCAGCGCGGCGGTACGCGCCACCGCGCCGCCGGCCACCAGCCCCACGGCGCCCGCCCCTGTGACATGCGCGCCGGCAACGATCGCGCCCGCGCCGAGGGCGGCGGTACGCACCCCGGCGACGGTCGCCGCGGCAAGGGCGACGTCGGTCACCACCAAGGCACGGGCACCGACCGCCGCCACCACCAGGGGTAGGGAGGCAGCCCTGGACGGGACGAGGAGCGTCCCGGCGCACAGGGTGATCGCAACGAGGCCACGGCAAAGACGAGGAAGAAGGGTCATCGGCAGGCTCCAAACCAGAGGGACAAGTTCATGCACCCCACCCCTTTCGGCAGAAGCGGGCGACCCATCGAGGGGGGGCAGGAGTCTGCCGGACGTTGGCGAGGTGACGCGAAGCAACGGGCGTGAGCCCGGATCGACCCGTTCGTAGCGCGACGTGGGGCTGGCCACGAAGAACCCCACACGATCCGCTCCGACCCCCCGCGGCGCCGGCCCCTTTCGGCCCCTCATTCCGCTCGATGCAGTCGATCGGAACAGAGGCCGACCCAAGGGCCGGCCGGCGCCTTAGCCGTGTTGCCCAGAGCCCCCCCGTTGGCGGAGCGTGGCGGTCTGGCCGCTCCCCGCCCCGCCGCCTGTTATGGACACCCTTCGCCGCGACCTCGTCCGCCAGCGCGCCCGCGCCCTACGCGACCGGGTCCAGTGGCTCCTCCACGGCGCCATGGCCGCCCGCCTCGACGGCCATCCCGCCGACCTAGTGGCCCCTCTCACCTTCCTCGACACCTACGTTTGGCTGTGCCACGAGGTGCCGGAGCAGCTGCGCTACGAGGTCCTCGCGGTCTCGAAAAACCCCGCCTTCGCCCCCCTCGTGGAGTTGCTCGCCACTGCCACCGAGCGCGCTCCCTTCACCCGGGGCCTCGTCGAGGCAGGCTTTGCCGCGGCGACCGTGGCCCGCCTGGGCGGCGACCGTGCGGCGGCGGTGCGGGAGATCTGCGAGGCGTGGGAGCGCTGGGGTGACCTGCCGGAACGCCGGCCCATCGCCCGGCGCGCCGTCGCCGCGGCGGAGCGGGCGATGTACGACGCGCTCCTCGGCCCCGCCGACCAAGAGCGGCTCGCCCTGATCGACCACCTCCCCGACCCGGGCGGGCCGCCGCCGCGCTTTACCAAGCTCGGGGTGATCCCGGTGATGCGCTGTCCGGCCGGCTGCCGCCACTGCCTCTTCCTCTACCGGCCGCGGGTCGAGCGGCGGCGCGCGCCCGCGGAGCTCCTCGCCATGCTCAGTCGTCTCACCGATCGGCTGCTGTACACCGGCGGCGACCTCACGGGCCATCTCGATGACTTCACCGAGGCGGTCGCCACCACCCCCGCCATCACCACCTTCGCGATCCTCCTCAACGGCACCTTCGCCGCCACCGCGGCCGGCGCGGAGGCGTGGTTCGATGGCCTCGACGCTGCCCTCGACCGGCGCGCCGCCACCTCCCTTGCCCCCGCCGAGGTGGTCCTTGAGATCAGCTTCGACGAGCACCACCAAGAGCTGCGAGTGGGCGCGGACGGTGGCGTGCACGAGCGGATCCCGGTGGCGAACATCGCCAACCTCATCGAGGCGGCGGTGCGCCACCCGCGCCTTGGCCTCGTTTTGCTGCACAAGCAAAACCGGCGCAACTTCTCGCGCGCGCTGTTCGAGAGCGGGGTCGTCGCCCGCTTGGCGCGCGAGCTGCACCGGCGTGGCCAGCGCCTCGAACTCCTCTCCGCCCGCCCCGGATTGCGGCCGCGCCGCGACCCGTGCGACCCGACCCGGGTGGCGCCGGTCATCACGGAGGCGCAGTTTTGCCTAAGCGGCCACCGCGATGTCCCCATCGGCCTCACCTCGTCGCTGGTGGACGGCTACGGCCAGGCCGCCCTCCTTGATGCGAGCGAGTGGCTGAACGACCGCGCCAACCTGGAACCCTTTCTCGCCGGCGCGGCGCCCGGCGACGGCTTCGATGGCGACCTGATGTTCTGGTACGACGGCCGGGTCACCTCCTTCTCCGCGGTCCACCTCGCCTTCGGCAACCTCGACGACGACCCCATCGATCGCATCCTTTCCCGCCACCGGCGCGACCCGCTCCTCGCCGCCCTGCGCCGGCCAACCCTGCGCCTGTTGCACCTCTACGGGGAGGTGCGTAACGACCTCGAGGCGCTCACCCGCCGCGCCACCTCCCTGCCCCACCTCCTCCACACCCTCACCCGCGACGCCGAGGTCCGCCTCCACCTCACCCGCCGCCTGGCCGGGTGCGACCCGACCGTCACCGTGGTCAGAGAGAGCCCCTCCGCAATCCAGATGGGGTCACGGTCGCGAAGCGAGGCCGTTTGAACGCGCCGCAGACCCAGAGTCGGTAACCTTGTGCCGCGCGACGCGCGACAGCGACCTTGGGCAAGCAGACCGCTTTTTTGGATCGCCACTCGATCGAGGGAGCCCATGGAGATCCTCCGCACCCCGGCGCTCATCGCCCCGTACCTCTCCGACACCTCGGGCCTCCACGACGCCCACTGCGCGGTGGTCTACCGGCCGGAACGAATCGAGGAGATCGAAACGGTCCTGGCGGAGGCGCGACGGCTGGGGGTGACGGTGACCGTCGCCGGCGCGCACACGGCGACCACCGGCGCGGCCCTCCCCTACGGCGGCATCCTCTTGACCACCGACCGTCTCGACCGGATCGGCCCCATCGTGCCGACTGCGACGGGCGCGCAGGTGGCGGTGGAGGCGGGGGTGCGCCTGGCCACGCTGCAAGCCGCCGCAGCCGCGGCCCACACCCTCTACCCGCCCGACCCGGGGGAGGCGAAGGCGACCCTCGGCGGCAACCTCTCCACCCACGCCGCGGGTAAGCACGGCTTCCACTACGGGCCGTCGCGGAACTGGGTCACCGCCCTCACCGTGATCCTCGCCGAGGGCGATCGCCTGGAGCTCACCCGTGGCGAGTGCGTCGCCGGCGCGGACGCGATCCTCCACCTAACCACCATTTCCGGCAGACGGATCGATGTCCCCCTGCCCACCACCCTGCCGCCACCGGTGAAGCACGCCGCCGGCTATCTCGGCGGCAAAGGCCGCGACGCGGTGGACCTCTTCATCGGCGCCGAGGGGACCCTCGGGGTGATCGCCGCAGCGACCCTGCGGCTGGCGCCGGCGCCCGAGCAGACCCTCGCCGGCCTCCTCTTCTTCCCCAACGAAGAGCGCTGCTGGCAGGCAGTGGTGGCGATCCGCGACCGCTCCCGGGCGGCCACCCTCCCCATCGCGGAACGTTGGGGGACCACCATCCTCGAATACCTCGACCCCGCGGCGGTCGACCTTTTGCGGTCCGACCTCCCCGCCCTGCCCGCGGCCACGGCCGCGCTGATGGTGGAACAGCCCACCACCGAGGCGGCGAACGCGGCGCGGCTGGCCGACTGGCAGCGCGTCACCGCGGAGCTCGGTGGCGTGGCGAAGGCGCATCTCTGGGCCCGCACCACCGCGGAAAAGGCGGCCCTAGCGGCCATGCGCTACCGCATTCCCACCGCGATGAACGCCACCCTTGCGCGCACCGGCCTGCGCAAGGTGAGCTGCGACATGGCGGTCCCGGACGACCGATTGCTCACCTACCTGCACGGGGCGCGTGCGCGCCTGGCCGCGGGCGGGGTGCGCGCGGTGGGCTTCGGCCACATCGGCGACAACCACATCCACTACAACCTGCTCCCCGAGGACGCGGCCGAGCTGGCCCGCGCCCGGGCCATCTACGACGACCTTGTGGAGCTGGCCCTCGCCCTCGGCGGCACGGTCTCCGCTGAGCACGGCATCGGCAAGCTCAAGCGGCGCTACCTCGCCCGCATGGTGGGCGAGCAGGGGATCGCCGAGATGCGCCGCACCCGCCGTACCCTCGACCCCGCCGGCCTCTTGTGCCCGGGCAACCTCTTCGAGGCGTAGCGGCCTGGCGGCCTGGGTCCACCGGGAGGGAAACCAGGCGGGCGGAGTGCGCGCGGTCCCGCTGGGGAACCTCAGTCGAAAAGGTTTTGTCGATCGCGCCGCCCGGCGCGGCGAATGGGGGCGAATCGTGGCGGAAAGGGGCGCGGACTGTGCGCTGGAGTGGGTGATCAGCTCCACCCCACCGGAGGTTGCGACGCCGAGGAGAGCGAGGTTCTTTTTCCACGGCGATCCGCAGGGAGCACGCGGTGCGCCACCCTGCGCGTCCATGCGCGTGGAGGCGGCCCTCCGCGCCCAGCCCGGCTGACCTCCGCCGCCTGCCTCCCCAACCGCTCGCCGACCTCCGCCCGCCACCGAGGCCGACCGCCACCCCCGCCTCAGGTCGGGAACTTGCCGGCGTTCTGGACCACCCACTCGCGCGCCGCCTCCTCGGAGTCGAGGGTGCGCCCCTCCTCCGCCTGGACCCGCTCGCGGTACCGCTCGATGGCGACGATCTGCTCCATCATCCGCGCCCTCATCCGATCCGCCTCCGCCGGAAAGGCCGCCCCCACCTCGTAGCTCCCCGCCTCCACCGGCCGACACCAGACCACCCGGGCGTGGACCTGCGGCGCCCCTTCGAGGCTGCTGAATGAGAGGGTGAGCCAGGTCCCGGGCGCCACCGTCCCCGCCGCCAGAAAGCGGATCCCGCCGTGGCCGAGGTCGTGGGCAATGGCCGCCCCGCCCCAGCCCCGCGCCTCGACCGCTAGGGGGATCTCCACCGGGTGACGGATGAAGCCGCGCCGGCGGCGCTGCCCGTGATCGTCCTCTCGCCGCCCCTCGCTATCCATCGTCTCCTCCCGTTGCCCCCCCATCTCGAATCCGCGCGGCCCTCTTCCGTACCCGACCCGAAGAGCCTCCCACAACACCGCCAGCCGCTGTCAACCACCGCGGTCCACCGCCGAGCCCGCGCAGGAGCCACGGCGGAGCGGTTCTCCCCGAAGGCGTGGGCCAGGGCTGTGGCACTCAACCGCCGAGGCCACGCAGAAAGGCGGCGAGGCCATCGGTGACGGAGGGGGGGATCTGGTGGCCACCGGGAAAGTCGATCCAACTCACCAACACGCCGGCGGCGCGCAGCTCGTCGCGCAGGGTGTACGCCAGGGCAAAGGGCAGCAGAGGGTCGCCGCGCCCGTGGCTCAGAAAGGCCGCCGTGTTGGCGCGCGCCGCCATCGCCGGGCGCCAACGCGCCGCCGCCAGCAAGGTCCCGGAGAGGACCACCAGGCCGGCGAAGGGGCGGTGGGCCGAGAGGAACGTATCCGTGGCGACCATCGCCCCCTGGGAAAAGCCACCCACCACCACCCGCTCCGGAGCGACACCCAGCAACCGCTCGACCCCATCGAGGAGTTCCAAAAGCTGCGCCCGCAGGGGGGCCAACGCGGGGGGATCGGTGTGGGTGAGGTCGCGGAAGGTCCCCTCGGCCACCGCCCGCTCGAGGGCCGCCGTGTCGATCGGCCACCAGGCGCGCGCATCCCACCCGCCACCGGCAAGGGCGAGGGGGGCGGCGGGAAAGGCGAAGCGGGTCGCGGGGGAGAGGCGAAGTTCATCGGCCAACGGGATGAGGTCTTCCCCCGGCGCGCCGAAGCCGTGCAGGAGACAAACCAGCGGGCCGTCGCCGGAACCAACACCATCGACGCCACCGGTGATCCGCACCGTGAGCCCCGCAACCGTCTCCGTCCGTGGCCGTGGCACAACGTCTCTCCAAAAAAAAGGTACTGCCAGGCGCGGGCAACACACGGGGAGCCAAGGCTGGGAGCGCGCCCTCCTCCGGGGAGTTGTACCACCGCGCCGCCCGCACGCCGAGCGCCGCACGCCGCCGCAGATCAAGACGCGGGCCGACCGAGGCAAACCCCAAGCCGACCCACCGCGGCCGGCGCACCACAAGGCGAGTGCGCGGCGATCGTCGCCGCGGCCAACAACCATCCGCCGCTCGCCGCGGCCACCCCGCCGCCGAGGCCACGCACGGCGCGCCAGCCCATCCGGCTCCGCCCTTGGAAGAGGACCCGCACCCCGTTGTTGCACCCGCGCGGTAGATCGCCCGCGCGCGATCCGGGCTAAGCTGCGGCCCAACACCGCACCGGCGGATCGCCCATGGCTACCGATGACACCGGCTTCATGCGCCGCGCCCTTCGCCTCGCGCGGCGTGGCCTCGGCTACACCTCGCCCAACCCGGCGGTGGGGGCGGTGGTGGTCCGCGCCGGCAAGGTCGTGGGCGAGGGCTACCACCACGCCGCCGGTACCCCGCACGCGGAGGTCCACGCCCTGACCGCCGCGGGGGGGCGGGCGGCCGGCGCCACCCTCTACGTCACCCTGGAGCCGTGCGCCCACCAGGGGCGCACCGGCCCGTGCTGCGTGGCGGTGGCCGCGGCAGGGATCCAGCGGGTGGTAGTCGCCACCCTCGACCCCAACCCGCGGGTGGCGGGCAAGGGGGTGCGCTACCTGCGGCGCCACCATCTGGAGGTGGTGGTCGGGGTGGAAGAGGCGACGGCACGGGAGATCAACGAGGACTTCTTTCTCGCCATCACCGAACACCGCCCCTTTGTCACCTGGAAGGGGGCGGCCTCCCTCGATGGCCGGATCGCCACCCGCACCGGCGAGTCGCAGTGGATCACCGGCGCCCCCGCGCGGCGCGCGGGCCACCTCCTGCGGCGGCGCGCCGGCGCGATCCTCGTCGGCCGCGCCACCGCCGCGGCCGACGACCCGAGCCTCACCGACCGCGCCCCGGGGAGGCCGCGCCACCCGTTGCGGCTGGTCCTCGACTCACGCCTGCGCCTACCCCTCGGCCTGCGCCTGTTTCAGGACCAAGAGCGACTGCCCACGGTGGTCTACTGCACCGAGGCCGCACCCGCCACACGCCGCCGGCAGCTTGCAGAGGCGGGCGTGGCGGTGGTCGTCGCTGGCACGCAACGGGTCGAGCCGAGGCTCGTCCTCGCCGACCTGCACGCCCGCGAAGTCATGCACCTGCTCATCGAAGGCGGCCCAACGGTGGCGGCGAGCTTCGTCGAGGCCGGGCTAGTGGACCGGGTCTGCCTGTTCATCGCGCCCCTGCTCCTCGGCGGCCGCACCGCCCCCCCGCTGCTCGGCGGCGAAGGCTTCGCCACCCTCGCCACCGCCCTGCGCCTGGAGCGCCTGGAGTGCCGCCACCTCGGCGACGACCTCCTCCTCACCGCCCGGGTACGGCGCTAACCCCGCACCCCGCCCCGGTCGACCCGCGCGGCAGAGCGCCGAGGCGCCCACCGCGACCGCAACGATCCCGGCCGAGGAGGCGCCACGCACATGCCTTCCA
>MNYW01000090.1 GCA_001873295.1 Nitrospirae bacterium CG2_30_70_394 | reverse complement strand
GCTCGGGCCCGCGCGCGGGCGGGAGAGCGGTCCACGGCACGGAGCTCCGCGCTGCGCAGGTGATCGGGCCCGCGCGGCGGGAGGCCACGTGGCCGTGCCGAGGCTCTCTCCATGCCCGCGGCGCAGATCGTCGTGCGGGCAGGCCCGGGGAGAGCGGGAGAGTGGCTGGGTCGGGGGGAGCGCCGGTCGCCGTCGCCACCGGCCAGGTCGGGCCCGCGCGCCTCGGGCGGCACCCAGAAGATGCTCTGGGCGCGGTACTCGTCGGGATCCTCCGGGTCGGCGCCCTGGGCCTTCTCGGCCAGCAGCGCAGCGTGCTTCTCCTCGAAGGCGTCAAAGATGTACTTCAGAAACAGCAGACTGAGGCAGACGTGCTTATATTCGGCGGCGTCCATGCTGCCGCGCAGGGCGTCGGCCATCTGCCAGAGCTGGGCTTCGTAGCCGACGTTGGCGGAGGTCGCGTCCGACCTGCCCGTGTGGTTCTTTCGCTTCGCCAATGGTTGCCTCATTCGATCGTTGCGCTGGGGCGGTGTCTTGGGACGCCTAACTCTGAATCAGGTAGTTCCGGGTTTCCCGGCAAACACGGCGGGCCGGTCGGCCTATTTCGGGAAACGGTTTGTTGAAGGTTTTGCAAGAACCGGATGAGAAATCAGAACGGATCCCACTACGGCGGCTTTTCCGGCGACGGGGATAGGCCGGTCGGCCTTTTCCGGCAAACGCGGAGCGGGGCGCGGTGCTTGGCGGTCGGGTTCACCGCCGTGGCGGGTGCGGCTCGGCGCTTTGGCCGCGTGACCCTTCGCCGATCGGCCTATCCTCCACTTCCCCTGGTCGCTGCGGCCATAACCGCCCCCGTCGGCCCGGCGGCAGACGTATTCCCCGGCACCAAGGGCGTCAACCGACTGGGCGGAGCGAGAACAAAGCGGGTCGACTGGGGGGATCTCTCGCGAAGCCACGAAGATCGCGAAGGGAGGCCGGAACATCCGGAAGGTTCGGAGCAGTCCCGAATCTGGCTTCAAACGCGGAGTGATCGAGGCGCAGGGACGCATGGAGGTCGGTGCGGTTTCAGCCAGGCACACCACCCTCTACCTCCCCACATCTCTGCACATCTGCGTTGACAGACACAAAAACCACACTCGATTCGCGTTTCATCCGCGCGCCATTCGCGGCCATTCGCGGTTCGCTTCCTCTGTAGGGCGCGGCGCGCGCCTTCGTCAGCGCTGCTTGCCCTCCCTCACGCGGCGTTCTTGCGGGCGTGCTCGCTCAGCCAGATCTTGATGAGGGACTGGTGGGGGACGTCGCGGCGGCTGGCCTCGACCTTGATCTGTTCCAGGAGGTCGACCGGCAGGCGGATGGAGATCGACTGGGTCGAGGGTTTCAGGTTGGGAAGCACCGCGCGCTTCGCCTCGGTCCAGTCCACAGGGAACTCGGTCCCGGGCGAGGCGCTTCCGTCTGCGCATCTGCACCTCTGCGTCAAGCAATTCCCCCCGCGTCAGCGCAGGAGGAGAACGGCCAGGAGCAGGTTGATCGCCAGCAGCAGAAGGGCGAGGCCGCGCCAGAAGGCGAGGGGGTTGCGCTCCAGGAGTGGGGCCGTGTCCGTGGGGATCAGGGCCGGGTTGGGGTGGGAGAGATCGTGGACCAGCTCGGAGAGGGCCTCGTAGCGCTTCTGGGGATCGGGGTGCACGGCGCGCTGCAAGGCGCCGTCGACCCACACGGGGAGATCGGGGCGATGGTGGATTGCGGGGCGGTAGCGGCGCTCGCGGCCCCCCTTCATCGACCGCTGCTCGCCGTAGGGCAGCTTGCCGGTGAGCAGCTCGTAGGCGATCACCCCGAGGGAGTAGAGGTCCGAGCGGTTGCTGCCGCGCTCGCCGCGCAGGTACTCCGGCGCGGTGTAGTTGACCGTGCTGAGGGGGCCGGGGTCGGTGAGCGGCGTGGCGATCTCCTCGATGCCGGCGATCTTGGTGGAGCCGAAGTCGATGATCTTCACCGTGCCGTGGGCGTCGATGAACAGGTTCTCCGGCTTCAGGTCTTGATGGAGCATCTCCAGGCGGTGGAAGGCGCGCAGCCCCTGGGCGGTCTGCTCGACGAGGTTGCGCACCTCACCGAGGGGCGGCTGCGGGTGGTCGGTCAGCCACTGGCGCAGGGTCTCCCCTTCGAGGTACTCGGTGACGTAGTAGAGGAAGGTGCGCCTCCGCCGCGGCTCCAGCACGCGCAGCACGTGCGGATTGGCTACCCGCTTGCCCGCCCACTCCTCGTGCAGGAAGTGGTCGATGTAGGCGGCGTCGTCCTGATAGTTCACCGACGGCGTCTTGAGGATCACTCGCTCCTCGCTCTCGACGTCGAGGGCGAGGTAGATCTGGGTGCGCTTGCTCGCGTGCAGCTCGCGCAGGATGCGGTAGCCGTCGATCGCCTGACCCGCCTCCAGGGGCGGCGGGAAGGGCAGCTCGGTAAGCCGGGTGTAGAACCCCTCCTGATCGTCGCTGGGGAGGCGTTCGACGCGCACCGCCAGGCAGGTGAGGTTGTCCGGGCTGCCGTTGCCCCGCGCGCGCGCGACGATCGCCCGCACCGCCTCTTCCAGGTCGGCGGCGTGCGCCGCCAGGAGCTCCACCATCGCCCCCTCGCCGAGGTAGTCGTGGACCCCATCGCTGGTGAGGAGGAAGAGATCGTTCGCCTCGACCGCTAGGGTGCGGTAGTCGATTTCCAGGCGCAGGTCGGCACCGATTGCGCGGCTGAGGTACTGCCGGTCCCCGGCGAGCCGCACTCGATGGTCGCGCGTGAGGCATTCCAGCACGCCCTGGCGCAGGCGGTAGATGCGGGTATCCCCGACGTGGAAGAGGTGGGCCGTGGTCGACTTGATGACCACTAGACTCAGGGTGCTCACCAGGCCGCGGCCGGTGGGGTGGTCGCGCTGTCCCTGCCCGTAGAGCCAGCGGTTGAGGGCGGCGAGCACCCGCTCCACCGAGGTCTTCACCGACCAGGTCTCGGAGGTGGAGTAGTAGTCCGCCAGGAAGCCCTGGACGCAGGTCTCGCTTGCCTCGCGGCCCGCCTCGCTGCCGCTCACCCCATCGGCGATCACCGCCGCGATCCCCTTGGTCTCGAGCAGGGGTTCGCCCGGAATGCAGACCCCGCACGAGTCCTCGTTCACCGGCTTGGCGCCGGCCAAGGACCATTGCCCGGCCGCGACCGCCAGGGCGGGTGCCATCTCAGCTACGGAGTGGGTGACAACGCGCATACCCCGTGGGGTTCCTTTCCGGCGTGGGGCAAGGCGAGGTACGCGGGCGGCGTCACCTTCCGGGACACCGCCCGCGC
>MNYW01000120.1 GCA_001873295.1 Nitrospirae bacterium CG2_30_70_394 | reverse complement strand
CCGTTCGTGGCGGAGCTGTACCAGAAGATGGCGCCGGGCCACGCGGTCTTCCTGGCCACCGACGTGGCTGCCTACGCCGACGAGATGGAGCTGCTCTTTGGCGGCCACCCGGGCTTCGTCGGGGGGAGGGTGGCGGCGAAGCCGGTGGGGGTGGCGTCGAAGTACGAACTCGACTTCCAAGCCCAGGGGCTGACGATTCACTACCTGGTCTACCGCGTCGCTACCGCTCCCCTACCCGCGGGTGCGGCAGCTCCGTGACCCCGGAGAAGCGGGCGCAAGCCATGCCCTCCCGGCTCCCAACGCCCACGGGTAGGGCGTTGGCGAGCGGAAACTCACTGGGCGTGAAGGGTGATTTTCAGGGCGGAGGCAGCAGCGGCCTCGGGGAGGTGGTCCTGATAAAACCGTTCGAGGCGGTCGCGGATGGGCGCGGTTTCGTCCATGCGCAAGACGGCGACGGCCAGCCGGTGGGCGTCGGCGTAGGGAACCGCGCGGATGATCCGCTTGACGTGCGGCACCTTGGCCAGGCTCATGGAGAGGGCCTTCACCCCGAGCCCCATGAGGAGGGGCACGACCAGGGGGTTGCCGCCCATCTCGCCGCACACCTCGACCTCGACGCCTTGGCGGTCGGCGCGCCGGACCACCTCGCGGATCACCCGCAGGATCGCCGGGTGGAGGGGGTCAGTGAGGTAGGCGACGTGCTCGTTGGTGCGGTCCGCCGCCATCAGGTACTGGACGAGGTCGTTGGTCCCGATGGAGAGAAAGTCCGCGACCCGGGCGATGTGGTCGCAGGTCAGCGCCGCGGAGGGGACCTCGATCATCGCCCCGAGCTCGACCTGTTCGGCATGGGGGATGTGGGCCTCGCTCAGCTCGACGGCGACGACGTGGAGGAGCTCGCGCACCGCCACCACCTCCGCCGCTGTGGAGACCATGGGCAGGAGGATGCGCAGGTGGCCGAAGGCGGAGGCACGCAGGAGCGCCCGAAGTTGCGGCACGAAGAGCTCGCGATGGGCGATGCAGCAGCGGACGCCACGGAAGCCCAGGGCCGGGTTCTTCTCCGTCTCCACGTCGAGGATGGGGGCGGTCTTGTCGGTGCCGAGGTCGACGGTGCGGATGGTGACCGGGTGGGGGGCGCAGCCGTGGAGGAGTTGGCGGTAGGCGCGGTAGTGCTCCTCCTCGCTCGGCGGGGTGGCGTCGGTGAACAGGTACTCGGTGCGGTAGAGCCCCACCGCCTGAACCCCGTAGTGGGCCATGCGCCGCACCTCGCGGGTGAGCTCGAGGTTGGCGAGCAGGCGGATCTCCACCCCGTCCGGAGTGGTGGCGGGGAGGTCGCGGAGGCTGCCGAGGGCCCGCTCCTCCGCGTGCTCGCGCTGCTGTTCGCGGTGGAAGTAGCGCAGGGTGGAGGGGTCGGGGGTCGCGATGGCGTTGCCGCGCCGGCCGTCGAGGACGACGAGCTCGCCGGACTGGATGGTCTGGGTGGCGTTCTCCGTCCCGACCAGGGCGGGGATGTCCAGGGAGCGCGCCATGATCGCCATGTGCGAGGTGGGGCCGCCGAGGTCGGTGATGATCCCCGCCACCTTGCCGGGCTGCATGCGGATGATCTCGCTGGGCGCGAGGTCGTGGGCGACGAGGATGGCGCCATTGGGGACTTGGGCGAGGTCGAGGCCGTGGTCGCCACCGAGGTTGCGGAGGATGCGCTCGGCCACCTGTTCGATGTCCACGGAGCGTTCTTTCAGGTACGGGTCATCGCTGGCTTGGAGGTGCGCGATCAGCTCCAGGGTGGTCTGGCGGACCGCCATCTCCGCCGAGTACCCCTTGTCCAAGATGAGGGCGTGCGGTCGCTCCTCCCAACGTCGGTCCGCAAGCAGGAGGCAGTGGGTCTTGAGGATCTGAAGCTGTTCCTGGCGGGCGTGGCCCGCCACGTCTAACAGGATGTGGTCGAGCTGCGCACGGGAGCGCGCCACCGTTTCGGCGAGGCGGCCGAGCTCGCACTCCGGGTCCGGGGTCATCACCGGACAGCGATCCCCGGCGGTGGCGCGGACCGCGAGGAAGGCGGGGCCGATCGCCACCTGGTCGGTGGTCGCATAACCGCGCGCGACACGCATCACTCCTCCTCGTCAAAGTGGCGGCGGAAGAGGTCACCGAGGGCGGCGAGGGCCTCGTCCGCCTGCGGTCCCACGGCGCGCGCCTGCAGGGTGGTCCCCTTGGGGGCGGCGAACATCATCAGGCCGAGGATGGAGCGGGCGCTCACCTCGATCCCATCGCGCGCCAGGTAGATCTCGGTGGCGGGATCGAACTGGTTGGTGAGGTTGACGATCTTGGCCGAGGCGCGGGCGTGGAGGCCGAGCTCGTTGGCGATCGTCAGGGTGCACGCAAAGTCGTTCACTTGGGCGGGGTGGCGTCGAGGATCGCGCGGGTGACGAGGATCCCCCGCCGGCCGGCCTCCAACGCCTGCTGGGCAAGCTCGGCCGGGGTTGTCCCCTCGCGCCGGGTGAGGCACTTGATGAGCATGGGGAGGTTGACCCCAGCGACGATCTCCACCCGCGCTTTGTCGAGAAAGGGGAGCGAGGTGTTGCTTGGGGTGCCGCCGTACATGTCGGTGAGGATCACCAGCCCCTCGCTACAACCGAGGGAGTCGATCACTGCCCGGATGTGCTGTTCGGTGAGGGGGAGCTCGTGGCTCTCGACGGTGATCGCCGCCAGACACTCCTGGCTGCCGAGGATGTACTCCGCGGCGGCGACCATGGCCGCGCCGATCTCTCCGTGGGTGACCAAGAGGATGCCGATCATCGTTCGAGATCTCGATGGCGGGTGGTGAGGGGAATGGAGCGCCCTTGCAGGTAGCCGGCGAGGGCCTCGACGATCGCCACCGACCGGTGGTGGCCGCCGGTACAGCCGATCGCGAGGGTGAAGTATGCCTTGCCCTCGTGCTGGTAGCGAGGCAAGAGGAAGTCGAGGAGCCTCTCGAGGTGGGTGAGGAAGGCGGTGGTGTCGGCGGAGTCCAGCACAAAGCGCGCCACCGGCGCCTCGAGGCCGGTGTGGTCTTTGAGCTCGGGGACGAAGTACGGGTTGGGGAGGAAGCGGGCGTCCACCACCATGTCCGCCTCGTGCGGCAGGCCGTGCTTAAAGCCGAAGCTCACCAACCCCACGTGCAGGGTGTGGTGCCCCTCGGCCGGGAGGATCTCGCCGATCCGCCGGCGCAGGTCGTGGACGGTGAGCTCGGAGGTGTCGATCTCGTGGGTGGCGAAGGGGCGCAGGGGGTCGAGGAGGGCGGCCTCGTGGGCGATGGCGTCGTCGAGGAGCGGATACCGGTCCGCCAGGGGGTGGGTGGAGCGGGTCTCCTGGAAGCGCCGGGTCAGGGTCGGGAGGGCGGCGAAGAGATAGACGAGCTCAAAGGCGAGCTGCCCCTGGCGAAGCTCTTCGAAGAGAGTGGTGAGGCCGTCGCGGTCCGCGGCCGAGCGCACCTCCAAGCACAGGGCGACGTGCCGCAGGGGCGAGCCGGGCTGCTGTGCCCCGTCGATGAGCTGGCCAATGAGCGTGGTCGGCAGGTTGTCGATGCAAAAGACGCCGCGATCCTTCAACGCCTTGATCGTGGTGGTCTTGCCCGACCCCGACAGGCCGAGGATGACGATGAGTTGCAGCGGCGCCTTATCCATAAGGGGAGCCCTCGGGCCGATTGGACACCAGGCGGGCGATCACCTCCAGCCGGTCGGCGAGCGAAGCGGAATCGCCCGCGGTGAGGGCGTAGGTGGGGAGGGCGACGCCGCCCAGGAAGGTGGGGGCGAGGGGGGCGGTAGGGCGCGGCGGCGGGGTGGCGAGGGCGGGCAAAAGGTCAACCACCGCATCGATCGCCCAGGCGGGGACCACCGCGCCGGCGCCAAAGAGCTCGGCCGCCGCCACCACTCCCACCTCGCGTACCTCCAGGCGGCCGGCGATCGCCACCGGGGCGCGTCCCCATGGCCGCCCGTCGCGGTCGATCACCTCCACCACGTCGTCCGCCACCAGCCGGTGGCCGCGGCCAAGGAGGGCGAGGAGGGCCGCGCTCTTGCCCGCCCCGCTCGGCCCGCGCAGCAACAGCCCCTGGCCGTGGACCGCGACCAGGGAGGCGTGCAGGTAAAAAGGCGGCGGGGGCGGCCGCGGGGTCACGCGGCCTGGTCCTCGAACAGCTCCCGCTCCACGCGCGCCACCAAGTGCTGGATCGCCGCCGGCGAGTCAAGCTCCGCCACCTCGTCCCGGAAGCCGGGGGCGCGCACCATGCGGGCGAGGCGGGCGAGGACCTGAAGGTGGTCGCGGTTCTTGCTCGCCACCGGCGCGGCGATCAAGAAGAGGAGGTGGACCGGGGCCCCGTCGCTGGCATCGAACTCGACCCCCTTGCGGGAGAGGCCGAGGACGATGCGCAGCTCGTCGAGATCGGGGATCTTGGCGTGCGGGATCGCCACCCCGTCGCCGATGCCGGTGGAACCGAGCGCCTCCCGTTCGAGCATCGCGGAGAGCGCTTGCTCGTGGGTCGGCACATCGCCGTCCCGACACGCCACCTCGCACAGCTCGCGGAGGACCGCGACCTTGGTGTCGCCCTGGAGCTCGGGGAGGATGTGCTCCTCCCCCAGGTGGTCAGCGATGATCAGCGTCATGGTTGGCTCCGACCGCGGGGGGCGCAGCATATCACTTTCGGCGCCGCGCACTCCCCTAATGGTTCTCGATGAGGTCGAAGCGGCGAAGCTTTTCACCCTTGCTCCGGGTGAGGATGCGCAGGCGGCCGTCGGTCACGTCGCGGTACACCCAGAGCGGCTCGTCGTGGTCCTCCATCAGGCGGATCGCCTCGTACTCGGGAAGGGCCTCGACGTTGATCTCGCGCGTCTCTTCCACCCGCCCGAGGGTCTCCAGCAACGCCTCGGAGACGGTCGGCTCGGGGGCGAGGTTCTTTGGCGTGGTGAGCCGCGGGGCGTGCGCCTTGGCGTCGGTGCACCGGTCGTGATGGCGACGCAGCTGGCGCTCCAGCTTGGTGGTGGCGCGGTCGATGGCGGCGTACATGTCGTCCGACCGTTCCTGCGCCTGGAACAGGGTGCGCGGCCCCTTGGCGATGATGTCGGCGATCTGCAGGTTGCGCTCGACTGACAGGGTGACGTGGAGCCGGCTCTGGTCGTCGAGGAGGCGGGTGAGCTTCTCGCACCGCTCCTCGGCATGGCCGCGCAGGCCGTCCGTGAGCTCCATGTGGCGCGCCGAGATGGATAGGTTCATGTCTCCCCCATAGGATGGTGGCCAGGGGTAGGTGCAGACGTCCGTCCGGGCTGCGCCAGGGTCCGGTCCACAACCGGGGCAGTGGATGGTGCGGCTCCGGCTGGCCGTCCGGAGCGCGTCTGGGGTGGGAGTTGCAGGGTGGCCAAGGCCCGCGCGGCGCGGGCGAGGGTGGGTGTACACGAAGCCGTGGTGGCCATCGCCCTAGTATCCCTGCCGGCGGCTGGCGGCGGGGAGGATCTTCAGCTCGTCGCGGTACTTGGCCACGGTGCGACGGGCGATCTTGATCCCCTCTTCAGCGAGGAGTTGGGCGAGGGCCTGGTCGCTGAGACAGTGGCACGGATCCTCCGCAGCGAGGATCTCGCGCAGGCGGTTCTTGACGTAGACCGCCGACAGGTCGTCGCCATGGGTCGACTTGATGCTGTTGGAAAAGAAGTACTTCAGCTCGAAGATGCCCCGCTCGCAGTGCAGGTACTTGTTGCAGGTGACCCGCGAGATGGTCGACTCGTGCATCCCCAGGTCCTCGGCGACGTCGCGCAGGATGAGGGGTCGCAGGTAGTTCGGCCCTTTGAAAAAGAAGTCGCGCTGGAAGCGGAGGATCGACTCGGTGGTGCGGTAGATCGTCTTTTGCCGCTGCTCAAGGCTCTTGATCAGGGCGATGGCGTGGTTGAGCTTCTCCCTGATGAAGTCGCGCGATGCGCTGTCCATCGGTCTGCCATTGAGCTGCTTGTACATCTCCATGTAGTACGGGGAGATGCGCGGCCGCGGCAGCCCTTCGTCGTTGAGGCGGATCTCCAGTTGGTCGCCCTTGCGCACCACGTAGACGTCGGGCACCACATAGATGGGCGCGTCGCTGTCGAAGGAGCGGCCCGGCTTGGGTTCGAGCTGGCGGAGTTGGTGGAGCGCCGCGACCACCTCGTCGACGCTGGTCTCTAGGACCTCCGCTACCTCCTGGTACCGTCTGGTCTCCAGCTCCTTCAGGTGGTCGCGGATCAGCGGTTTGAGCAGGGGATGGGGATCGGCGAGCTGGTCGGCCTGGAAGAGAAGGCAGTCGGTGAGGTCGCGGGCGAAGACGCCCACCGGGTCGAGTTGGCGCAGGTAGACGAGCGCCTCGGGGATCCGTTCCCGGGCGCAGTAGCAGAGCGCGGCGATGGCGTCGTCGTCGTCGCGCAGGTAGCCATCACCGTCGAGGCAGGCGATGAGACACGGGCCGATCTCCTTCACGAAGTCCGGCAAGTTGCTCACCCGCAGCTGCCACACGAGGTGGTCGGCGAGGGATCGCTCCACCGCGTAGGTGGACTCGAGGGTGGGCCGCTCGCCCTCCTCGGCAGGGACGCCCGCCTCCGCCTGGAAGCCGGAGTTGATCGCGGAGTCCATGTACCGCTCCCAGTCGATCTCCGTTTCCTGGCCGCCCTCCTCGTCGTTCTTCTTGCTCTGCTCCGCCGCCTCCTCGGCGACCCGCTCCTCGACCGTGGCCTCCTCTGTCGCCTCCTCCTCGAGGATGGGGTTGTCCACCATCTCCTCTTGGATCGCCTGCTCCAGATCGAGGCGGGAGAGCTGGAGCAGGCGGATCGCCTGCTGGAGCTGGGGCGTCATCACCAGCTTTTGGGTCAGCTTGAGGGAAAGCTTGGGAGTCAGCTGCATGGGGCTCTCTTCGGTGCTCCCAGGGTCGGGGTGAGCCACCCCGCCCCGCGCCTCTGTGGCCACGCCGGGTGGCCCGGCTGGCCACCGCAGCTACGACGGCGCGGAAGGCGAGCGCCCACCCTCCCCTCCCGGAGAGCCCACGCGCGAGACCACGCGCTGGCGCGTGCGAATGGTCGGGATACCTCCGGGCTAAGCCTACTCATCACAGTCCATGACGAAGTTCTCGCCCAAGTATACTGCCCGTGCCAGATCGCTCTTGGCGATCTCACAGGAGGGGCCGGAGAGGAGGATCTCGCCCTCGTTCATGATGAACGCGGTGTCGACGATGGAGAGGGTGTCGCGCACCGAGTGGTCGGTGATCAGCACCCCGATCCCCTTGGCGCGCAGGTTGAGGATGATCTCTTGGATGTCCGCCACGGCGATCGGGTCGACGCCGGCGAACGGCTCGTCGAGGAGGATGAAGGCGGGGTCGAGGACCAGGGCGCGGGCAATCTCCGCCCGCCGCCGTTCGCCGCCGGAGAGGGCGTAGCCGGGCGAGGTGCGCACGTGGGCGATGGAGAGCTCGTCGAGCAGGCGGCTGCAGCGCTTGTGCCGATCGCCCTGCGGGAGGTCGAGGGTCTCGGCCACCGCCAGGAGGTTCTCCTCCACGGTGAGGCGGCGAAAGATGGAGGGCTCCTGCGGCAGGTAGGAGATGCCGCGCCGCGCCCGCCGGTACATGGGCTCGTCGCTGATCTCCTCTTGGTTGAAAAAAATCTGGCCGCTGTCCACCGGGATCAGCCCCACGGTCATGTAGAAGCTGGTGGTCTTGCCGGCGCCGTTTGGGCCGAGGAGGCCGACGATCTCGCCGCGGTGGATGGCGAAGGAGACCCCCTTCACCACCTCCCGGCCACCGAACCGCTTGCGTAGGTTGTTCACCTTCAGCACCGAGCCTGCTCCTCGTAGCCGGCCCTACTCGGGCCGGTAGCGGATGGTCCCACGCTCCACCTGGACTTGTCGCGTCTGCAGGTCGAGGTGGATCCGCTCGCCGCGGATCTCGTTGCCTGCTTCCTCCAGCCGCGCCGCACCGCTGAGGGTGAGTTGCTGGTGGAGGAGATCGTAGTGGGCCTCCGCCGCACGCGCGCGCCGGCCGCCGTCCTCCACCCGGACCCCGCCACGCGCGTCGATGCGCTCCACCCGGCCGCTCTTCGGCTCCGTGCGCAGATCGATCGCCTCCGCCCACAGGTGGCGCGTGCCGCTTTCCACCTCCACCTTGCCACGCAGGTGGGCCTCGCCGGCCGAGTCATCCACCGCGAGGGTGGCGGCCACCACCCGCACCGCGGGGGTCTCTCCCTGCGCCGGGACCAGGAGGTGGCCCGCGGCCACCGCCGCCGTGCGGTGGGTGGTATCGATGTCGATCCGGTCGCCCGCCACCTCGCGCCCGGCGCCCCAGATCTTCGCCCTGCCGGTGAGGGTGAAGCGGCCCGCCTGGGCGTCGAAGTCGGCCACCTCGGCGATTGCCGTGTACGGTCCGTAGAGGAGCTGCACCGCCCCCTTCGCCACCACCTGGCGCAGGGTGTGGCGCGGCCCCTCCAGGGTGAGATCGACGCGCGCCGCGCGCAGGCGCTCGGCGCCGCTGGTGATCTCGACGTTGCCGGTGAAGGTGAGCTGGCCGGCGGCGAGCGCCCCCTCCATATGGTCGGCGGTCGCGTCGAGCCCCGCCGCCAGGGTGAGCCGGGGCGGAGCCGGCGCCCAGCCGTCGCCGGCCGCGGGGGGCGGGACCGTGGCCACGAGGAGAAGGAGGGCAGCGATCATGTGGCGAGGTGGCTCGGTAGACAGCGACGGCTGCGGCGAGCGCAGGCTGCGGCGGCCGGCGCGGCTGGGCGGGGTGATGGGGGGGTGGCGGTGGCGGCCGCCGGCGGGTTGACCCCCACGGGGACCGCCTCCTCCCCGTGGCCGAGATCCCCGCCCAAGCTCCCATGCTCGGGTGGCGGACTGACCACCAGGTGGACCGCCTCCTCGACGGTGAGCTGGCGGGTGGTCACGTCGTAGGTGAACCGCTTCCCGGCGATCCGGTACGGCGGCTTGTGCAGGTCGAGGGTGGAGTCGCCGCTGAGCTGGCGGCGCTCGCCGTCGAAGTGGAGTTGTGGGGTAGAGAGGTCGAGGCCGTCAGGGTCGGTGATCCGCACCCCACCGGTGAGGTCGAAGGTGAAGGAGGCGAGGTCGACGCGGCCGTTCGCTGCCTCGAGGTGCAGGACCACCCGCTCGCCGTCGCGCAGGTCGGCGCGGATTGTGTCCACCTCCACCCGGTTGTCGCGCTCGAAGTAGCGGGCGCGCTGGGCCTTCAGCAGCCAATGGGTCCGTTCCCCCTGGGTCTCGGTGAAGGTGAAGTCGGTGACCACCGCCGGCGCGCCATTCGCCGCGGTCGGCGGGAGGGGCGGGGAGGGAGAGGGGCGGCGCGCGAGGAGGGTGTAGAGGGTGACCATGAGTGCCACCGCCAGGGTCGTGAGCAGGGCCGCAGTGGGGGTGACGCGCAGGAT
The DNA here is from genome assembly GCA_001873295.1 of Nitrospirae bacterium CG2_30_70_394. Classification (GTDB taxonomy): domain Bacteria; phylum CG2-30-53-67; class CG2-30-53-67; order CG2-30-70-394; family CG2-30-70-394; genus CG2-30-70-394. Next base: position 9,895 of record MNYW01000120.1, on the reverse strand, counting down.
CATGGAGAGGGTCGCGGGACGAGGAGTCGGTCGGCGTTGGGTCGAGCAGGTGGCGCAAGCAAGGAGGGGCGATCCGGGCCCACCCTCGGGCCTGGATCCACCCTTCGCAGTACCTCGGGAAAAGTCGGACCGGCCCCGAGGGTACACGGTGCCATGGCCGGTGCCGATGAAGGTACTGAAGAAGGGCGCGCCGCGTCCTCCCGCATCCGAAAGCGAGCCATGGCCAACGTCGACCCGGACCCCGACCCTACCCTTCTCCTCTTCTTCCAACGAGAGCTGGAGCGGATTGTCGCCGCGCAGCGGGCGCCGTCGCGACCGACGATCGACTACCTCAGCGAGGTGCTCGCCCGCTTTGTCTCCACCGCCACCCTCTTCCCCGCGGGGCGGGGCGGCGAGGCGATGGTGGCGGTGGCGGACATCTTGCAGGCGGCGAGCGCGTGTCGCGGGGCGGAGGGAATCGACACCTACGACCCCTTTGGCGAGGCACGTTGGGTACGCCATCTCGGCGACTACACCCTGTTCATGACCGGCCTCTTTCGCGAGCGGGTCGAGCGGCGCGCCGGGGTGCGCTTCTACGTCGACGTCGGGCGCCACGCCTACCACCGCGCCGCCGACTTCGAGGCGATCCTCGACCGGCGCCGGGCGCGCCTGTTCGCGGAGCTCGCGGAGACCTTCGAGCTGTGTGTCGCCACCCTCGCGACCTTTCGCCGGCGGGCCCGCGATGGCGGGCTGGAGGGGGCGGGCGCGGGCCAGGAGCGGCTTTTGGTCGGCCGGCTCCACGGCTGAGCGCGGCGCGCCCAGCGCTTGGCTGCGGCCGATCCGTTCCTTGCCTTCGGTCGCGCCCATGCTAGCTTTGGGGCGTCCTTGTTAACCCTTGTACGGAGGTGCGTCCTATGCCCTTTCCCCATCCTCAGGCTGAGCGTGCACGCAAGGAGATTCCCCGGTTCCGTAGGTTGGAGGAGGACCACTCCGCCTACGAGGCGGAGTTGGAGGATATCGAGCGGGTTCGGCATCTGACCCCCGATTTGGAGGCGCGCCGGATGACCCTAAAGAAGCTCAAGCTGCAGGCGAAGGACGAGATGAAGACGATCCTTGGTTCCCTCTAGGGAGGGGCGAAACGGTCGCTTCGGGCCTCGGGCGGCGACGCCCGAGGCCTTTTTCGTGGGCGCGCGGCGGGAGCGGCGATGGCCAAGGAGGGGGGGGTGAACAAGGTCGAGTGGCGCGCCCGCCTGCGCGCTACGCGCGCGCGTGTGGCGGAGACGGCACGCGCGCCAGCGGCGGCGGCGGTCGCCGCCCACCTCACGGCCTCGCCTCTGTGGGCGGCGACGACCGTGCTTGCCTACGCGGCCAGCGCGACCGAGCTCTCCACCCTGCCGCTCCTCCACGCCACCCTGAGCGCGGGCAAACGGCTGGTCTTGCCGCGGGTGGGGGCGGGCGGCGACCTCACCCTCCACCAAATCGACGCCCTGGAGGGGCTGGTGGTCGGCTACCGCGGCCTGCTTGAGCCCGCCGCCACCGCCCCGCGGGTCGCCCCGGCCGAGGTCGAGCTGGCGATCATCCCCGGGGTCGGCTTCGATCGGCGCGGTGTCCGCCTTGGCCAGGGGGGCGGCCACTACGACCGTCTCCTCGCCCAGCTCTCCCCCGCCTGCCGCGTCTGCGGCGCCTGCTTCGCCTGCCAAGTGGTGGCCCGCCTGCCCCGCCAGGCGCACGACCGGCCGGTCGCCTACCTGCTCACGGAAGAGGGGCTCGCCGGCCTTCGTGAACCCCCCACGGTCGCGGTGTGCCGCTAATCGTCTCAATGGGTTATGCTTCCCCGTCCGGCGGTCGAAGAGCGCTTCACGGGGTGCGCGGTGGGCCGCCCCGACGGACGGGATGAGCGCCCCTCACCGGGCAAGCTGAATCGCACCCATGCGCCATTGGTTCCGCCGTGGTCGGGAAGAGCGGGGGGAGGTCACCTACCTCCTCTGGCTCACCTTTCTCCTCGTCTTCATCCTGCCGATCCTCGTCCTCGTCTTGCTGCTCTATCAGGTGGTACGCGGCGGCGGGCTGGACTCCATCACCTACCTCTTTGGCGCCATCGCCTTCGGCCTGATTGGCTTCGCCCTGTTGCGCGGCGAGCTCGCCGCCATGGGCCCAGCCCCGCCGGGGGGGACGGACGAGAGCGGCGCGGAGGAGGACGACGCGGGGCCGCCAGCGGTGCGCCTGGAGGGGATCGCCAACCACTTCGACAACCTCCTCGATGGCTTCCACGACGCCTCCCACCAGCTCACCCACCAGGTCCTCCAGCTCTCCTCCCTGAACGAGATCTCCGAGTTTGCCGCCCGCCTCACCGACCTCAATGACATGCTCGACCGGGTCTTGGTGCGCGCCATGCGGGTGGTGAGCGCGGAAATCGGCTCGATCATGCGGCTGGTGGAGGGGGGCAAGGAGCTAGAGCTCGTTGCCGCCTACGGCATGGCGGTGGACGCGCGCATCGGCAGCCGGGTGGCGGTGGCCGACTCCCTCGCCCGGGTGGCGGTGCAAGAGGGGCGCGCGGTGGTGGTCGCTGACCTCGCCACCGACCCGCGTTTTGCGCGGTTCAATGACCCGAAGTACGGCTCCCCGAGCTTTCTCACCGTGCCGCTGTTCGCGCGCGGCGAGCTGATTGGGGTGATCAACCTGTCGAAGAAGCGCGGCGGCGGCGTGTTCACCGACGCGGACATCCACTTCCTCAACGCCGCCTTCGGGCAGATCGGTTTCGCCCTGGAGAACGCCCGCCTCTACGAGCGGATGGAGCAGGGCTACCGCGAGCTGAAGGGGCTCAACCAGCAGCTCAAGGGGTACGCCGCCGACCTCGAGGGGCAGATCCGGGCGCGGACCCGGGAGGTGAATGAGGCCAACGACACCCTGCGCGCGGAGATGACGCGGGTGGCGGAGGCGGACCGGGTGAAGTCCGACTTCATCGCCTCGGTGTCGCACGAGTTCCGGACGCCGTTGAACGCGGTCCTCGGTTTTTCCAGCCTCATCCTGTCGGGCCAGGAGGGGGAGATTCCGGAGCAGGTAAAGACCGACGTGGAGATGGTCCACCAGGCGGGGGAGCGGCTCCTGCGCATCGTCTCCAACATCCTCGACACCTCGCGCATCGAGACCGGCAGTTATGAAGTCGACCGCCGTCCCCTCGCCCTGGCGGAGATCCTCCACGAGGTGGCGGAGCGCGCCTGCGACCTGCCACGCAAAGAGGGGGTCACCTGCAACCACGACATTCCCGCCGACCTCCACCTGGTCTCTGCCGACCGCGACAAGCTGGCGGGGGCGCTGCTCCACCTGTTGGAGAACGCCTTGAAGTTCACCCCCGCCGGCGAGGTGCGGCTCACCGCCGAGCAGCGCGGCAACCAGGCGGTGGTGGCGGTACGGGACACGGGCATCGGCATCGCCGCGCAGGACCTGCCGTACGTCTTCGACAAGTTCTGGCAGCACCCCGCGCACCGTGGTATGGGCGGGACCGGCCTGGGGCTGGCCTTGGTGAAGCGGGTCATCGAGCTCCACGACGGCACCCTCCAGGTGGAGAGCCGTCCGGGGGGTCCCACCACCTTCACGGTGACCCTGCCGACGCTCTAGGCGCTGGGGCGCCGGGGGCCCAGGTGGGGCGGCGGCGGGTGGGCCCGCCCCTTACGACTCCTTCACCGCCATGGTGCTGGGCGCGCGCCGCCCCACCGCGCCCACCGGCCACTGCTCGGCGAAGATGTCGACGGTGAAGGTGGCAACCTCGGTCTCGGGCCGCCGCCAGAAGAAGGCGCCGAGGCCACACCGTTCACACGCCCGGTCGAGGAGGTCGGAGAGGGTGGCGGCCGGGGAGGTGAGGGCGGGCGGTGGCAAGACCAGGCGGCGGTCGGCGTCCTCGATCACCACCCCGTGCAGGCCGGGGACGACCCCCACCTCGACGCACGAGCGGGTCACCGGCGTCGGCTCGGAGGCGATGGAGATCTCCAGGGTGTAGTTGGCGACGGTCGCGGCGGTGAGCGGCTCGCCCTGCGGGTGGCGGGCGAGAAGGATGGCGGCGTTCACCGCCGCCTCCACCACCATCGGCGGCTCGTGAAGGACCCCCATGGAGCCCCAGTGGAGGTGGTCGGGGTAGCTGTAGAGGCTCACCCAGAGGACGCGGCGGACCGCCATCCCCTCGGGCGGCGCGGGCGGTGGACACTTCACCCCCTCCTCCACCCACAGGGTCAGGGCGGCACGCGCCAGGCGCAGCAGATAGGCTCCGTCGTCCGTGTCCATGGCTCCTCTCTTCGTCGCCGCGCAAAGCGGGGATGAGCAAGGCCGCGGCACTCCCGCGTGTGCTGGCGCGCCCCGCGGGTACAATCGCGCGCCATGATCGACACCCTCTTGGTGGACTGGTCCGGGACCCTCGCGGATGACCTCGGGGTGACCCTCGCGGCGACCAACGCGGTCCTCACCGCCCACCGCAAGCCGCCGCTGGACCGTCCCACCTTTCAACGCGAGTTCGAGCTCCCGTTCATGCGCTTCTACGCGCGGTTTCTCCCGGGATGTACGCGCGCGCAGGTGGACCGCCCCTTCTTCGCCGCCTACCAACCCCTGCGCGAGCAGATCCCGCTGTTGCCGGCGGCGCGCGCCCTGCTCACCTTTGCCCGTGCTACCGGCGTGCCCGTTTACCTGTTCTCCACCATGCGTCCCGACCTCCTCGAAGGGGAGGTGGCGCGCCACCACCTCGCCGGTTTGGTGGACGGCGTGCACGGCGGCATCGACGACAAACGCGCGGCCCTCGGGCCTCTCCTGGCGCGCCTCGGCGCACGGCCCGACGCCACCGTGTTTGTGGGCGACATGGTCCACGACGTGGAGGCGGCGCGCGCGGCCGGGGTGCGGGCGGTGGCGGTGGCCACCGGCTACAGCGACCGCGCCGCCCTCGCCGCGGCCCACCCCGACTACCTGGTCGACGACCTCGGCGAGGTGATCGCCCTCCTCGCCCGCGACCGTGCGGTCGAGCGGCTCGCCATGCCCATCGCCACGGTGGGTGGCCTGATCGTCCACGACGATGGCGAGATCCTCTTGGTGCGGACCGCCAAGTGGTCGGGCAAGTGGGGGACGCCGGGCGGCAAGATCGACTACGGCGAGACCATGACCCAAGCGTTCATCCGCGAGGTGGCGGAGGAGACCGGCCTCACCCTCACCGATCCCGAGTTCCTGCTCGTCCAAGAGGCGGTCTTCTCCCCCGAGTTTCACACCCGCAAGCACTTCCTCCTGGTGAACCTGCGCGGCCGCGCCCACAGCAAGGCAGTGCGTCTCAACTACGAAGCCCAAGCGTACGCCTGGGTGAAGCCCGAGGCGGCCCTGGCCATGGAGCTCAACCAGCCGACCCGCTACCTCATCGAGGCGGTGTTCACCCGCGGCCAAGGGCAACTTGGGGTGGCTCCCCGCCCACCGGGCGGGTGGGTCGGTCCGGCACCGGCGGCCGCAAGCGGCGGTTAGGGGGGGGGCGCCCCCTCCGCCCAACCCTCCTGTTGACCCCTGACCTCCGACCGCGGCGCGCCGATCACACAAGAGCTGAAACCATGTCCGACACCATCCTCATCCACGACCTCGCCATCGATTGCGTCATCGGGATCCACCCGTGGGAGCGGGCCCACCCCCAGCGCCTGTGGATGGACGTGGAGATGGAGTACGACGTGCGCGGGGCCGCGGCTGGCGACGACTTCACCCAGACCGTCGACTACGACGCCTGCTCCCAGGGGATCACGCGGCTCGCGGTGGCGGGTGGCTTCCGCCTCATCGAGACCCTCGCCGAGCGGGTGGCCGCGTGGCTCATCGAGACCACGCCGATTACCGCGGTCACCGTGCGGGTGAAGAAGCCGGAGGCGCTTTTGGCGGCGAGGTGGGCGGGGGTGGAGATCCGCCGCCGGCGCGGGGGGGAGGCCGGCTGAGGCGGATCGCCCGGGGGATCGGCGCGGCAGACCGGCGCGGGGCGGCGAGCGCGTGCCACTGCGGGCCCGCGGGGTAGGCCACGGTCGTCCACGGCCACCCCGCGCGCGGCGAGGCAGAGGAGGTAGCGGCAACGATCCGCGCCGCGGGCGCCCCGGCGTGGGCGAACGGAGAGCTCGGGCGAGGGGGGTGATCCTTGCCTTCGAGGGGGTGACCGCCCCCTTGCGGCGGACCCCCCGGGAGGGGCACTGCGGGGGGATTTCCGCCGGCCGGGGGCTTAGTACAATGGGCGGTTTCGCGTGTGGCTTTGGGGCAGGACTCCCACCCTCACCCCCCGGTTGGCCGGATCGCCGCACCTCTCCTCTTGGGTGAAAGACGTGTATGGCAACCCCGTGTTCGACTGCGCCGGTGATGACCACCCGTGTGGAGCTCGTCTCCCTCTGCGCCCGCTGTAGCACACGCCAGACGACCTGCTGTCAGAAGACCGAGATCTACCTGACCCCTGGCGACGTGCGCCGCATCGCGGGCGCCACCGGCCTGACCGACTTTTGCGAGTTTTCCCCGCCGGTCAATCCGGCCTACGGCGATCAGGCGGACGATCCGGCCTGGGCGCGGGCGGTCTTCCGGCCCGATGGCAGCCGCCGCATCCTGCGCCACCAAGGCAACGGCGACTGCTGCTTCCTCGGCGCCACGGGCTGTAGTTTGCCGGCGGCAGCGAAGCCCCTGATCTGCCGGATCTACCCCTACGAATACGCCAACGGCCGGCTGACCGGCCTGGCGACCACCTGCCCGGTGGACCTCTTGGGACCGGACGACGCCCTGCCCGCGGCGGTCGGCATGCCGCCGCTTTCCGAGTGCGCGGCCTGGGTGGCGCAGCTCTACCGCGAGATCCTTGTAACCTTGGGGTCAGGTCTTTACTTTATAGTACTTGTGTCGCTAAGTATAAGGTAAAGACCTGACCCCGATGGACCGCCCTATGGACCCCACCGTACCCGCGCGCCTTCTCGCCGCCCTCCGCGACGTGGTTGACTTTCCCAAGCCGGGGATCGTCTTCAAGGACATCACCCCGCTGCTCGGCGACCCCACCACCTTCGCCCTCGCCATCGACACCTTCGCCGCCCGCTACCGTGACCGGGCGATCGACCGGGTGGTGGTGGTGGAGTCGCGTGGCTTTCTGTTCGGGGCGCCCCTGGCCTACGCCCTCGGCTGCGGCCTCGCCTTGGTGCGCAAGCCGGGCAAGCTCCCCGCCGCGACCCACGCCGAGAGCTACGACCTCGAGTACGGCACCGACACCCTGGAGATCCACACCGACGCCCTCCGCCCGGGTGACCGGGTGGTGGTGATCGATGACGTGATCGCCACCGGCGGCACCCTGGCGGCGACGGTGCGCCTGGTGGAGCGGCTCCACGCGGAGGTGGTGGAGATCGCCGCACTTGCCGAGCTCACCTTCCTGGGCGGCCGCGCCCGCCTCGCCCCGCACGCGGTCCATACCCTGATCCAGCTCTGAGGGGCCGCGCCCGGCGCGCGCCGGGAGGGTTGGACCGAAGGGACAGGAGGGCCGGACGGGGCGGTGGAGCCGCGGGACACCACCCGACCTATTCTCGGTGGTGGGCTGCGGGGGGTGGCACCCGGGGACCAAGATTTCTGGCGCCGGTCGACCCCAACGCCCTGGTGCTTGAACCGCGGAGGGCGGGGCGCGGGGTGGAAGGTGCAAAGCGCAACCGCGCCACCGGCGCCGGTCGCGCTCGTCTGGGTCGCCGTGGCCTTGTTTTGCCGCCCCCCCGATACTCGCCGGCGATGGATTCCATGGACCCCGCGGAGCACCTCCTCCTCGCCCCCGCCGGTCTCGACGTGGAGGGTCTCGCCGCGTTGGTGGCGGAGGCGGCCGGGGGAGCCATCGAGCTGGCGGATCTCTACCTGGAGCACAGCCGCCAGCAGGCGTTTCAGCTTGAGGAGGGGCGAGTCCGCTCGGGCTCGCACGCGATCGCAGCCGGCTTCGGGGTGCGGGCGGTGGCCGGCGAGGCGACCGGCTTTGCCTATAGCGAGGAGATCAACGCGCCGGCGATCCGCGCCGCGGCCCGCACCGCCCGCGCCATCGCCGGCCGCGGCACCACCGCCACCGTCTCTCTCGTCCACCGCGCCCCCGCCCCCCGCTACCCGGCGGACGACCCGATCGACTCGGCTTTGGACGCGGACAAGGTGCACCTGCTGGAGCGGGTCGACCGCGCCGCGCGCGCCTTCGACCCGCGCGTCGATCAGGTGGTCGCCACCCTCGCGGCGAGCCACCAAGTGGTGGTGGTGGCGCAAAGCGACGGCGAGCTGGTGGCGGACAGCCGGCCGCTGGTGCGCCTCTCCATTTCGGTCGTGGCGCGCACCCCCACGCGCTGCGGGCGGGGCAGCGCCGGCGGTGGCGGCCGCTCCCCCTTCGCCCTCTTCACCGGCGAGCTCGATCCGGAAACCCTCGCCCGGGCCGCCGCCCGCCAGGCGATTGTGAATCTCGCGGCGCGCCCCGCCCCGGCCGGCACCATGGCCGTGGTCCTCGGCCCAGGCTGGCCGGGGATCTTGCTGCACGAAGCGGTGGGCCACGGCCTGGAGGGCGACTTCAACCGCAAGGGGAGCTCGGCCTTCGCCGGCCGCCTGGGCCAGCGGGTCGCCGCCCCCGGGGTGACGGTGGTGGACGACGCCACCCTCATGGGCCGCCGCGGCTCGCTTTCCGCCGACGACGAGGGGACGCCGCCGGCAGCGACGGTGCTGATCGACGACGGCATCCTGGTGGGCTACCTCCAAGACCGCCACAACGGCCACCTCATGGGCCAACCGTCCACCGGCAACGGCCGCCGCCAGTCCTTCGCCCACCTGCCGATCCCGCGGATGACCAACACCTTCATGCGCGGCGGCGAGGTCGACCCGCAAGAGATCCTCGCCTCGGTAGACGACGGCCTCTACGCGGTGCAGTTCTCCGGCGGCCAGGTGGACATCACCTCGGGAAAGTTCGTCTTTGCCGCCTCCGAGGCGTACCGGATCCGCGCCGGCAAGCTCGCCGAGCCGGTACGCGACGCGACGTTGATCGGCGACGGCCCCGACTGTCTCACCAAGGTGACCCTGGTGGGCAACGACCTGGCGCTGGACCTCGGTATCGGCACCTGCTCCAAGGGCGGGCAGATGGTCCCGGTAGGCGTCGGTCTGCCGACGGTGAAGCTCAGCGCCCTCACCGTGGGGGGGACCGGCGGATGACCACGACCCCCGACCCCACCCTGGCTCCGGCGGTGGAGGCGCTCCTCGCCCGCGCTGCCCAGGCGGGGGCCGACCAGGCCCAGGTGACGGCGCGGAGCGGCCGCGGCCTCGCCGTCACCGTCCGCCTCGCCAAGGCCGAGCGGATCGAGCACCGCCAAGACCGCTCCCTCGCCCTCACCGTCTACCTGCGGGGTATGGCGGGGATGCGCACCGCGACCTGCGCCACCACCGACCTCTCCCCCGCCGCCCTGCGCGAGACCGCGTGTCAGGCGGTCGCCCTGGCCCGCCTGGCGGATGACGACCCCGCGGCTGGTCTGCCGGACGAGGCGACCCTGGAGGGCGCACCCCCTGACCTGGCCCTCGCCTATCCCGTCGTCCTTGACCCGCAAGCCCTCCTCGTTGAGGCGGCCGCCTGCGAGGCGGCGGCGCTGGCGGTGGATCCGCGGATCTGCAACTCCGAGGGGGCGACCGTGTCGCTGAGCACCGCCGCGGTGGTCCTCGGCAACTCCCTCGGCCAACTCGTGGGCTACCCCACGTCACGCAAGGCGGTCGGTTGCGTGGTGGTCGCCGAGCAGGGGGGGGCGAAGGAACGCGACGGCTGGTCGGCGAGCGCGCACGCACCCGCGGCGGTGGAGTCGCCCACGGCGATCGGGCGGATCGCTGGCGAGCGCACCGCCCGCCGCCTCGGCGGCCGCCAGCTCACCACCCGCAAGGCGCCGGTCTGCTTTGAGCACGACGCCGCCGC
>MNYW01000144.1 GCA_001873295.1 Nitrospirae bacterium CG2_30_70_394 | reverse complement strand
GTTCTTCACGTAGTCCGCATGTCCCGGGCAATCCACGTGCGCGTAGTGCCGCTTCGGGCTCTGATACTCCACGTGCGCCGTCGAAATCGTAATCCCTCTCTCCCGCTCCTCCGGCGCCTTATCAATCTGGTCAAACGGCACAAACTCCCCACCCGTATGCCGCGCCATCACCTTCGTGATCGCCGCCGTCAGCGTCGTCTTCCCGTGATCCACGTGGCCTATCGTCCCCACGTTCACATGCGGCTTCGTCCGCTCGTACTTTGCTTTCGCCATGGTCTTACTCCTCCGGATTCAGTGGCTTGTGCCGTACCGCCGGTTCTCCTGGGGTAGTGGTCGTGATCGCGCCTGCGCTCAGGCACTCGCCTTCGAAACGATCTCTTCGGCGACGGAACGCGGCACCTGGGCGTAGTGGTCGAACTGCATGGTGTAGGTCGCCCGCCCCTGGGTGAGGGAACGGAGGATGGTGGCGTAACCGAACATCTCCGCCAGGGGCACGAAGGCACCCACCACATGGAGATTGGCCCGCGCCTCCATCTTCTGGATCTGACCGCGGCGGGAGTTGAGGTCGCCGATGGCGTCGCCCATGAACTCCTCCGGGGTCACCACCTCCACCGACATGATGGGCTCCAAAAGGACCGGGCCGGCCTTCTTCGCCGCCGCTTTGAAGCCAATGGAACCCGCGGTCTTGAAAGCCATCTCCGAGGAATCGACCTCGTGGAAACTGCCGTCAATGAGGGTGACCTTCACGTCGACGATTGGATACCCGGCGAGCACGCCCCCCTCCAGCGCCCCCTTGACCCCCTGGCCGACGGACGGGATGTATTCGCGCGGCACCACCCCACCCTTGATCGCGTCGACAAACTCGAAGCCCTTGCCAGCCTCCTGCGGCTCGACGCGCAACAGCACGTCGCCGTACTGCCCGCGGCCACCGGTCTGGCGAACGAACTTGCCACGCTCCTCCACGGTCTTGGTGATCGTCTCACGGTAAGCGACCTGCGGCTTGCCCACCGTCGCCTCTACCTTGTACTCGCGCATCATCCGGTCAACGAGGATCTCCAGGTGGAGCTCACCCATGCCGCTGATGATCGTCTGGCCGCTCTCTTCGTCCGTGTGCACGCGGAACGAGGGATCCTCCTGCGCCAGACGGGAGAGGGCCAACCCCATCTTCTCTTGGTCGTCCTTGGTTTTCGGCTCGATCGCCACCGAGATCACCGGATCCGGAAACTCCAGGGACTCGAGGACCACCGGCGCGTCCGCATCACACAAGGAGTCCCCGGTGGTCACCGTCTTGAGCCCCACCGCCGCGGCGATGTCCCCCGTACGGACCTCTTGGATCTCCTTCCGGCTATTGGCGTGCATCTGCAAAATACGCCCCAGCCGTTCTTTTTTGCCGGTCCGCGGGTTCACCACCTGCCCGCCCGTCGCGATCACCCCTGAGTAGACCCGGAAGAAGGTGAGCTGGCCGACAAAGGGATCCGCCATGATCTTGAAGGCGAGGGCACAAAACGGCTCCTCGTCGTCCGCCTTGCGCACCAGCACCTTGTCCGTACGCGGTTCCACCCCCTCCACCGGCGGGATGTCGGTAGGCGACGGCAGGTAATCCACAACCGCGTCGAGCAAGGACTGCACCCCCTTGTTCTTGAAGGCGCTCCCACACAGGACCGGACAGATGCCAAGCGACAGGGTGGCGGTGCGGAGGGCGGCGTGGATCTGCGCCTCGTCGATGGGCTGCCCTTCCAGGAACCGCTCCATCAGGCTGTCGTCGTACTCGGCGATTGCGTCGATCATCGCCTCGCGCGCGGCAACGGCGGCGGCGGCGAGATCCGCGGGGATCTCCTCCTCCCAGTACTTCACGCCGAGATCTGCCTCGTCCCAGCGGATCGCCTTCATCTTCACCAGATCGACCACCCCGGCAAAGGTATCTTCCGCGCCGATGGGGAGCTGGATGGGGACCGCCTTGGCACCCAGGCGCTCGCGAATCATGGTGACACCGCGCGAAAAATCAGCCCCTGTGCGGTCCATCTTGTTGATGAAGGCGATGCGCGGAACGCCATACTTATCCGCCTGCCGCCACACGGTCTCCGACTGCGGCTCCACCCCGCCAACCGAACAAAACACCGCTACCGCGCCGTCGAGCACCCGCAGGGAGCGCTCCACCTCGATGGTGAAGTCCACGTGGCCGGGGGTGTCGATGATGTTGATCCGGTGACCCTTCCACTTGCAGGTCGTGGCCGCGGAGGTAATGGTGATGCCGCGCTCCTGTTCCTGCGCCATCCAATCCATGACCGCGGCGCCGTCATGCACCTCGCCGATTTTGTGCGAGATGCCGGTATAGAAGAGGATCCGTTCGGTCGTCGTCGTCTTCCCGGCATCAATGTGGGCCATGATGCCGATGTTACGAACGCGATTAAGGGGGTCAGTGCGAGCCACGCCGATTCTTTCTACAAAGGGTCTTTGCCGAGAACCGGAAGGGTTACCAGCGGTAATGGGAGAACGCCTTGTTGGCCTCGGCCATGCGGTGGGTCTCGTCCCGCTTGCGCACGGTCGCGCCGGTCTTGTTGGCGGCGTCCATCAACTCCTTGGCGAGCCGAATCGCCATGCTCTTTTCCGGCCGGCTGCGCGCAAAACCGATGAGCCAGCGACGCGCCAGAGCCGCACGCCGGCCCGGACGGACCTCAATCGGCACCTGATAGGTCGAACCACCCACGCGCCGAGACTTCACCTCAACCAGCGGCTGAACGTTACGCAACGCCTGGTTAAAGACTTCCAAAGGAGGCTGCTCGGTCATCGACTCGGCGATGATCTCCATCGCACCGTAAAAGGCGTGCTCAGAGACACTCCGCTTACCGGTCCGCATCATGCAGTTGATGAACTTGGTCACTCCCTCGTCCTGATACTTCGGATCAAGGGTAACCTTCCGTCGTTCTGCAACGCGCCGTCGAGCCATGATTTTCGGTTTCCTTCGCGAAGCGGCGATTGCGCCGCACAATCACTATTTCTTGGGACGCTTGACCCCGTACTTGGAACGACTCTTATTGCGATCCGACACGCCAAGAGAGTCTTGGGTACCGCGGATGATGTGATAACGCACACCCGGCAGATCCTTCACACGACCACCACGGATGAGGACGATGGAGTGTTCCTGCAGGTTGTGGCCCACACCAGGAATGTAGGTGGTGACCTCGATCCCCGTGGTCAAACGAACACGGGCAACCTTACGAAGGGCCGAGTTGGGCTTCTTCGGAGTGGTCGTATAGACGCGGGTACACACGCCACGACGCTGCGGACAATCCTGCAACGCCGGACTTGCGGAGCGGCCCTTGAGCCGGTTACGGCCCTTGCGCACAAGCTGATTAATCGTCGGCACGGATCTTCCTTTGAAGCCTATGAAGATGGTGAAACGTGGCGAAAACCGCAAAATTTACAACACCTTCAACGCGAACCAGAATGCGCGAAGGGGCGGGCATTATAGCGGCGGCCACCCGCGAGTCAAGCGCGCCGCGATTGCTCCGGCGCCGACCGGTGCCTAGGGCGCAGGGGCCATGGCGCCGGCGGTCCAACACGGTGGCCGGCGGTTGTCCCTTGGCCGTGTACCAGGCCGCCGGCGAGGTGATAGGCAGAAATCGCCCCCTCAACCGTCGCCGCGGAGTCTCCCTGCCGCGGGCGCCACGGTGCGCGCCAACCCGCCACCGAGGCTCGATCACCGGCTTGCCCCGCCTCCGCCCTGGCGCAACACCACCACGACGGAGGGGGGCAAGCCGCTCCCGACCATCAGCCGTTCACACCCCTTCTGTTGGCGCGCCCGCTCCCGGCGCCCCGCTCTGCTCCCGCTGAACCGCCGCCACAAGGTCCTGCGGCGCGGGCCGCTCGACCTTCGCATGGACCTTGCGGTAATCCACAAACCCGGTACCCGCAGGGATGAGCCGCCCCATAATGACGTTCTCTTTGAGACCGGCGAAGGTATCCACCTTGCCGGCGATCGCCGCCTCGGTGAGGACTCGAGTGGTCTCCTGAAAAGAGGCCGCGGAGATGAAGCTGTCGGTGTTGAGCGACGCCTTGGTGATGCCAAGCAACAGGGGCTCACCCTCCGCCGGCCGTTTGCCGGCCGCGATCACCTCTTCGTTCGCCTTGACGAAGCGGTAGCGGTCCACCTGCTCCCCCTGGAGGAGATCGGTGTCACCGGGGTCGCCAACCATGACACGACGCATCATCTGGCGAACGATCACCTCGATGTGCTTGTCGTGGATGGAGACGCCCTGGAGCTGATAGACCTTCTGCACCTCGTTCACCAGGTAGTGCTGGAGCGCCCGTGGCCCGAGGATCTGAAGGATGTCGTGGGGCGACAAGGGGCCGTCCATCAACGGATCACCCGCCCGCACGTAGTCGCCCTCCTGTACGTTCACGTGCTTACCACGCGGGATGAGGTACTCCTTCTCCGTGCCATCCTCACCGAGGACCAGGATCTTCCGGTTGCCGCGCACATAGCCGCCCTCGCGCACGATGCCGTTGATCTCGCTGATCACCGCGTGCTCCTTCGGCTTGCGCGCCTCGAAGAGCTCAGCAACGCGCGGTAGACCGCCGGTGATGTCCTGGGTCTTGGTCGTCTCGCGCGGAATCTTGCCAAGGATGTCGCCCGGCACCACCTCCTCGCCGGACTCGACCAGGATCGAGGCACCGAAGGGCACCAGGTTGCTCCCCACCTCGTTGCCCTTGTGGTCCCGCACCACCAGGCGCGGCCGCAGGTTGGGATCGCCCGAGTCGATGACTACCCGGCGGGAGAGGCCGGTGAGCTCATCCACCTCTTCCCGCATGGAGCGCCCCTCGATCAGGTCGACAAAGGCGACCTTACCGGTGGCGTTGCTGAGGATGACGATGGAGAAGGGGTCCCATTCCACCAGCACCGTCTTCGGCTCCACCTTCTCGCCATCCGTCACCTTGAGGACGGCGCCGTAGACCAGGTCGTAGGTCTCGCGAGCGTGGCCCTGCTCGTCCTCGATGAGGAGCTGACCACCGCGATTCATGGCCACCACATGCCCCTGGCGATCGACCACCGTCTCGACGCTGTGGTAACGCACCACACCCCCGATCTTGGTGTCCTGGGTGGTCTGTTCCATCTTCGACGCCGCGGCGCCGCCGATGTGGAAGGTACGCATGGTGAGCTGGGTGCCCGGCTCGCCGATCGATTCGGCGGCGATGACCCCCACCGCGGTGCCCAGCTCGACCAGCTTGCCGCGCGCCAGATCTCGGCCGTAGCACATGGCACACAGACCGCGCGGCGCCTCGCAGGTGAGCGGGGTGCGCACCCGAACCTCGGTAAGGCCGGCATCGACCACCCGCCGCGCGCCGGCCTCGGTGATCTCCTGATCCGCCTCCACCAAGACTTCGTTGCTGTAGGGGTCGAGAATCTCCTCCGCAGCGACCCGGCCCACGATCCGATCGAAGAGGGGCTCGATGATCTCGCCGCTCTCGGTGAGCGCCGCGAGCTTCATCCCTTCCAAGGTGCCGCAGTCTTTTTGGACGATGATCGAGTCCTGCGCCACGTCCACCAGACGGCGGGTGAGGTAACCGGAGTTGGCGGTCTTCAGGGCGGTATCCGCCAACCCTTTGCGCGCTCCGTGGGTCGAGATGAAGTACTGGAGCACCGTCAACCCCTCCCGGAAGTTGGCGGTAATCGGGTTCTCGATGATCTCACCCGACGGCTTGGCCATCAGGCCACGCATCCCGGCGAGCTGCCGGATCTGCTGGGTGGAACCGCGGGCGCCGGAGGTGGCCATCATGTAGACCGAGTTGAGCTCCCGCGAGGTATTCGGGCGCCACGGAGTGGGCGCCCCTAGGTGGTTCATCATCTCGTCGGTGATCACATTGGTGACCCCCGACCAGATGTCGATGACCTTGTTGTGCCGCTCGCCGTCGGTGATCAGACCGGCGTCGTACTGCTCGGTGACCAGGCGCACCTCGTCGAAGGCGGCCTTCAGCTTCTCCTCCTTCATCGGCGGGATGTTCATGTCGTCGATGCAGATGGAGATCCCCGAGCGGGTGGCGTGCTCGAACCCCATCGCCTTGATCTCGTCGAGCATCACCACGGTCGCCGCCTGGCCCGCCTCGCGGAAGACGTCACCGATGATCTTCCCGAGGCTCTTCTTGGTGAGCGGCTCGTTAATCACCTCGAAGTCCACCCCCGGCGGCAGGCAACTCGAGACCAGGGCGCGGCCGGCGGTGGTGTCGCGCAGCTTGCCACCGATCCGCACCTTGATCCGCGCGTGTAGATCCAGCCGGTGGTGATCGAGCGCCCGGCGCACCTCACCGACGTCGGTAAAGGCCATCCCCTCGCCCTTCACCCCGGGGCGCTCGATGGTCATGTAGTAGAGGCCAAGGACCATGTCCTGGGTCGGCACGGTCACCGGCCGGCCGTTGGCGGGGGAGAGGATGTTGTTGATGGAGAGCATCAACACCCGCGCCTCCACCTGCGCCTCCACCGACAGCGGCACGTGGACCGCCATCTGGTCGCCGTCGAAGTCGGCGTTGAAGCCGGTGCACACGAGGGGGTGAAGTTGCAGCGCCTTGCCCTCCACGAGGACCGGGTCAAACGCCTGAATCCCGAGGCGGTGGAGGGTGGGGGCACGGTTCAGGAGGATCGGGTGTTCAGTGATCACCTCCTCCAGGGCGTCCCACACCTCGCGCCGGCCGCTCTCCACCATCTTCTTCGCCGCCTTGATGGAAGTGACCAACCCCTTCGCCTCCAGGCGGTTGAAGATGAACGGCTTGAAGAGCTCAATGGCCATCTTCTTCGGCAACCCGCACTGATTCATCTTCAGGTGCGGACCCACCACGATTACCGAACGGCCTGAGTAGTCGACGCGCTTGCCCAAGAGGTTCTGGCGGAAGCGACCCTGCTTCCCCTTGAGCATGTCGGAGAGCGACTTCAAGGGCCGGCGGTTGGCACCGCGGATCACCCGCCCGCGCCGGCCATTGTCGAACAGGGCGTCCACCGCCTCCTGCAACATCCGCTTCTCGTTCTTGACGATGACGTCCGGGGCGCGCAGCTCCAAGAGCCGCTTGAGGCGGTTGTTGCGGTTGATCACCCGGCGGTAGAGGTCGTTCAGGTCGGAGGTGGCAAACCGGCCGCCATCGAGGGGCACCAAGGGACGGAGCTCCGGCGGCAGGACCGGGATGACATCAAGGATCATCCACTCTGGCTCGTTCGTGGACTGGCGGAACGCCTCGACGATCTTCCACCGCTTCACCAGCTTCGCCTTGGTCGCCTTGGAGCGGGTGGTCTGCAGCCCGACGCGGATCTCGTCCGAGAGGTCGTGGAGGTCGATCTCCTGCAACAGCCGTTTGATCGCCTCCGCCCCCATCTCTGCCCGGAAGGCGTCGACGCCGTACTCCTCCTCCGCCTGCCGGTACTCCTCCTCCGTCAACAAGGTGCGCGGCTTCAGCGACGTGTTCCCGGGATCGGTGACCACGTAGCTCTCGAAGTAGAGCACCTTCTCCAGATCCTTCAGGGTCATGTCCAAGAGGTGGCCAATGCGGCTCGGCAGCGCCTTGAGGAACCAGACGTGGGAGACCGGCGAGGCGAGCTCAATGTGGCCAAGACGATCGCGCCGGACCTTCGACTGGATCACCTCGACGCCGCACTTGTCGCAGACGATGCCGCGGTACTTCATCCGCTTGTACTTGCCGCAAGAGCACTCCCAGTCCTTCACCGGCCCAAAGATCCGGGCGCAGAAAAGGCCATCGCGCTCCGGCTTGAAGGTTCGGTAGTTGATTGTCTCTGGCTTCTTCACCTCCCCGAAAGACCAGGAACGGATCTTCTCCGGCGAGGCGATACCAATCTTCACCTGACTGAAGTTCATGGTGAGCTTGGGACGTTCAAAGAAGCGGTGCAGGTCTTCCACGAGGACACCTCCACGGCGGGACGCAAGGCCCCGGCCCGGTTTGGTCGTTCAGGCTATCGGTCAGATGGGAAACGCGGTGGGGCTGGGCACAGGCGCCTCCGCCCCCGCCTCCGGCGTCAGCTCGATGTCGAGACACAGGGACTGGAGCTCCTTCACCAAGACGCTGAAGGACTCGGGTAGACCCGGAACCAGGGCGTACTCCCCCTTGACGATGGACTCATACATGCGGGTGCGTCCCGGCACGTCGTCGGACTTGACGGTGAGGAACTCCTGCAGGGTGTAGGCGGCGCCGTACGCCTCCATCGCCCACACCTCCATCTCGCCGAGACGCTGGCCGCCGAACTGCGCCTTGCCCCCCAGGGGCTGCTGGGTCACCAGGGAGTACGGGCCGATGGAGCGGGCGTGGATCTTGTCATCGACGAGGTGGTGGAGCTTCAGGATGTACATGCAGCCGACGGTGACCGGCTGGTCGAAGGGATCGCCGGTGAGACCGTCGCGCAACTCGATCTGGCCGCTCTCCGGCAGCCCCGCCTCCTTCAGCATGGCGCGGATCTCCGGCTCGGTGGCGCCATTGAAGACCGGGGTCGCCACATGCATCCCGAGGCTCTTCGCCGCCCAGCCGAGGTGGGTCTCGAGGATCTGGCCGACGTTCATACGCGACGGCACGCCAAGGGGGTTAAGGACGATGTCCACCGGGGTGCCGTCGGGCAAAAACGGCATGTCCTCCTCGGGGAGGATGCGCGACACCACGCCCTTGTTGCCGTGGCGGCCCGCCATCTTGTCTCCCACGGAGAGCTGCCGTTTGATCGCCACGTACACCTTCACCTGCTTGATCACCCCGGCGGGGAGTTCATCGCCGCGCCGGATCCGGGCGATCTTGTCGCCGTAGAAGTTCTCCAGCTTCTCCACTAGGCGTTCGTACTGGAAGAGGATCTCGTCCATGCGTGCCGAGCGCTCCTCGACACCATTCACCGGCAAGGTTTCCAGGGCCTGGCTCGCCACCCGGTTGAGCATCGCGAGGGTCAGGACCTCGCCGGCACGGGCGATCTCGTTCCCGGCGGCGTCACGAATCGTCTCGCCGGCGGTCCCCCCCTTGTAGAGGGCGCGGATCGCGGTGTCGCGCTGGTCGGTAGTGGCGTCGAGCTCGATCTGGTACTCCTCGTTGATCGCGTCGACGTCGTCGTCCTCGACCTCCTGGGCGCGGACATCCTTCTCCACCCCCTGGCGGGAGAAGATCTTCACCCCAACGACGATTCCCTCGACCCCTGGCGGCACACGCTGCGAGGTGTCCCGCACGTCACCCGCCTTCTCGCCGAAGATGGCGATGAGCAGCTTCTCCTCCGGCGAGCGCTGGGTCTCGCCCTTTGGGGTCACCTTGCCCACCAGCACGTCACCCGGCCCCACCAGGGCGCCGATGCGCACAATCCCCGCCTCATCGAGGTCGGCAAGCGCTTCGTCGCCGACGTTGGGGATGTCGCGGGTGATCTCCTCGGGACCGAGCTTGGTGTCGCGCGCCTCGGAGGTGAACTCTTCGATGTGCACCGAGGTGTAGCGGTCCTCCTTCACCAGCCGCTCGCTGAGGAGGATGGCATCTTCGTAGTTGTAGCCGCGCCACGGCATGAAGGCGACGGTGACGTTCTGCCCGAGGGCAAGCTCACCGTGGTCGGTGGAGGCGCCATCGGCGATGATCTGGCCGGCGTGCACCTTGTCGCCCTTGATCACCAACGGGCGCTGGTTGATCGAGGTGTTCTGGTTCGAGCGCTGGTACTTCACCAACGGGTAGATATCGAGGCCCGGATCGAGGGCGCTGAGCTCCGCCTTGCGGGTCGCCTTCACCAGGATGCGGCCGGCGTCGACGCCGATCACCGTGCCGTCACGACGGGCGGTGACGACCGAGCCCGAGTCACGCGCCGCTACCGCCTCCATGCCGGTGCCCACCAGCGGCGCCTCCGGCTTCAAAAGCGGCACCGCCTGACGCTGCATGTTGGAGCCCATCAAGGCGCGGTTGGCGTCATCGTGCTCCAAAAACGGGATCATCGCCGCGGCCACCGAGACCATCTGCATGGGCGCCACGTCCATGTACTCCACTTGCTCCGGCGCCACCATGACGAACTCGCCCTCGTGGCGGCAGGAGACCATGGCGGCGGTGATCCGGCCCGCCTCGTCCATCGGCGTGTTCGCCTGGGCGATGTGGTACCGCTCACCGACGGTGGCGGAGAGGTAGTGGACGTCGCGCGTCGCCACGCCGTTGTTTACCTTGCGGAATGGACTCTCGATGAAGCCGTACTCGTTCACCCGCGCGTAGGTGGCCAACGAGGTGATCAGACCGATGTTCGGCCCTTCTGGGGTCTCGATCGGGCAGATGCGGCCGTAGTGGGTCGGGTGGACGTCGCGCACCTCAAAGCCGGCGCGCTCTCGGGTCAGACCGCCGGGGCCCAGGGCGGAGAGGCGCCGCTTGTGGGTGATCTCCGACAGGGGGTTGGTCTGGTCCATGAACTGGGAGAGCTGGCTGGAGCCGAAGAACTCCTTGATCGACGCCGACACTGGCTTGGCGTTGATGATGTCCTTGGGCATCAGCTCCTCGAGCTCCTGCAGGTTCATCTTCTCCCGGACCGCCTTCTCCATCCGCACTAGGCCGACCCGAAGCTGATTCTCCAGCAGCTCGCCGACCGAGCGGATGCGCCGGTTGCCCAGGTGATCGATGTCGTCCACGTGGCCGATGCCGTTGCGCAGCTCCACCATGCGCCGCACCACCTCGACGATGTCCTCACGCACCAGGGTGCGCTGGGAGAGGGGCTGATCGAGGCCGAGGATCTCGTTGATCTTCATCCGCCCCACCTCGGAGAGGTCGTAGCGGCGCGGGTCGAAGAAGAGCCCCTCGAAGAAGTCACGGGCGGTCTTCATGTTCGGCAGCTCGCCCGGACGGAGCCGCTTGTAGACCGCCGCGATCGCGTCCTCGCGGGTCTCCAGCCGATCCACCAGCAAGGTGTCGCGCAGCGCCGGGGTGGCGGTGATCTCATCGATGAAGAGGAACTCGATCTGGGTCACGCCGGCCGCGATGATCTGTTCCACCTGCTCCTCACGGAGCTCGGTGTTGTGGTCCACCAGGACCTCGCCGGTGGTGGGATCGACCACGTCATCCACCACCACCCGCCCGACCAGCTCCTCGCGGGTCATGGGC
This sequence comes from Nitrospirae bacterium CG2_30_70_394, assembly GCA_001873295.1. Lineage (GTDB taxonomy): Bacteria > CG2-30-53-67 > CG2-30-53-67 > CG2-30-70-394 > CG2-30-70-394 > CG2-30-70-394. Next base: position 4,979 of record MNYW01000144.1, on the reverse strand, counting down.
AACTCGGTCACCCCCGCCTCGGCGAGCCGCTTGATCGCCACCTTGGTGATCTTGTTCCCCTGCTTCACCACCATCTGGCGGCCGGCCTTGATGTCGGTGGCCGCACGGCTGCCGCGCAGGACCTTCTCATTGATCTCCTTGGCGATCTCGCCACCCGGACGCAGGTGAACCACCTCCATGTCGTAGTAGAGGCGGAGGATCTCCTTGGAGGTATAGCCCAGCGCCTTGAGGAGGATCGTTGCCGGCATCTTCCGCCGCCGGTCGATGCGCGCATAAAGGACGTCCTTGGTGTCGAACTCGAAGTCGAGCCAAGAGCCACGATAGGGAATCACCCGACCGGCGTAGATCACCTTGCCAGAGACATGGGTGGAACCCTTGTCGGAACTGAAATAGGCGCCCGGCGAGCGGTGCAGCTGGGAGACCACCACCCGCTCGGTGCCATTGATGACGAAGGTGCCGCTGGCAGTCATCAGGGGCACCTCTCCCATGTAGACCACCTGCTCGCGCACCTCTTTGATCCGCTTCACCCCCGTATCCGGATCCGCCTCCAAGAGGTTCATCCGCACCTTCAGCTTGATCGGCGAGGCGTACTCGACGCCGCGCGCGACGCACTCACGGAGGTCGTACTTCGGCTCCCCCAAGGTGTACTCGAGGAACTCCAGGGTGACCGACTCGGAGAAGTCGGTGATCGGGAAGACCGACTTGAACGCCGCCTGTAGGCCACGGTCGAGACGCTCCGCGGGCGGCGTATCCCTCTGCAGGAACCGCTCGTAGGACGACTTCTGGATATGAATCAGATCCTCCACCTCGAGAACCGGGAGGATCTTGGAGAAGTCGCGGCGGACACGGTGCTGGTTACGTTCGGTCGTGGGCATCTCGCCTTCCTTACCTCACCGGCATGACGGCCGGCGGGTGCGCTACATCAGGAGAACAGGGCGGGCGGGGGGCACGCCTGCGCCCCCCGCCCAAACCACCGCAAGGGAGAACTACTTGACCGAGACGGTCGCTCCTGCCGCCTCCAGCTTCGCCTTGATGTCCGCCGCCGCCTCCTTGGTGACCCCCTCCTTCACCGTCGCCGGGGCACCGTCCACCAACGCCTTGGCCTCCTTCAGACCGAGGCCGGAGACCACCGCACGGACCTCCTTGATCACCTGAATCTTCTTGTCGCCGGCGGCCTCGAGCACGACGGTAAACTCGGTCTGCTCCTCGGCGACTGCCGCGCCACCCGCGGCGGGGCCCGCCGCAGCCACCATCGCCACGGGGGCAGCGGCGGAGACACCGAGTTCCTCCTCCAGCTCCTTCACCAACTCGGCTGCCGCCATGAGGCTCATGTTCTTGATGAATTCCTTCACGTCTTCTTTGGTCGCTGCCATGGTCGTACTCCTGAGGGTTGAAAAATCGAAGTTTAAAAAATGGGCCGAGTGGCTAGGCGTGCGCCTTGGCCGCCGCGTTGAGGAGGCGGACCACTTGCGATGCCGGGGCATTGAGCAACGAGAGGAGCTGCTGCGCCGGGGTGTTGAGGAGGCAAAGAAGCTTGGCCAACAGCTCCTCACGTGACGGCATCTCCGCCAGGGCGTGAATCTGGGTTACCCCCACCCGCTGCGCCTCCACCATGCCGCAGCGAACGGTGAGGTTCTTCAACCCGCCAAGCTCTTGCTTCAGGACCTTCGCCGGACCCACCGGATCCCCCGCGGCGATCGCCACGGCAATCGGGCCGGTGAAGTCATCACTGAGACACGCAACGCGAGTCCCCTGCGCGGCACGACGCGCCAGGGTGTTCTTCACCACCCGATAGGTCGCACCGGCCTCGGCCAACTTACGGCGCAACGTCATCATCTCTTCCACCGTGGAACCACGGTACTCGGTGAGATAGACGGCGGTTGCGCCTTCAAACCGCACGCGAAGGTCATCGACCATCGCGGCCTTTTCTGCTCGATCCAAGGGATCTCCTCTCTGTAGATTGCGCCTACCTATGCAGGCTGGGCGGGAAGCCGTCCCGCGCGGGGTCGCGTGGGTCTTGCGCCGCCACCCGACCCCGACTACCGCCCCAACTTCGGAACGGGGTACCGCCGCCCCCATCCACGGGGCTTCGCCACCTACGGGATCCAGTCTCGGCGGGCGCAGAGCTTTCAGCCGGCAGTACCGGCACCCACGGTCTTCGACCAGAAATCAAAATCGGCTGTCTTGCCTCTCCTTGACCGAGAAGTCTGTCAAACCTTTTCGATCGTCGCGCCAACCAACGAGTTCCGGTCCGCCTGGGGAGGTGTGCGTCGCGCTGCGTGGGGCTGCCAAATAAAGAACGAGACCCAACCCAGACTGAGATCCGCTTCTTCGCAGTCGATCGGGACAAAATCCGACAGTCTCCTGAGACCGGCCTGGCAAAACGATTAGACGTACTCGGCACCTACCGCCACCGGATCGACCCGCACCCCCGGCCCCATGGTGGGGGAGAGGCACATGCTCTTCAGGTAGCGCCCCTTCGCCGCTGACGGCTTGAGGCGGAAGATCGTCTCCACAAAGGCCACGAGGTTCTCTTCAAGCTGCTTCGTGTCCATGGAGGCACGGCCGATGGTGGACTGCACGATTCCCGCCTTCTCGGCGCGGAAGTCCACCTTGCCCGACTTGATCTCGCCCACCACCCGGCCCACCTCAAAGGTCACCGTGCCGAGCTTCGGGTTGGGCATCAGGCCGCGCGGACCCAGAACCCGGCCGAGGCGACCGACCTGCCCCATCAGGTCCGGGGTGGCGACCACGCGGTCGAAGTCGAGCCAGCCCCCCTGGATCTTCTCCACCATCTCCTCGGCGCCGACGAAGTCGGCACCCGCCGCCTCCGCCTCCTTGGCGTACTCACCCTTGGCCAGGACCAGCACGCGAACCGTCCGGCCGGTCCCGTGCGGGAGAATCACCGTGCCACGGACCTGCTGATCCGCGTGCCGGGAATCGATGCCAAGGCGCATCGCCACATCGATCGACTCGTCGGCCTTGGCGGTCGCCACCCGCTTCACCACGGCGACGGCCTCGTGCAGGGAGAAGGACTGGTTCTTGTCGTAGCTCGCGGAAAGCTCGCGATAACGTCGGCTATGTTTCATGGTTTTTCACCCTTCATCTCGATCGGATCACCGATCTCGATGGCAGGACGGTCAGGGGTCAGATCGCCGCTCGATGGAATGGGAGTGAGGTGGCAGATGGGAGGGTCAGGGGGCAACTTGATGAGGCGGGGCAGCAAGGTCTCTCGCCCCCACCGGGCGAGGGAAAGGACTTCTACTCAACCTCGATCCCCATGGAGCGCGCGGTACCCGCGATGATCCGCATCGCCGCGTCGATGTCGTTGGCGTTGAGGTCCTTGAGCTTCAGCTCGGCGATCTCCCGCACCTGCTGCACGGTCACCTTCGCCACCTTGTTGAGGTGCGGCACCGGGGAGCCCTTGTCGATCTTTGCCGCCTTCTTCAGCAACACCGCCGCGGGCGGCGTCTTGGTGATGAAGGTGAAGCTCTTGTCCTTGTAGACGGTGATCACCACCGGGATGACCATCCCCACCTGGGACTCTGTCTTGGCGTTGAATGCCTTGCAGAACTCCATGATGTTGACCCCGTGCTGACCCAAGGCGGGGCCAATCGGGGGCGATGGGTTCGCCTTCCCCGCGTTGCATTGCAACTTGATGATGCCGGTCACTTCCTTTGCCACGGTTCACCTTCCTGCGGCATCAGCCGCTCACTTTCTCCACCTGCAAAAAGTCGAGCTCGACGGGCGTCTGCCGCCCGAAGATGGAGATCATCACCTTCACCTTGCCGTGATCGAGATCGATCTCGTCGACGTTCGCGTTGAAGCCAACAAACGGGCCGTCGTTGATCTTCACCATGTCCCCGACGCGGTACGACACCTTCGGCCGGGCGGGGGCGTGGGCGCCCTCTTCCACTTGGGTCAGGACGGAGCCGAGCTCCTTCTCCGACAGGGGCGTCGGGTTCTTACCACCGAGAAACCCGGTCACCTTGGGTAGATCGCTCACCAGGTGCCACGTCTCGTCGTCCAACTCCATCTCCACCAGAATGTAGCCGGGGTAATACTTGCGGGTGGTGGTCCGCTTCTTCCCCTGCTGCAGCTCCACCACCTCTTCCGTCGGGATGAGGACCTGGCGAACCTGCTCCTGCAGACCGAGCACCTTCACCTTCTCCTCCAGGGAGCGCCGCACGCGCTGCTCATACCCGGAGTAGGTCTGGACCACGTACCAACGGACCGCCATAGCAAGCTCTTTACCCAACGAGGAACCCCACCAGCCGGGAAAGGCCAATGTCCAGCCCGCCCAAGAAGGCGCCAATGAGGAAGACAGTGATCAATACCACCACGGTAGACGTCACCGTGGCATCGCGCGTCGGCCAACTTACGTTGCCCAGTTCGGCGCGCACTTCGCGAATGAATTGCATCCAGCGACCAACCATGAGGCGTCTTGGAAAGGTGAGGAGAAAATCGAGAAGGGTGGCAGGCCAGGAGGGACTCGAACCCCCAACCCCCGGATTTGGAGTCCGGTGCTCTACCAGTTCGAGCTACTGGCCTATTTCTTGCCCTCGCGATGCAGCACGTGGGTACGGCAGAAGGGGCAGTATTTCTTCAGCTCCAGCTTACCGGTCATGGTGCGCTTGTTCTTCGTGGTGGAATAGTTCCGCCGTTTGCACTGGGAGCACGCGAGCACAATGATGTCTCTCATTGAATGATCTCCGAGACGACGCCGGCGCCGACGGTGCGACCGCCCTCACGGATGGCGAAGCGTAGCTCCTTCTCCATCGCGATCGGGGTGACCAGCGCCACCTCCATCGAACAGTTGTCACCAGGCATCACCATCTCTGTCCCTTCCGGCAGCTTCACCACGCCCGTCACGTCCGTCGTCCGGAAGTAAAACTGCGGCCGATAGCCATTGAAAAACGGCGTGTGACGCCCTCCCTCTTCCTTCGTCAGGATGTACGCCTCCGCCTTGAACTGCTTGT
>MNYW01000055.1 GCA_001873295.1 Nitrospirae bacterium CG2_30_70_394 | reverse complement strand
GGAGGGGTTCGAAGACGCCCTCGCCGCGGCCCAGGCATCGGCCCCGGACATCGCCACGGTGGCCGCCCGTTGCGGTCTGTCGGAGGTGGCCGTGGCGCAGCTCTACCACTGGTTCGCCACGACGGAACGGTCCGTGACCCTGTTCTCCCAGGGGGTCAACCAGTCGTCCAGCGGCTCGGACAAGGTCAACGCGATTCTCAACTGCCACCTGGCCACCGGCCGCATCGGCCGGCCCGGCATGGGCCCTTTCTCCCTGACCGGCCAGCCCAATGCCATGGGCGGCCGCGAGGTCGGCGGGCTGGCCACCACCCTCGCGGCCCACATGGACTTCGGCGACGCCGCCTGTGCGCGAGTGCAACGGTTCTGGCAATCGCCCACCATCGCCCGTGGCCCCGGCCTGAAGGCGGTGGAGCTGTTCGAGGCGATCGCGGCGGGCCGGGTGAAGGCGGTGTGGATCATGGCGACCAATCCGGCGGTCAGCCTGCCGGACGCCGATCGGGTCAACCGCACCCTCGCCCGCTGCGAGCTGGTGGTGGTGTCCGACTGTGTCCGGCGCACCGACACCACGGCCTACGCCCACGTCCTCCTGCCGGCCGCCACCTGGGGGGAGAAGGACGGGACCACCACCAACTCGGAGCGCCGCATCTCCCGGCAACGCCCCTTCCTCCAGGCACCTGGAGAGGCCCGGCCCGACTGGTGGATCCTCACCCAGGTCGCCCGGCGGATGGGGTTTGCCGGCGGCTTTCCCTATGCCTCCGCCGGCGAGATCTTCCGCGAGCACGCCGCCCTCTCCGGCTTCGAAAACCAGGGCGAGCGCGCCTTCGACATCCGTGGCCTCGCGCACCTCGACGATCCGGCCTACGACGCCCTCACCCCCATCCAGTGGCCCGTCCCGCACCCGGCGCACCAGGGCACGGCGCGGATGTTCGCCGGCCAGGCGTTCCACACCGCCTCGGGCCGGGCACGCTTCATCCCCGTGCAGCCCCGTCCCCCGGCCGCCGCGCCGTCCAGCGCGAACCCCTTCGTCCTCAACACCGGCCGGATTCGTGACCAGTGGCACACCATGACGCGCACCGGCACGGTGCCGCGCCTCACCGCCCACATCGCCGAGCCGCGGGTGGAGATTCACCCCGACGACGCCGCCGACCTCGGTCTCGAAGACGCTGGTCTCGCCCGCCTGTCCAACGCCACGGGCACGATGCTCGCCCGGGTCCACCTGGCGGAGGGTCAGCTCCCCGACACCGTGTTCGTGCCCATCCACTGGAGCGACCGGTTCGCCGCGCAGGCGCGAGTCAACGCCCTCGTCGCGCCGGTCACGGATCCCCTCTCCGGCGAGCCCGAGTTCAAGCACGCGCCGATCGCCGTGGCCCCATTCCGGCCCGTGTGGCACGGGTTCGCCTTCAGCCGCACACCGCTGGAGTCACTCGCTGCCGACTATTGCGTGCGCATCCCGGGCCGCCAATTCTGGCGCTACGAGCTGGCCGGCGAGCGCGATGGAGTCGACTGGGCCGCATGGAGTCGCGAGCACCTCGCCGGGGCGGGGGAGTGGCTGGAGTATCAGGACCGCGGCGCCCGGCGCTACCGCGCGGCACGCCTGCTGGACGGCCGGCTCCAGGCCTGTCTGTTCGTGGGCCCCACCCACGACCTGCCGACTCGTACCTGGCTCGCCCAGCTCTTCGCCGCGACCGCCCTCGATGGCGCCGCGCGCGCGAGCCTCCTCACCGCGCGCCCGCCCGCCGACCAGCCAGACGCCGGACCGACCCTGTGCTCCTGCTTCGGCGTGGGCCGCAACGTCTTGATCGCGGCGATCCAGCGCGATCGCCTCACCACCCCGGAGGCGGTCGGCGCGGCGCTGCTTGCCGGCACCAATTGCGGCTCGTGCGTCCCCGAGCTGCGCGCATTGATCGACGCGACCCTGCACCCCGCCGTCGCCACCCTGGTGACCCGCGGCTAGCCCGGAGAAAACCTCGGGGTCAGGCATGCAAAGTTGCAAACTTTGCGCTTAGGCGATCGCGGAGCCGCTCCAGCCGCTCGGACAGATCACGATCTTGCGCCACTCTGGCCGACAACCGCTGCACCGCCGAGGTCACGCTGCTACCGGTACGATTGGTACGCCGTCCCACCTCCGCCAGCGTCGCACACCCAAGCTCGCGAGCGAGCCAGCCGACCGCCGCCCGCACGTCCGAGACCCGCCGCCCCTGCCCTGCAATGGCGAGCGCGCCTTCCGGGAGGCCCCACTCGTCGCACACCACCGTCACCAGATCATCGAGCGACACCCGCGCCGCCAAGGGAGAGTACTCGGCACCGAGTGCCTCCTTGGAGAACTCGTCGTCCCCCAGGAGCCGCGTGTCATCGCCACCGCCGTGGAAATCGTCCCGATGCCCCTCGCCGACGCCCTGGTGGACGAACTCCTGATAGCGGCGCCGCGCCACGCCCAGCCGGCCCCCGAACTGCCCCAGGATCCAATCGGTGGTGAGCCAGGGGAGGGCATCCTTCCCCAGGTAGGCGCGATGGCCGCTCCACGGATACGCCTCGGGCTCGGCCACCAGCCCGGCCCGTACCGGATTTAGGTGGATATACCGCACGAGCTCCAGGAGGTAGCTGTCCCGGTCCACCAATATCGCCTTGTACCGGCCCTGGAAGAGGTGGCCAATCCGCTCCTCCCGGCGGTTCACCCGGCGAGCGTAGCGAAACGCCACGTTCTGCAATCCGCGGGAGAGGGTCTCCTCCCCCGTCTGCACGGCGAGATGGAGGTGGTTAGACATGCAGCAGAAGGCGTGCACCCGATAGCCGAACCGCCCCACCCCCTCCGCCAGCAGGCCGTAGAGGTACCGGTAGTCCTCCTCGGCGGAGAAGATCTCCCGCCCCCCGTTGCCGCGCAGCATCACGTGATAGACCCCGCCGGGGAGATGGAGACGAGGTTGCCGCGCCATGGGGGGATCCTATGGGCCACCATGGAAACTTTGCAACTTTGCATGCCTGACCCCACGGGTCCCGCACGCCAAGGCCAAGCGGCTGCCTAGGCCGCGGTGCTGCGCGAGAGGGCTCGGGCCCGCGCGCGGGCGGGAGAGCGGTCCACGGCACGGAGCTCCGCGCTGCGCAGGTGATCGGGCCCGCGCGGCGGGAGGCCACGTGGCCGTGCCGAGGCTCTCTCCATGCCCGCGGCGCAGATCGTCGTGCGGGCAGGCCCGGGGAGAGCGGGAGAGTGGCTGGGTCGGGGGGAGCGCCGGTCGCCGTCGCCACCGGCCAGGTCGGGCCCGCG
>MNYW01000005.1 GCA_001873295.1 Nitrospirae bacterium CG2_30_70_394 | reverse complement strand
CCCCTATCCCCTATCCCCCATCCCCTATCCCCCGCGACGCGGTCGATTTTTTGCCTCGCACCAGCCCCGGTGGTAGCGTCGCCGGCCATGGCTCCGCACCCCTCCACCCCCGTACGCCGCGTCGCGGTGGTTGGCGCGGCGGTGTGTGACGAGGACGAGGCGCGGGTCGCGGAGGAGGTGGGGATGGCGATCGCCGGGCGCGGCTGGAGCCTGTTCACCGGCGGCCTTGGTGGGGTGATGGAGGCGGCGAGCCGTGGCGCGCGGGAGGCGGGCGGGCGGGTGGTGGGGATCCTCCCCGGCCCCGATCCGCGCGAGGCGAACCCGTACGTGGAGATCCCCATCGCCACCAACATGGGCGACGCGCGCAACGTGATCTTGGTGCAATCGGTGGATGGGGTGGTGGCGGTGGGGGGGCGATTCGGCACCCTCTCCGAGATCGCCATCGCCGCCAAGCTCGGCCGGCCGGTGGTGGGGCTGCGCACCTGGGAGATCGACGGGGTCGAGGCCGTGGCCTCACCGGCGGCGGCGATAGCCCTCCTTGCCGGGGAAGAGATGGCCGCGCCCCGCCCAACGTTGCGTGCGCCCGAGCCGTCCGCAGAACCCAGCGCGGCGGCTGGTGATCCCCTGCGCCACCGCCTCGCCACCCTCGCCGCCTCCATGCCAAGCGGCGACGGCGAGGCGGTGACCGCCGCCATCGCCCGCTTCGACGGCAGCGAGGCGGCCTTCCTCGCCATCGTCCGGATGCTCGGCCGCCACCACGACTACCTCGGCCCCGGCGCCCTCCACCAGCTCGCCGAACTGCACCGCCTTTTCGCGGCCCAGACCAAGGGCTAGGAGCCTGTCGGACTTTGTCGCGATCACACGCAACGAGCGGATCCATGGCGGATCGTGGGGCCGGATCGTGGGGCCGAACCGTGGACCACTTTTCGTTCCCTAGCCCCACCTAGCGCTATAAACGGCTCGATCCGGGCGCGAGCCCGCTGCTTCGTGACCATCGACCCACTCCGACAGACACCTAGAGCGAAGGATTACACGTGCCCGAGTCCACCCCGTTGATCGCCGAGCAGGCGCCGTTCCTCGCCCTTCTGCGCCGCTTCGCCACCTGCCGGGAGCTGGCGATTGACACCGAGGCAAACTCGCTGCACGCCTACCGCGAGCAGGTCTGCCTCATCCAGATGACCGCGCGCTTCGCGGATGGGTCGCGCGAGCACGCGATCATCGACCCCCTCGCCATCGAGGAGCTCTCACCCCTCGCGCCGCTCCTCGCCGATCCGGCGATCCTCAAGATCCTCCACGGCTCCAGCTACGACCTCCTCTGCCTCCGGCGTGACTACGGCTTTCACCTGGCGCCGCTCTTCGACACGCAGGTGGCCGCGCAGCTCGTCGGGATCGCGCGGTTTGGTCTTGCCGACTTGGTGCGCCACTACTTCGAGATCAGCCTCGATAAACGATTCCAGAAGTGCGATTGGGGCCAGCGTCCGTTAAGCGACGAGCAGCGCCTCTACGCGATCCTCGACACCTACTACCTGCACGACCTCTACGACCGCCTACGCGAGGCCCTCACCGCGAGCGGTCGGGGCGACCAGATGGCCGAGGAGATGGAGCTTCTGGAGCAGATCGAGCCGACCCCGCCGCTCTCCGACGCCGACCGGGTACGGCGGATCCGGGGGGCGGCGCGTCTCACCGAAGTTCAGCTCAAGGTGCTCCTGTCGTTGTGGCGCACCCGCGAGCGCCTCGCCGAGGGGCTGGCGCGCGCCACCTTCAAGGTGATCTCCAACGAGGACCTGTTGCTCCTCGCCTGCGACCAGCCGACCAGCAAGTCCGCCCTGCGCGCCACCCTGCCATCGCGCTCGCCGGCGGCGACCCGCTTCGCCAACGAAGTCCTGGCGGCGATCGCGGACGGCCAGAACGGTGATCCTTTGCCGCCGCCACCTCCCCACGCCGCCAACGGCCGCCTCACCCGCGCCCAGGAGCGCTGCCTCAACCGTCTGAAGGAGTGGCGCAACCAAACCGCCAAGAACGAAAAAGTGCCGCCCGGGATGGTGGCGAACAACGACCTCCTCCATCACCTCGCCCTCGCAGAGCCCGCCGACCGCGCCGCCCTCGCCGCCATCCCCAACATCCGCCGCTGGCAACTCGCCCGCCACGGCGAGGCACTCCTGGCGGTACTGCATGGGAAGTAGAAAGTAGGAAGGGGAGGGGGCACGCGGAACACTCGTCGCGGCCGCCAAATCGCCACCCCCTGGCCATGCGGCCCGCAAGATCCCCCTGCCGGCGCCGCGCCGGTACCGCCCATCGACCAACCATCTCCCCCCCTTTCTACCTCCTACATTTCGCTTTCTACTTTCCCCATGGCGCGCCTCACCAAGATCACCACCGGCGCCGGCGACCGCGGCACCACCACCCTCGCCGATGGCAGCCGGGTGGCGAAGGACGACCCACGGATCGAGGCGATTGGCGCGGTGGACGAGCTCAACAGCGCAATCGGCCTGCTCCTCGCCGAGACCGTGGCCGCGCCCGTGCGCGCCGGCCTCACCGCCATCCAGCACGACCTCTTCGACCTCGGCGGCGACCTCGCCACCCCCGCCCCGCCACGGTTGGCGGAGGCGGCGGTGGCGCGCCTGGAGCGGTGGCAGGCGGAGCTGCTCCAAGAGCTCCCGCCCCTGGCGGAGTTTCTCCTCCCGGGCGGCAGCCGCGCCGCCGCCCTGGCGCATATGGCGCGCACCATCTGCCGGCGCGCCGAGCGGCGGACCGTCACCCTCGCCCGTGCGCGCCCCGCGGCGGGCGCCACCCTGCCCTACCTCAACCGCCTCTCCGACCTCCTCTTCTGCCTCGCCCGCCACCTCAACCGAAGCGCAGCCATCGCCGAGCCCATGTGGGCGCGCAATCGCCAAGGGTGAGGCGCGCCACCCGCAACCCACCCATCAACCCCACGCGCCGGCAAAAATCTACACCGTCGCAACCCGCCCCAGGCCCAGGTCGCTTCACCCTCACCACCCCTTTTGACAACGCGCATTGCGCCTCCTAGCTTCGCTCAAGGCTGCACCAAGGAGGGGAGGGATGGGCGCCACCTACCCATTGGGAGGAACGAGACATCACCACGGAACCCCGTGGTTCGTCGCCGAACCCGCCGCCGGCCC
>MNYW01000026.1 GCA_001873295.1 Nitrospirae bacterium CG2_30_70_394 | reverse complement strand
CTGGGCGTCTGGCTAGTGGATCAGACCAATGGCCGCGAGCGGCTGTTGCTGGCGCGCGCGGTGGTCCTCGCCACCGGCGGCGTCGGGCAGCTCTACCGGTACACCTCCAACCCGGCAGTGGCCACCGGCGACGGCCTCGCCATGGCGCACCGCGCCGGCGCCACCCTGCGCGATTTGGAGTTCGTCCAGTTCCACCCCACCGCCCTGCACCTCGCCGGCGTCCCCGCCTTCCTCATCTCCGAGTCGATGCGCGGCGAAGGCGCCCGGCTGATCAACCAAGAGGGCGAACGGTTCATGGTCGGCCGCCACCCGGACGGCGACCTGGCGCCACGCGACGTGGTCGCCCGCGCGATCTACAACGAGATGGCGCGCCACGGCGGCCAGCCGGTCTTTCTCGATTGCCGCCACCTCGGCGCAGAGCTGTTGCCGAAGCGCTTCCCCACGATCTTTCAGGCGTGCCAAGGCTACGGCATCGACATGCGCAGCCAGCCAATCCCGGTGGCCCCCGCGGCCCACTTCATGATGGGCGGGGTGGTCACCGACCTCGACGGCGCCACCGACCTCCCCGGCCTCTACGCCTGCGGCGAGGTGGCGTGCACCGGCGTCCACGGCGCCAACCGTCTGGCGAGCAACTCGCTCTTGGAGGGGCTGGTCTTCGGCGAGCGCGCGGCGCGCGCGATCCTTGCCAGCGAGGTCGCCTTCCCCACCCTGCGCAACGCCGGCTTCTACGAGCCACCGGCGCCGATCCTGGAGATCGACTACGCCGGCCGCCAGCGCCAAGCGCGCACGATCATGTGGGAGTTCGCCGGGATCCACCGCACCGCCGACGGGCTCATTGCCGCCGACGCCGCCCTCGCCAAGCTGGAGCTGCCCCACGAGCGCTACCCGGCCGACCGCCTGGTGGCGGAGACCGGCAACGCGATCATGGTGAGCCGCTTGATCTGCCAGGCCGCCCTCGCCCGCACCGCCTCCCTCGGCTCCCACCACCGCGACGACGCGGTGACGGAACAACCGTAGCGGGCGCGAGGAGTAGGAAGTAGGAGGGGGTGGGCGCCTCACCCCCACCGGGCGAAGCCGCCGCGCCGCCAAGATCGGTCTGGGGTCATGTCTTTACTTTATGCTGCAACGCGGCGCATCAGAGTCCGGTGTTGGACCGGGAATATAAAATAAAGGCCTGACCCCAGGCTACGATTCGCGGCCCGCGCTACAAAACATCTTCTAAGGCGGCGTCCCCGTGGGGTGCGGTCCGGCGGGGGGCGGCGGTAGAGTCGCGGCCATGGCCGTCCCACCCCGCCTCGCGCGTTGGCTCGTCGCTCCCGGCTGGGCCGGCTGGTTGCTGGTGGCGATGGCGATCGGGGCCGCCGCGGCACCGTGGCTGGCACCGCACGATCCGTCGGCGATCGACCTTGCCGGGGCGCTCGCGCCGCCATCGGTTCACCACTGGCTGGGCCAGGACCGTCTCGGCCGCGATCTTCTCTCGCGCCTCCTCTTTGGGGCGCGCATCTCGCTCCTGGTGGGGATGGCGACGGTCACCGTGACCGCCACGGTGGGGGCAGCGGTGGGGCTCCTCGCGGGTTGGCTCGGTGGCTGGGTGGACGAGCTGCTCATGCGCATCACCGACTGCTTCCTCGCCTTCCCCGGGATTCTCCTGGCCATCGCCTTCACCGCCGCCACCGGCCCCGGGATCGGCCACGTGATCCTCGCCCTGTCGATCATCGGCTGGGTGGGGTACGCCCGCCTCACCCGCGGCCAGGTCCTCGCCCTGCGCTCCACCGACTTCATGGCCGCCGCCACCGGCCTGGGGCTGTCGCTACCGCGCCTGCTCCTGCGCCACCTCCTGCCATCGGTGGCCGCGCCCCTGACCGTGGAGGCGACCTTCGGTTTTGCCTACGCCATCCTCGCCGAGTCGTCCCTCTCCTTCCTCGGCTTGGGCACGCCGCCCCCCACCGCCACTTGGGGGGGTCTGCTCAACGGAGGCCGCGCCGACTTGCTGGTGGCGCCGCACGTAACCACCTTCCCAGGGGTGGCGATCTTCCTCACGGTGGTGGCGGCGGTCCACCTCGGCGACCGCCTCCGCGACCACCTCGACCCACGCCACGAGGCGCTGGCACCGCACCCGTAGGGGGCGACGCGGGGTGGTGGCTACTGCTTGTTGACCGCCCCCTTCAGCCCCCACGAGAAGAGGCCCATGTGGGTGGTGAGGTCGACCTCGGTGGTGACCCCCGATTCAATCGTCACCTGCAGGGTGAGGAGCTCGCCTGGGCTGCGCTCGCCCTTGAGCTCCTTCACGTATCCCACCTCCACCGTGTAGTCGCCCGGCGACTGGGGGGTGTCGACGAGGACCGTCGCGCCACTACACCCGACCCGCCCGCCGCTGGCCAGGGGAACCGCCGCGCCGTTGATCCGCAGGGGGTCGATGTACACGGCGTCGCAGAAAAAGCCGGGGAAGGTGGTGGTGAAGGAGACCCGCAACCGGGTCCGCGCCACCCACTCGGCACGCCGCTGCTCCTCTTCCTCCAGACGGGCGACGCGATCGTCCTCGCGCTGGTAGGCGTCGGCGGCGATCTTGCCCAGGGCGTTGGCGAGCTGGGCGGCGCTACCGACCTCGAAGTAGCGGCCACCGCCGGCGGCGGCGATCTCGCGGAGTTGGTCGCGGTCCACCGCCGCGCCGACGTTGAGGCCGAGTACCTCGATGCGCACTCCGGGCACCTCGCCCATAACGTTGGCGACGTCCGCGAGGGGGTCCTTGGAGCAGTTGTCGCCGCCGTCAGCGATCAGAACCACCACCTGCGTCCCCACCCGGCCGCTGAGGTCGCGGACCGCACGGCGCAGGCCGGCGGAGATGGGCGAACCGCCCTCGGGGAGCAGACCGCCGAGCGCCGCGCTCACCTCCTCCACGGTGTGCCGGCCGGGGGCGAGGTGGAGGGTGACGTCGGCGCAGCCGGTGAGGCTGGGGCTGTCGCCGTAGGCGCGAATGGCCAGCTCCGGCCGGTCGTGGTTGCGGGCGAAGCTGGCGACCCCGGCGCGCAGGATGTCGATCCGCACCCCCGCCGCATCCCGGGCGCGCATGGAGCTGGAGCCGTCGAGGAGGAAGTGGAGGGTCACCGCGCTGGGAATCGCCGCAGCCGCGGTTCCCGCCCACACGACGAGGAGGAGCACGAACGCCACCCCCCGCATCACGACACCTTGCGGTAGACGAGAAGACCGATGACCGCACACAAGATTGCGAGGAGGCTCAGGTCGAGGGTAAAACCAAAGGTAATGTGGAAGATCGCGAGGTTGAGGCTCAGGGGTGGGGCCATCCCCACCTCCACCCCCTGGACGAAGAGGTCGTGGAGGATCCCGCCGGGGATCAGGTGGCGCAGGATGTTGGATATCACGCCGCCAAAAATGGCCGACAAGAGGGCCACGAGAAGCATGGGCCCGAGACGGACCTGGGAGCCGCGTTCCATCATGTTGGGTACCAACGGAAAGAGCGAAGGATGGCGGAACCACGGCCACAACACCGTCGGCCGGCTGTGTAACAGAGGGATCGAGAGGGGTGCAAGGTGAACCCGACTCCCCACCAGACGACCACGGAAGAGCGGCCGGGATGCGTCAACACCTCGCTCCTCGCCGCCCTGGAAATGATCCTCACGGACCACGCCTCGGGGATCCTCACCAGTGCCCGGGTGGACGGCGACCATCGCAAGCTCCACGTGGTCGCCGGCGAGGTGGTCACCGCCGCCTCGCTGGAACCGGAGGGGCGGCTCCTGGCGCGCCTGCGCGCGGCCCACCAGCTCAGTGAGGCACAGCACGCCGAGGCGCTGGTAGCCATCGAGGCGTCGGGACAGCGCTCGGGGAGCTGGGCGATCGACCAGGCGCGGGTTCCGGAGGAGGCGGTGGTCACCGCCCTCACCGAGCAGATCCGCGACGCCCTCGCGGCGCTGCTCGCCGACCCGCACCACCCGGTCCGCTTCCTGCCGATCCCGGAGCTGACCGTGGCGTCGACCCATCCGCACCTGCCGATCACCGAGGCGATCCCCACCGCCCTCCTCTCCCTGCCGGTGGCGACGCTGCGGCGCGCCTACCCCCTCGACGATGACGCCACCTTCCGGCCGGCGGTGACCCCGTGGCGGTTGGCCCAGCAGTTCGTCTTCGACGACGCGGCCGCCACCGTCCTCGGCCTGGTTGAGCGCGGCCGGCCGCTGGCGGAGATCGCCCGCCTCGCCGCCCTCACCCCCGATGCGGTGCGCCAGCGCCTCTTCCTCCTCGCCTACCTCGGGCTGATCACCCCCGAACAGGTCCCCGCGGCCACCGCGGCTGCACCGACCCCGCCTGCGGCGGAGACCGCGGCCACCCCCACACCCCCCGCCACGCCGGCGGCGGCGACCGAGACGGGGGCGATCTCCGAGGAGGCGCGCGCCCTGGAACGCGAGCTCACCGGCCTGGCGCGGCGGATCGGCGCGATGGACCCGTACGCGCTCCTGCGCGTCAACCGCAACCATTCGTTGACCGAGGTGAAGCGCTCCTACCACCACCTGAGCAAGCGGTTCCACCCGGACGTGGTGCGCGGCCTGGGGCTGGGAGAGGAGATCATCGCGGTCGCCGATCACGTTACCCAGGCGCTGACCGCCGCCTACCAGACCCTCTCCGACCCGAAGCACGGGGGTGGTGGGCACGGCGACCACCCCGCCGCCCACCACCCCGCCCCCGGCGACCCGGAGGCGATCTTCACCAACGCCAAGCTGGCGATCACCGGCCACGACTACGAACGGGCCGCCCGTCTGCTGGCCAACCTCATCGAGCGCAAGCCGGACGAGACCGACTACCACCTCTACCTTGCCGCCGCCTGCATCCGGCTGCGCGGTCGCAAGCGGGAGGCGGAACAGGCCCTGAAGCGGGCGACCCGCCTCGCCCCGAGCGACCCGCGCGGCTATGTCGCCCTCGGCGACCTGTACCGCGAGGGGGGCATGGAGGAGAAGGCGGCCGGCTGCTATCGCGAGGCGCTCCGCTGGGACCCGCACCAGCGCCACGCCACCCAGGCGCTGGCGGAGATGGAGGCGGCAAGCCACAAACCCGAGGGCAGCCGCGCCGGTCTCAGTGGGTTGCTCGGGCGGCTCCGCAAGGGGTGAGACGACCGCCACCGGAGCGTGGCCGAAACGCGCCTTCCGCCGCCACCAAGCGCCAAGCCGAAAGCCGATGCTGAGGGTGAATCGCGACATGGCCATGGACTCTCCCGCTGCCACCGCCGCCGAGTCGGCCCCCCCCCTGGCGCCGGTGGCCGAGGAGGCGCCGCCGAGCTACGAGATCAACCTGCGCACCTACCAGTGGGTGCGGCGGTTGATGGATCTGCTGATGAAGGTCTCGCCCCTGAACCTGCGGGTGCACGACCTCACCGACCAGGCCGAGCGCGGCGACATCTTCCTCTTCAACCATTTCTCGCGCTTCGAGACCTTCATCCCGCAGTACATCCTCTACCGCCACGCGGGGGTGATCGGCCGGTCGCTTGCCGCCCCCGAGTTTCTCGGCCCCGACACGGCGGGCACCTTCCTCCGCTCCCTGGGCGCGATCCCCACCGACCTGCCGCGGATCATCGACTTCATGGGCGATGAGCTGCTCGCCGGCCGCAAGATGGTGATCTTCCCCGAGGGGAGCATGATCAAGGACAAGAAGGTCCTCGATCGCCACGGCCGGTTGCAGATCTACTCCCGTAGCCGCCTGGAGCGGCGGCCGCCGCACACCGGCTCGGCGGTCACCGCGTTGAAGGCGCTGTACCGCATCGACTGCCTGAAGCGCGCCTTCGCCGACGGTGACACGCGCCTCCAAGACCACCTCCTCGCCCACTGGCCGGAGCTGGAGCCGGAGCAGATCCAGGCGCGCCTTGCCCGGCCGGTGAGCATCGTCCCGGCAAACATCACCTTCTTCCCCCTCTACATCACCAACAACATTCTGCAGACGGTGGCGAAGAAGATCGGCCGAGTGCGCAGCCGGCGGCTTTTGGAGGAGCTGAAAATCGAGGGCAACATGCTCTCCCGCGCCACCGACATGGACGTCCGCTTCGGCGAGCCGATCCACGTCGCCGACTACCTCGAGCGTTACGACCGGTGGCTCCTCGGCCGCATCTACCGCCTCCTGCGCCAGGAGGCGCGGGGCCGCGCGATGGTCACACGGCCGCTGCGCTGGCTCTACTCCCTCCAGCGGCGCCGGACCCGCGAGCTCGCCGAGGGGATCATGCACCGCTACATGCGCGAGATGTACCGGCTCACCACCATCAACCTGAGCCACCTCGTCTCCAACGTCCTCTACCGGAACCTCGCCGAATACCATCGCCAACGGCTGGGGATTCGCGAGGTGGGCGAGGCGACCTACCTAGCGCTGAAGCGGCTGCAACACTCCCGCCGCGTCTTCCTCCACCCCGACCTGAAGGAGGTCGCGAACAACCTGGAGATCGCCATCCGCCCCCTCGACCGGATGGCCGGCTTCCTGGAACGGGCCGAGCAACAGCACCTGGTGCAGCGCAACCGAGACGAGCTACTCCTCTCCCCCAAGCTCACCGACGAGCACGACTTCGACGAGATCCGCCTGGAGAACCACATCCAGCTCGCGGTCAACGAGTCGGAGCCGGTACGCCCGTGCGTCGAGGCAGTGGAGGCGGTCATTCAACTCACCGGCGAGGAGCGCCATCGCCAGGTGGCCGAGGCCCTGCGCGACGACGATGCGCTCCTCTACGCCGCGGCCAAGGAGAGCTTCGACCAGCCGCGCTACCACCACCTCAACAAGTCTGAGATGGAGCGCAAGGACGGCTCCTCCCTCTTCCGCGATGGCACCCGACACCTCGGGGCCCTGCTGATCCACGGCTTCTCCGCCTCGCCGGGTACGATGGCGCCGCTCGCCGACGACCTTGCCGCCCACGGCTTCCCGGTCTGCGCCCCGCGCCTCGCGGGCCACGCGACCTCGCCCTACGACCTCGCCGGCCGGTGCTGGAAGGAGTGGCTCGACTCGGCCCGCTTCGGCCTCCTCTACCTCCAGCAGCAATGCGACGCGGTGGTGGCGGTGGGCCACTCCATGGGCGGCTGCCTCGCCTACCTCCTCGCCGCGGAGCAGGCGGTGGCGGGGGTGGTCTCGATCGCCACCCCGACCCGCCTGACGAGCCGCCGCTCCAGCTTGGTGCCGCTGCTCCACAAGGCGAACCAGTTCGCCGGCATGCTCCCAGGCGTGGCGGGGCTCAAGAACTTCGAACCGGTGACCCCGGAACACCCGGAGACCAACTACCTCCACCTGCCAATCTCCGGGATCCACCAACTCCAAGAGGTGATGGCCGCCTACCAGGAACACCTCGGCGAGGTCACCTGTCCCTGCCTCATCCTGCAGGGCGACCACGACCCGACGGTGGAGCCGATCAGCGCCCAGGAGATCGCCGTGCGCCTCACCCACGCCGACCACCGGGTGGTCAGCCTCCCCGCCGACTACCACGTCCTGGTCATGGACGACCGGCTCGGTGTCCACCGCCGTATCCGCGAACACCTGGAACGGCTGGAGGGGGAACTCGCCCTGGCGGCGGAAAAGTAGGCCGCGACCCTCGCCGGCGATCCGTAGCGTGGCCACCGCGCCCCAGACCCGCCGCCCCCACAACACCCCCACGGCGCCTAGACGGCGGTCCGACCGGCGCCTAGACATGCGCTCCGAATCCCCCGACAATGGCGCGCGGATGGTGAGTGTAGCTCAGTTGGTAGAGCCCCGGACTGTGAATCCGGCTGTCGAGGGTTCGAGCCCCTTCACTCACCCCACGAACCTGAGTACCATCGCTTGGCGCAGCGCGTAGGGCGCATTCATCGTCTTTCTTGTGGGCCGTTAGCTCAGCTGGTAGAGCAGCGGACTCTTAATCCGCGGGTCGAAGGTTCGATCCCTTCACGGCTCACCAACCCACATCCCGGCCGAGAGGCAACTCTCGGCCGTCTTTGTTTGTCCCCGCAGGCGAGAGTGGCGGAACGGTAGACGCCCTAGATTTAGGATCTAGTGCCGCAAGGTGTGGGGGTTCGAGTCCCCCCTCTCGCACCAGCCACCGCCCCGTTTTTCGAGAGAGAGGATGATGGAGACCACCGCCCAGGAGCTCACCGCCACCCGTTACCAGGTGCGAGTCACCGTGCCCGCTGAAGAGGCCAGCCAGCACTTCGAGCGCGCCTACCAGGCGCTCCGGAAGAACGCCCGCCTGCCCGGCTTTCGCCCCGGCAAGGCGCCTTTGTCGGTCCTCCGCCAGCGGTTCGGCGACGGGGTGAAGGAGGACGTGGGCAACCAGCTCCTCCAGGAGTCCTTCCCGAAGGCGCTCGCCGAGCACGATCTGAAGGCGATCGGCCCACCGACCCTGGAGGAGATCTCGATCGTGGAGGGCCAGCCCTTCGTCTACCTCGCGGAAGTGGACGTCCTACCGCGCTTCGAACTCCAGGACCTGGCCAAGCTCGAGCTCCCGAAGCGGCCGGTGGAGGTCACCGACGAGATGGTCGACTCCACCCTTGCACGCCTGCGCGAAGCCAACGCCACCCTGAACAAGATCGAAGACGCGAACGCCACCCTGGCGCACGGTCTAGTGGGGATCATCGATTACACCGGCACGGTCGGCGGCAAACCCTTCGAGGGGGGCAGCGGGGAGGGGTTCGCGGTGGAGGTGGGCACGGGGCGGATCTTCCCGCAGCTCGAGGCGGGGATTGAGGGGATGCACGCCGGCGAGGTGCGCGACCTCACCATCGATTTCCCCGCCGACTACCGGAAGGACCTCGCGAACCAGCAGGCCACCTTCAAGGTCATTCTGAAGGAGATCCGGGAGAAGATCCTCCCGGCCGTCGATGACGACTTCGCCCGCGACCTCGACCACGACGACCTGAACGCCCTCAAGCAGTCGATCCGTGACGGCCTCACCGCCCGGATCACCGAGGCCAACCGCCGCGCCTACCACGCGGAGATCGCCGAGAAGCTGGTGGCGCTTCACCCCATCGAGGTCCCGACCACCCTCTTGGAAGGTCAGCTCCAAATGATGGTGAAGAACCGAGTGGTCCGCCTCCTCGGCGAGGGGATGGACGCAGACCAGGTGGACAAACGCGAGGCGGAGCTCCACGAGGAGCTCCGCGGTGACGCGGAGCAACGCGCCCGCCTGACCCTCATCCTCGACCGGGTGGCCGAGGAGCACAGCGTGGAGATCCGCGACGAGGAGATCCAGGCGCAATTGCAAAAAGAGGCGCAGGAGGTGGGGGTCACCCCCGAGGTCCTGCGCCAGTACTACCAGAGCCAGTTTGGCTCCCTTGACCCGCTCCACGACCGGCTGCGCGAGGAGAAGGCCTTCGACCTCTGCCTGGCGCAAGCCACCCTCAAGGAAGTGGGCGAGGCGGCCTAGCCACTCGCCCTGGCGCCGCGCCTTCCCGGCGGAACATGCGCCCCGCCCGACCCCTTTGATCTAGGAGAGCCCGATGGCCTGGCCCACGTCTGACCTCCCCGCCGCCCCGCACGCCAACCTGATCCCGATGGTGATCGAGCAGACGCCGCGGGGAGAGCGCGCCTACGACATCTACTCGCGGCTACTCAAGGACCGCATCGTCTTTTTGGGCACCCCGATCGACGACATGATCGCCAACGCGGTGATCGCCCAGCTCCTCTTCCTGGAGGCGGACGACCCCACCAAGGACATCTCCCTCTACGTCAACTCGCCCGGCGGCATGGTGAGCTCGGGGCTGGCGATCTACGACACCATGCAGTACATCCAGCCCGACGTGTCGACCATCTGCATCGGCATGGCAGCGAGCATGGGGGCGGTGCTCCTCGCCGCCGGGGCACCGGGCAAGCGCCACTGCCTGCCGCACGCGCGGGTGATGATCCATCAACCCCTCGGGGGCTTTCAGGGGCAGGCGACCGACGTGGAGATCCACGCCAAGGAGATCCTCAAGACGCGCGACACCCTGAACCAGATCCTCGCCCGCCACAGCGGCCAGAAGCTGAAGCAGATCGAGCGCGACACCGAGCGCGACAACTTCATGTCGGCGGAGGAGGCGGTGGCGTACGGCCTGGTTGACCTAGTGGTCGAGCGCAAGAAGGAGACGAAGAAGGAAGAGCAGTAGCAGCGAGATCTGCGATAGATTGGCGCAACCTCTGCCTCCCTCTCCCGGTCCCCCATGCCCCCTGCCAACAAGCAGCCCCTGTGCGCCTTCTGCGGCAAGCCGCAGCAGCCCCTTGCCCTTCTCCACCCGGCCGGCGGTTCGCCCCGCGGGGGTCCGCGGCTGCTCATCTGCGAGGACTGCTTCTCCCTCTGTCGCCAGCTCATCCAAAAGCCCGCACCCGCCGCGCCGTCCAAGCCGGCAATCACCGGCCTCAAGCCGCGGGACATCCACGCCATCCTCGACGAGTACGTGATCGGCCAGGAGCAAGCGAAGAAGGTCCTCTCGGTTGCGGTCCACAACCACTACACCCGCCTCCTGCACCGCCACGAGGTGTCGGACGTGGAGCTCAGCAAGAGCAACGTCTTGCTCATCGGCCCCACGGGCACAGGGAAGACGCTCCTCGCCCAGACCCTGGCGCGCATCCTCCAGGTCCCGTTCACCATGGCCGACGCCACCACCCTCACCGAGGCGGGCTACGTGGGCGAGGATGTGGAGAACATCATCCTCAAGCTCCTCCAGTCCTGTGACTACGACGTGGAGCGGGCGGAGCACGGGATCATCTACATCGACGAGATCGACAAGATCGCGCGCAAGTCGGAGAACCCCTCAATCACCCGCGACGTCTCCGGCGAGGGGGTGCAGCAAGCCCTGCTCAAGCTGATCGAGGGAACCATCGCCAACGTCCCGCCCCAGGGGGGGCGCAAGCACCCGCACCAGGAGTTTCTGCAAGTCGACACCACCAACATCCTGTTCATCTGCGGCGGCGCCTTCGTCGGCCTGGAGAAGGTGATTGCCAGCCGGTTGCAGACCAAGACCCTCGGCTTCGGCGCGCCCCTCGCCACCAACCTGGCCGCACGCCAGACCTACCTCCGCCAGACCGAGCCGGAGGATCTCCTCAAGGCCGGGCTCATCCCGGAACTGATCGGCCGCCTGCCCACCCTCGCGGCCCTTGATGAGCTTGATGAGGCCGCCCTGATGGCCATCCTCACCCAGCCGCGCAACGCCCTGGTGAAGCAATACCGCCACTTCTTCGCCTACGAAGGGGTGAAGCTCACGGTCACCGACGACGCCCTGCGCGCGATCGCGCGGCTGGCCCAGGAGCGCAAGACCGGCGCCCGCGGCCTGCGCGCGATCCTCGAAGAGGTGATGCTCGACATCATGTACGACATCCCCTCGGACCACGACGTGGCCGAGTGCATCATCACCGAGGCGGTAGTCCACGGCGACGAGCCACCCCTGCGCATCTACGAGCACCGCGAGAAGACGGCCTAGGCGGCGCGACGGGTCCGCGGCCACCCGCGCCGGGAAGGCGGCCAGCGCCCCCCTGACCCGCGCCCCGGCCCGCCGCCGGTGGCGGACCGAGTTGCGGGGCGCCTCCCCACGCCAGACCGTGGCGCACCGCTCGCCCGCCGCCACCGCGCTGAAAATCGGTGCGCCAGATCGCCAAGCGCGACGGCGGCCGCGCGCCACCGCTGCCCTCGGGGGTCAATCCCTGTCCGCCACGACCGGCGAACCGGCGCCCGACCACAGAGGCGCCCATCTTCCGCCGGATCGAACACGGTGCGGCCAGGGTGTCACGTGCCGGTTGCGGGTCGACCGCGCACAACCTTGCCGGATCCTGAGCGCCCGGTGGGGCGTGTGCTGCACCCCCCCGCGGCGCGGCGGCCGGGACGGTCCAGGCTGGCCGCCGGCGAACGGTGGATCGGGCAGAGAGCCCCGGGTTGTGACCCCCGCGCGGGGCGCGGGCGGGGCCGCCCTCCGGCCGGCGCACGGACGGGGCTTCAACAGCGACCGCGCCCCGACCTCTGCCCCCTCCCTGGAAGATTATTGTGCAGACGTAACAACACTGTAATATGCGTAACACATGGTTGCGGCCTCCCCCACCTGGCTCCTCCTGATCACCCGCCTCCCGGGCGAGGTGGGCGCGGTGCGGGTGCGGTTGTGGCGCGGGATCAAGGGGCTGGGGGCGGCGATGCTGCGCGACGGGGTCTACCTCCTGCCGTGGCAAGAGCCCCTGGCGGCGGCGCTCGCCGAGCAGGCGGCGGCGGTGCGCGACCAGGGGGGCACCGCCTACCTCCTGGAGCTTGGCCCGCAAGGCCACACGGACGAGACGCTCCGTGACCTCTTCGCGCGCGGCGGCGAGTACGGCGAGTTGATCGCAGCGGCCACCGCCTTGCGGCGCGACGCCGCCCACCATGGCGAGGCCGCGGCCCGCCGCCGGTTGCGCAAGCTGCAGCGGGACTCCGCGGCCCTGGCGGCCATCGACTACTTCCCGGCGGTGAGCCAAAAGGAGGCGGCGGCGGCACTCGCGGGCGCCGAAGGCGCCATCAACCGGTGGTTCTCCCCGGAGGAGCCGGCCACCCGCGCCGGCGCCATCGCGCGTCTCGACCCCGCCGCCTTTCACGGTCGCACCTGGGCAACCCGCGCCGGGCTGTGGGTCGATCGGGTGGCCAGCGCCTGGCTTATCCAGCGGTTCATCGACCCGCAGCCACGGTTCGTCTGGCTGAAGAAGGTGGCCGCCCGATCGGCGAAGGTGGTCGGCTTCGACTTCGACGGCGCCACCTTCACCCACATCGGCGAGCGGGTCACCTTCGAGGTGCTCATAGCGAGCTTCGGTCTCGAGTCCGACCCGGGACTCACCCGCCTGGCGGAGCTGGTCCACTACCTGGACGCGGGGGGGCCGCCGGTGGCGGAGGGGGCCGGCTTCGAGGCGATCCTCGCCGGTTGCCGCCAGCACGCCCCCGATGACGACCACCTGCTCGCCGCCATGGCCCCGGTGCTGGACGCCCTGTACACCACCGGCCGCGACGGCCTGATCTCACCCTGATCAAGGAGACACCGTGTCGATCCCCTACCCCACCGCGACCGTGGAGCGTGGCACCCCTGCCGCGGTCTCCCTGCACGCGGCCTTCCTCTACTGGCTGAAGCTGGGGTTCATCAGCTTCGGCGGCCCCGCCGGCCAGATCAGCATGATGCACCAGGAGCTGGTGGAGCGGCGCCGCTGGATCTCCGAGCGCCGCTTCCTGCACGCCCTCAACTACGCGATGGTCCTCCCCGGCCCGGAGGCGCAGCAGCTCGCCACCTACATCGGCTGGCTGATGCACGGTACCTGGGGCGGGATCCTCGCCGGGACGCTCTTTGTCCTTCCGTCCCTGTTCATCCTCATGGGGCTGACCTGGGTCTACCTGGCCTGGGGCAAGGTCCCGGTGGTCGCCGGCCTGTTGTATGGGATGAAGCCGGCGGTGACCGCCATCGTCCTGTTCGCCGCCTATCGCATCGGCTCCCGGACCCTGACGAATGGCGTCTTGTGGGCGATGGCGGCCGCCGCCTTCGTCGCCATCTTCGCCCTCCACGTCCCCTTCCCCGCCATCGTGGTCGGGGCCGGGACCATCGGTTTCATCGGCGGCCAGGTCGCCCCCGACTGGTTCCGCGGAGGCGGCGGCCACGGGCTCGCGGGCAACGGCTACGGCCCGGCGCTCATCGACGACGACACGCCGCTGCCGGACCGGGCGCGCCTTTCCTGGGTGCGGCTGAGCCACTACCTGCTCATCGGCCTCGGGTTGTGGGCGGGGGTGATGGCGGTGCTGGTGGCTCTCTACGGTGGGGACTCCACCCTCACCCGGATGGGCTGGTTCTTCACCAAGGCGGCGATGGTCACCTTCGGCGGCGCCTACGCGGTCCTGCCCTACGTCTACCAAGGCGGCGTCTCGCAGTTCCACTGGCTCACCGGCGCGCAGATGGTCGACGGTCTGGCCCTCGGCGAGACCACCCCCGGCCCGTTGATCATGATCGTCGCCTTCGTGGGCTACGTCGGCGGCTGGACCCGGGCGCTCTTCGGTCCCACGCACCTGGCCCTGGCCGGGGCCGCGGGCGCGGGAATCGCCACCTACTTCACCTTCCTGCCGTCGTTTCTCTTCATCCTGGCCGGCGCGCCGGCGGTGGAGGCAAGCCGCCACGAGGTCAAACTCACCGCGCCGCTGACCGGCATCACCGCCGCGGTGGTCGGGGTGGTGCTCAACCTCGCGCTCTTCTTCGCCTACCACGTCCTCTGGCCGCAGGGGTTCGCGGCCCCCTTCGAGTGGGTCGCGGGCGCGATCAGCGTCGCCGCCTTCGTGGCGTTGTGGCGGTTCAAGGTCGGCATCATCCCGGTGATCGGCGCCTGCGGGGCCGCCGGCTTGATCGAGACCCTAATCGGCTGAGTGGCGCCCGGCGCCCCGCTCTTGGCGGGGTTGCCCGCCCACCACCCAAGGAGCAAATCATGAAGTGGGTCACACGCGAGCACGTCAAGGTCGACCGGGTGGCCTGCCCCTGGCTGATCGCCAAGTTTGTCGATCCCGCGGCGGAGTTCGTCTTTGTGCCGGCCGAGCAGGTGCTGGAGGTCGCGCGGCAAGAGGGTGCGATCCCCTACGACGTGGCCGGCGTCGAGCTGGGCCACCACGGAAGGGAGTGCTCCTTTGACGCGATCGTGAAGAAGTACGACCTGATGGCGGACCCGGCGATCGTGCTGCTGGCCAAGATCGTCAACGGCGCGGATACCGACAATGCCCTCTGGAACCAGCCCGAGGCCGCGGGGCTCAAGGCGATCGCCGAGGGGTTTCGCCACCTCGGCTACGCGGACGATCACCAGATCAACGCCGCCCAGTGGATCGTCTACGACGCGCTGTACGCGTACTGCCAACAGCGGGTCGATCGCAGCACCCCCTGAGCCTCCGCACGCCTGGGGCAACGGGTCTTGGGGTGGGTCGCGTTGGGCTTGCGCGCGCCTGGCCAGCGCCGCTTGCCCGGCAGATCACCCGGCGGACCGTTGACGGTCACCCCCGCCGCTCCCCCCGTGGCGTTGCGCCGCAATCGCCAGCCGCAAGGAGAGGCGCGCCCCGCGCACCGCACGCGGGCGCTTGCCGGACCCATCCACTCCATCCGGTGCGCGACCCACCCGTGGGGGCGCGGCGCGCTGGCTAGAACGTCACCTTCGGCGCCACCTCCGCACCGGGTTCCGCCTTGAACCCCTCCTTGGCGGTGAGGTGGAGGAGGAGGCGATTGGTGAGGTTGTTCGGAAAGGTGCGGATCGCGGCGTTGAAGGTGGCCACCGCCTGGTTGTACCGCTGGCGGGCGACGTTGATTCGGTTCTCCGTCCCCTCGAGTTGGTGCTGGAGGTCGCGGAAGTTGGCGTCCGCCTTCAGCTCCGGGTAGCGCTCGGCGACCACCAACAGGCGCGCCAGGGCGGAGCCCATCCCCGCCTGGGCGGACTGGAAGGCGGCCACCTTCGCCGGGTCGGAGAGCTCCTCGGCGCTCACCTTCACCTGTCCCACCTGGGCACGGGCCTCGGTCACCGCCTCCAGGGTCTCGCGCTCGTGGGCGGCGTACCCCTTCACCGTCTGCACCAGATTGGGGATAAGGTCGGAACGCCGCTGGTAGGTCGCCTCCACGTCCGCCCACGCCTGCTTCACCGCCTCGTCGTGGGTGATGATCGCGTTGTAGCCGCAGCCGGGGGCAACGGCGAGGAGGGTGAGGAGGAAAAACCACCGGCGAAGGCGGGACGGGAAGGGGGATGAGATCGGTGTCATGGGTGGCCTTGATGGACTTTTATTGCCGGCGGTAACCTGCGCCCCTGCTCGGTGCACTCTCGCACACAACCTATCGTTTTCACCACGTCCCTGGAGGTTCCCCGTGACTCGTCTCGCTCTCCTCTTGCTCGCCCTCACCTTCACCCTCGCCACCGCCTGTAACCGTGGTGTCCCCTCCAAGGAGGAGGTTGAGGGTGGCTCGACCCCCACGGCCGAGCCACCCGAGGCGATGGAAGCCCCGGTCATTCCGGCCACCCCCGCCGCCCCGACCCCGCCGGCGCAGGTGAACACCCTGCCGAACACCGCGCCCGCCGCCGGCGCTCCGGGCGTCATGGCCCCGGGGATGCACCCGGCACAGGAGTCCACCCCAGCCTCAGTGACCGTCGCCCCCGGCTCGATCACGCCCGCCGAGGGCGGCCTCACCGTCCGTGACATCTTCGCCCAGCGGACCGATCTCGCCGGCAAGAGCGTCACCGTGCGCGGCAAGGTGGTGAAGGCGATGCAGGGGGTGATGGGGACCAACTGGTACCACATCCAAGACGGCACCGGGGACAACGGGACGAATGACCTGGTGATCACCAGCGACGCCTCCACCAAGGTCGGCGACACGGTCCTGGTGGTGGGCACCCTCGCCAGCGACAAGGACCTCGGCATGGGGTACCACTACGACGCGATCGTCGAGAAGGCGGAGGTGAAGGTGGAGTCGAGCGAGGCGCCGAGCGCCCCGGCGGCGCCCCTGGAGGGTGCGGGCGAGCAGGGGATGAACGAAGAGGCGCCGATGGTCGATGACGCCGCCGAGCCACCGGCCGGGCAGGCGGAGTAGGCGCCTGTTAGCGCGCGCCCTCCCCTGCTTGCAGGTGGGAAAGGAGGGCGCGGTTCGCGGCCGGGATCTCTAGGTTGGCCAGCTCCTCCGCCGTCACCCAGCGGAGGAGCTGGCCCTCGCACGCCACCGGCGCATCGGTGGCAGTGCAGACGAAGGGGTGGAGGGTGACCCGCCGGTCGGCGTAGTCGTGGGTCAGCGGAGGTAGGGCGCGGTCGATCGTCACCGCCATCCCGACCTCCTCCATCACCTCACGCAGGAGGGCGGTCGCCCCACTCTCGCCCGCCTCCACCTTGCCGCCAGGAAACTCCCAGCTCCCAGCGAGAGGGACGCCGGCGCGCCGCTGCTGCACCAGCCAGCGGCCGTGGCGACTGATTAGGGCGATGGCGACGTGGTGGTGGTCCACCGCTTTTGCCTGCCCGCGGGGCCCACGCGACGCTTCGCCCGCTTGAGCTGCCCCGCGGCGCGAGCGCGATCGTCAGAAGGTGAGGACGATGTCCGACTCGAGCGCCATGTCGAGCATCGCGGCGGCGCCGACCACCTCCTGCACCGCCTCGATGCAGTCGTCCGGCTCCATCCCCACCAAGTCCAGGGCCTGATGACACACCATCAGCTTCACCCCGCTCTCGATCGCCTGGTCTAGGAAGGAGGCGATGGTGGCCCCACCCTCCTTGATCCGGGTCCGCTCCGCGGCACCCTTCCGGACAATGGAGGCGCCCTGCATGGTGAAGACCACGGTGGCGTCCATGTCCATCGCCGCGGCGGTGGTGGCGATGAAGAAGGGGGCGGGAATCCGCTCGGGTGTCTTCAGGCCGCTGGTCTGGATGATGAGCACCTTCTTCTGAGCTTCCACCGTGGACACCTCCTGTAGGTTTCGAGCCATCGCTTGCGCGCGATGTGCGGCCCGGGGAGGGTAGAGGAGCCAGGCGGGTGAATAAAGCTATTGCTTGCACACGTACCCCACGTACTCCCCGGACTCCTCTTCACCGATCCGCAAACACGGGTTGCCGGTCTGCTTGCACCACGCCGGCAGGTCCTTGAGGAACCCCGGGTCGTCGGAGGAGACCTTGAGTACCTGCCCGGCGGCCAGCTCCTTCAACTTCTGGGAGGTGGCGTAGATGGGCATCGGGCAGCACATGCCGAAGGTGTCGAGCTCGCCGTCCACCGCGAGCGGGGCCTCGCTCATGACGCCGCCACCTTGCCCTGGGTCGCACCCTGGCGCTCCTTGTAGCTCTTGATCGCCTCGTGGAGGGCGTCGGCGGCGAGGGTGGAGCAGTGGATCTTGTGCGGCGGGAGGCCGTCGAGGGCGGCCTCGATGTCGCGATTCTTCAGATTCTCCGCATCCTGGAGGCTCATTCCCTTGACCATCTCCGTCATCATCGAGCTGTTCGCGATCGCGGCGGTACAGCCGAAGGTCTTGAACGAGGCGTCGACAATCTGGTCGCCCTCGACCTTCAGGTAGATG
Organism: Nitrospirae bacterium CG2_30_70_394; assembly: GCA_001873295.1. GTDB lineage: Bacteria > CG2-30-53-67 > CG2-30-53-67 > CG2-30-70-394 > CG2-30-70-394 > CG2-30-70-394. The sequence continues at coordinate 29,232 of MNYW01000026.1, read as the reverse complement.
TCCATCATGTCGCCGCAGGCGGGGCTGCCCACCGTGCCCACGGCGTTCGCCCCGGCAAGCTCGCCCATGTTGCGGGGGTTCATGAAGTGGTCGATCACCTTGGCACTGTAGTCGGTGTGCTGCATGGGGGACTCCTTGGGGGTTAGGGAGGGTGGATCTCGTTCAGGGAAGAGCCGGCTCCTGCCGGCGCAACAGGCCCGACCAGCCAGCGGCGGCCAGGGGGGGCGGGTAGGAGCCCGCTCCTCCCGGTGGGTGGAGAAGACGCCGGCGGTCGGCCAGCCGTTTTTCTGTGGTCTGCATCGTGGTCATCCCGAGTCCAGGGGCGCGGTCAGCGGAAGTAGTGCTTCCGCTTGCCGTAGATAGGCGACATGGCGCGCAGGGTCGCCACCACCTTGGGGATCTCCTCCAGGGCGTCGTCGATGTCGGCGTCGGTGTTGTCGATCCCGAGGGTGATGAGGATGGAGCCCTGGGCGAGGACCTCGTCGACGCCGATCGCGTGCAGCACCGGCGACCCCTTCAGGGCCATGGAGGCGCACGCCGAGCCCGAGGCGACGGCAATGCCGTCGAGGTCGAGGCGTACCAAGGTCCCCTCCCCCTCAATCCCCTCGATGGAGAGGTCGAGGTAGCCGGGCAGCCGCTCGCTGGGGTGGCCATTCACCTGCACGTTTTCGATCCGTTCGAGGAGGCCACGCTCCAGCCGATCGCGCAGGCCGCGGACCTTCTCGACCCGCGCCTCCATCTCCGCGGCGGCGCGCTCAGCGGCGACCCCGAGGCCGACAATCGCCGGGACATTCTCGGTGCCGGCGCGCTTGCCGTTCTCCTGCACCCCGCCGTGGATCAGCGGCGTCAGGCGCACCCCCTTGCCGGCGTACAAGGCGCCGGCCCCCTTCGGGCCGTAGAAGCGATGGGCGGTGAGGGAGAGGAGGTCGACGCCGAGGGTGGCCACGTCCACCGGGATCTGCCCTACCGCGTAGGTGGCGTCGGTGTGGACGATGATCTGCTTGTTGTGCGCCTTCACCAGGCGGGCCACCTCAGCCACCGGCTGAAGGGTCCCCACCTCTTGGTTAGCAAGCTGCACGCTCACCAAGATCGTGTCGTCGCGCAGGGCGTCGACCACCGCCTGCGGGTCGACCCGGCCGTAGCCGTCGACCTTCACCAAGGTGGTCTCGAAGCCAAGCTTCTCCAGAAACTTCACCGAGTGGTGGACCGAGTAGTGCTCCACCTCGGTGGTGACGATGTGCTTGCCGCGCCGCTCATACGCCAGCGCCGCCCCCTTCACCGCCAGGTTGTTCGCCTCGATGCCGCCGCTGGTGAAGGTGATCTGGCTCGCCGGCGCCCCGATCAGACCCCCCACCTGCTCGCGCGCCCGCTTGAGGGCGTGGGCCGGACCGCTGCCTTGGCGGTGGAACGACTGCGGGCTGCCGTACTCCTCCGCCAGGTACGGGAGCATCGCCGCCACCACCTCGGGCAGGGGGCGGGCGGTGGCCGCGTGGTCCATGTAGATGCGACGCGGGGGGGCAGGGGTCTGGGTGGTGGCCATCAAATCTCTCCTGCGAATCGATCCGGTGTGGGAAGCGGGGTGAATGGACTGGGGTGGCTACCGGCCTGGGCGGGCGAAGCGCCGCGGCCCGAGGGTGATCGGCTGAGCAACGGAACCGGGCAGCGCGGCGGTGGCGGCCAGCTCGTCCATGGTCTTTTTTTCCAGGATGGCGCGGACCGCCTCCTGCACCTCTTGCCACACCCCTTGGGCGCCGCAGGCGGAGGTACAGGCCATCGTCTCGTCCTCGGCGGCGTGCGGGTCGGTGCAGTCGTTGAACACAATCGGCCCCTCCACGCACTCGATCACCTCCAAAAGGGTGATCGCCGCCGCCGGCCGCGCCAGGCAGTAACCGCCGCCGTAGCCGCGGTTGGAGCGCACCAAACCGGCGCGCGCCAGATTCTGAAAAATCTTCGCGAGGAAGCTCTCCGGAACCTCCATCGCAGCGGCGATGTTCCCCACCAGGGAAAACTCCCCCTGCGGCCGGCGGGCGAGATAGATCAGCCCGCGCATGGCGTAGTCTCCAGCCTTGGTAAGACGCATCGGGGAGGGCCTCCGCAGAGGAATCGGACACCATTCATCCGAATCGTCCGGGACGATAGCCAGGCTCCCCACGCCAATGCAAGGCGGCCACGTCGCGCGGGCCAGGCCACGCCTGCCGCAACGCCGAAAAGGTCCGCGCCTGCGGCCACGGACACCGTTTCCGGGTTGACCCACAAGCCCCCTCCATGCTTCCCTGCCGCGGCCTTTTTGTTCAATCGGGGCGGTGGTCTGCCTGCCGCGACCACCCCCCTCGGGTTCACAAGGAGAAAGCTCATGGCCCTCGTTCGACCGCACGGTGGAGGTGATCTCAAACCCCTGCTTCTGACCGGCAATGCCCAAAAGAAGGAGTTGGCAAAGGCGCAGGGGCTCACCCAGGTGAAGATGACCTCGCGCGAGACCGGCGACCTCATCATGATGGGGATCGGCGGCTTCACCCCCCTGGAAGGGTTCATGACCAAGGGGGATTGGCAGGGGGTGTGCGACCGCTACCAGATGGCCAACGGCCTCTTCTGGCCGATCCCGATCACCCTCTCCACCACCCAGGGCAAGGCGGACTCCATCAAGCTCGGCGAGGAGATCGCCCTGGTGGAGGAGGAGAGCGGCGAGATCATGGGGACCATGAAGGTCACGGAGAAGTACACCATCGACAAGGCCCACGAGTGCCAGTGCGTCTTCAAGACCACGGACATGGAGCATCCCGGGGTCGCCAAGGTGATGGAGCAGGAGGAGGTGAACCTCGCCGGGCCGGTGAAGGTCCTCTCCGAGGGGAGCTTCCCTACCGAGTTCAAGGGGATCTACATGACCCCGGCCCAGACCCGCGCCATCTTCGAGTCGAAGGGGTGGAACACGGTGGCGGCTTTCCAGACCCGCAACCCGATGCACCGCTCCCACGAGTACCTGGCGAAGATCGCCATCGAGATCACCGACGGCGTCCTCATCCACCAGCTCCTCGGCAAGCTCAAGCCGGGTGACATCCCCGCGGACGTGCGCCGCGACTGCATCAACGCCCTGACCGAGAACTACTTCGTGAAGGACACCTACGTGCAGGCGGGCTATCCGCTGGACATGCGCTACGCCGGTCCGCGCGAGGCGTTGCTCCACGCCCTCTTCCGGCAGAACTACGGCTGCTCCCACCTCCTCGTCGGACGGGACCACGCGGGCGTCGGCGACTACTACGGCCCCTTCGACGCCCACAAGATCTTCGAGGAGATCCCCAAGGGCGCCATGGAGACCCAGGCGATGAAGATCGACTGGACCTTCTACTGCAAGAAGTGCGATGGCATGGCGTCGATGAAGACCTGCCCGCACGGCAAGGAGGATCGGATGCTCCTCTCTGGGACGAAGATGCGGAAGATGCTCTCCGAGGGCGAGGACGTCCCGCCCGAGTTCTCCCGTCCCGAGGTGGTGGAGATCCTCAAGCGGTACTACGCCACCTTGGAAGAGAAGGTGGAGATCAAGCTCCACCGCGCGGCGACCGGCGAGTAACCGCCACCGCGCACCACACGCAGCACGGGCGGTCCGGGTCACCGGGCCGCCCGTTTTTTTTGCCTTGATCGCCTCGCCAATTGCGCGTCGCCCAAGCCAAGAGCGCCGGGGGATTGCGGGCCTTCCCGAGCGCTGGACCTCGATGACGCCCGGGAACCGTGACACCCGCCGCACCGCGATTCGCCGCGCAGGGCGGCCTGCTTTTCACCGCCGTGCCGAGCCCCTAGAGTGCCGCCGCCGGGCGCAGTGGCGAGAAAAGCCACCGCACCCAGGCGTCGGGGCGGTCGGCGCATGAACCATCCACCGTAGCCACCCCATTCCACGATCACCCTTCCCTCCCCTTCACCCCCCGGGCCCCATGCACGACCAGCGCATCCTCGTCCTCGACTTCGGTTCCCAGACCACCCAGCTCATTGGCCGGCGCGTGCGCGAGGCGCGGGTCTACTGCGAGATCTGGCCGTACACCGCGGACATCGAGCGGATCCGCGCCTTTGCCCCTCGCGGCATCATCCTCTCGGGCGGCCCCGCCTCGGTCTACGAGCACGACGCCCCCATGGCCGACCCCGTGCTACTCGATCTCGGGATCCCGATCCTCGGCATCTGCTACGGCATGCAGTGGCTCGTCCACACCCTCAAGGGTGAGGTCGCCCCCTCGGCTCGGCGCGAGTTCGGTCGCGCCGAGATCGAGATCCAGCGCGATGCCCCCCTGTTCGCCGGTCTGACCACGCCGCAGCGGGTGTGGATGTCCCACGGCGACCGCATCGAGACTCCGCCCGCCCACTTCCACCCGATCGCCACCACCGCCAACGCGCCGTTTGCCGCCATTGCCCACGAGAGCCAGCCATGGTTCGGCGTCCAGTTTCACCCGGAGGTGGTCCATACCCTCAACGGCACGGCGATGCTGGAGAACTTCGTCTACCGCGCCTGCGGCTGTTCTCCAACCTGGACCATGGCCTCCTTTATCGACACGGAGGTGGCGGCGATCCGCGCGCGGGTCGGCAACCGACGGGTCCTGTGCGCCCTCTCCGGCGGCGTCGATTCGTCGGTGGTGGCGCTGCTGCTGCATCGCGCGATCGGCGACCAACTCACCTGCATCTTCGTCGACAACGGCATGCTGCGCGCGGGCGAGGCGGAGCAGGTGGCCACCGCCTTCCGTGACTACCTCCACATCCCCCTGGTCGTCGCCGACTCGGCGGCGCGCAATCTCGACCAGCTCGCCGGGGTCACCGACCCGGAAAAGAAACGCAAGCTCATCGGCCACGAGTTCATCGCCACCTTCCGCCGCGAGACCGAGCGCGCCGGCCCCTTCGACTTCCTCGCCCAGGGGACCCTCTACCCGGACGTGATCGAGTCGGTGCCGGTGCGCGGCAACGCCTCCGCGATCATCAAGAGCCATCACAACGTCGGCGGCCTACCGGAGGAGCTCGGCTTCGAGCTCATCGAGCCCCTGCGCGAGCTATTCAAGGACGAGGCGCGCGAGCTCGGCCGCGAGCTCGGCCTGCCGGAGGAGATCGTCGGCCGTCACCCCTTCCCCGGCCCAGGGCTCGCCATCCGCGTCCTCGGCGAGGTCACCCGCGAGCGGCTCGCGATCCTCCGCCAAGCGGACGCCCTGGTCCAGGAAGAGATCCGCACCGCGGGCCTCTACGACCAGATCTGGCAGGCCTTCGCGGTCCTCTTGCCGGTTCACACGGTGGGGGTGATGGGCGACGCCCGAACCTTCGAAAACGCCTGCGTGGTCCGCTGCGTCCACTCCAAAGACGGCATGACCGCCGACTGGGTCGAGCTCCCCCATGAGCTGCTAGCGCGGATCGCCAACCGGATCATCAACGAGGTCCGCGGCATCAACCGCGTCTGCTACGACATCACCTCCAAGCCACCGGGAACGATCGAGTGGGAGTAGCACGGGAGGTTGGAGCAACGACTTCAACAGTCTGAAGCGGTGACCTCCGGGAATGCAGCCACACCGTTGTGCCGGGAGAAGCCCCTACAAACGGCCCTTATCTCACTGCGTCACCGCGGCGGGCGTGACGCTGCAACTGTTCACGTCCACGTGGCCACCCGCCGCGATACCTTGATAGATGGTCCAGAGCTTCTGATCGACGCGTTGTTCACGTTTGGAGCTATTCGGATTATTAAAACGACCCATAGCACGCGGGCCCGCATTATACACCGAATAGGTGGCGCGCGGAATATGATTGAGATCGCCGCTGCGGTTAGCGTAGGCGATGGCGTAGTCCTTCATGTAGCGCATCAGGACCTGCGTACCCGCACGGGCATTGTAGGCGGTATCCCACTTTAGGCGTTCAACATCATAAAAGCCGCGCCAAACATGCTGGTTGATCTGCATGAGGCCAACACTGCCGGCCTGGGAGCGCAGATAGCTAATCTCGCCGGCACGAAGCACATACTGATGCCAGCAACTCTCAATCATCGCCGTGGTCGGTATCAGGTTTCGGAAAATCTGATCGTAGGGTGCGTCGACCCCGATACGCTGCAACTCCGCCGTTGCGCTCTGCTCCAACAAGGATGACAACCGCTGCTCATACGCATCGAGTTCGTCCTCTCCGGGTACCCAGCGGTCCAGCGCCGGTAGGCCTGCAACCTGCTCGACCGTATCCGAGGCATGGGCTGAGGTCACAAAGATATCCAGCCAGCTCTGTTCCGGCGGTGGGGGCGGCTCGGGCGCGGGGTTAGGCGCGGGTACAGGTAGTTCGTCGACGTCGAATAGTTGGCGTAGGAGTGGATCGATCTTCTGATCGTAGGCAAGCGAATCCGCGAGATCATCCGGACGCAGGCTGTGCGCCAAACGTCGCAGCCCATCAATGGAAAGGTGCATGCCAAGCCCGGGCGCCGCGTGGTCCAGGGCCGTCAAGGCATCACCGGCATTAATGAAGGCGGCATAGCGCAGCAGCCCAGTATCGAGCAAGCCTTCATGTTGGGCATCGGCGAGGAGCGTCCGCAGATCGTTCCAGGTCGACACGAACAGGGCACGGACCGGATCGCCGGCGGTCGGTTGCTCACCGGAGAGAATATCTGTCAAGCGATACCGGCTGTTCAGCAGCAACTCAAAAAGACGTTTTCGTAGTATTTCATTGTCGCTGTCGAGCGCAATCTGTTTGATGCTGTAGACCAGGAATGCATCCCATGGCTGCAGTGTCTTGTCCAAGACATCGAGTTCGGTTTCGGTCAGAGGTGCTTCCGCCGAGGTCGCCGCTGGTGGTGGCGCCAACCAAGCTTCCGGTAAAACAAAGGTGATCGGCACCACGATGTCCCGGGCCTCGATGCGTGGTTCCAGCACCTGCACTCGACGTAGAGCCTGTTCCAGCTCGGCGCGGTGTTCCGGTGGGGCCGCCGCGCGTAGAACCGCGAGCAGGGCGTCGCGCGATGTACCAACGTCATAGCTGAACTGTTCCATGCGTGGATGGAGGTAGCGTTTGGTCAACTCCCAGATGAAACCCAACCTCGGCGCGCTCTCTCCGCTGGCGTCGGTGAGTTTGGAATCGATAATCCGCAGGTGCATGCCACCCGTGCTGTCGAGTAGCGGTACGAGGGTGAATTCCATGGAGCCCTGCCAGGCGGTGGCGCTGTGACAGGTGCCGAACAGCTCACCACCCAACGCCGCTGCGCCAGGGCCGACAAAACGCAACTGCCCGTCATGGGCCTCGAGGCGCGGGGCCTCGAGGTGCAGGTAACTACATGAACCCTCCTCGTAGATCACATTCGGGGTCTCAGCCGACGTCGCAAGCTGCGCGCTAAGGGCTTGGCGGATTGGCTCCAGGGGTATGCGCAGGGGTATTTCCAGGCTGCTCGCCTGGGCATGCAAAGGAGGTAGCGCCAAACAACCAACCACGAATAGACGAGCGATGCGCAACACGAGGGGTAGCGGACCCGTCGACAATGCGCGGCTACACATGGCGATCCATGGCATCAGAACCCATCAAAGGCGATCTCTTCCTGCAACCCCACACCTTCCCAAGGAACCCTTGGCTTCGAGATGTTGCGATCTTGCTCCCGCATTCGAGATGTTGCTTGGCTAATCTCCCGCGGGCCGCCAGCGGTTGAGCCTGAGCGAGTTGGCGATCACCAGCAGGGAGGAGATGAACATCGCGCTGGCGGCGAAGACCGGAGAGAGGCGGCCGGCGGCGGCGAGGATGACGCCGAGAAAGTTGTAGGAAAAGGCCCAGAGGAGGTTGGCGATCAAGGTCTGGTGGACGCGGCGACCGAGGGCGAGGAGGTCGGGCACGAGGCGGAGGTCGTCGTGCAGGGCGATGACGTCGGCGGCATTGCGGGAGAGGTCGGTCCCGCCCGCCATCGCCATCCCCAGCGGCGCGACGGCCAGCGCCGGGGCGTCGTTGATCCCGTCGCCGGCCATGAGGGGGTGGCGCCCGGCGGCCACGAGCTGCTCGATCGCGTTGATCTTCTCGTCCGGCAGCAGCCCCGCGTGGACGGTGAACGGGACCCCCAGGCGGCCGGCCACCGCCTCCACCGCTCCCGGCTCGTCGCCGGAAAGGAGATGGAGGGAGACGCCCATCGCCGCCAGCCGCGCCACCGCCTCGGCCGCGTGCGGGGCGAGCTGCTCGGCGAGGCGCACCGCCGCGCACTCCTCGCCGTCGCGGGCGAGATAGACCCAGCGGCCCGGCTGCAGAGGGGCGAGCGCCGCGCCCACGGCCCGTGTCGAACCCTGTCGATCGTGGCGCAAGCCAGCGGGCTCGAGTCCGGATCGCGACCCATTCGTAGGGCTAGGTGGGACTCGGTCATGAAGGACGAGGCCCGATCCGGGCCGACGATCCGAGCCTGGTTCCGCTCTTCGTAGTCGATCGCGACAAAGTCCGGCAGGCTCTAAGGCCACCCTCTCGGCGGCGAGCCAGCGGCGGCTGCCGGCGCGCCACAACACGCCGTCGACCCGCCCGGCGACCCCCGCCCCCACCACCGTGCGCAGCTCCGCCGCCGGTGCACTACCCCCCGCCCACGCCGCCAGCGCACGGCCCACCGGATGCTCCGAACGCGCCTCCAGGGCCGCCAAGGCGCGGCGCATCTCACCCTCGCCGACACCGCGACCCACCCGCACCTCTGCCACCTCCAAGGTGGCGGCGGTGAGGGTGCCGGTCTTGTCGAAACAGACCGTGTCGATCGCATTCACCGCCTCCAAAGCGGCGGCGGTGCGGATCAGCAGGCCGTTACGCGCGGCCACCCCGAGCCCCACCCAGAGGGCCATCGGGGTGGCGATACCGAGGGCGCAGGGGCAGGCGATCACCCACACCGCCAGCATCCGCAGGAGCGCCACCTCCACCCCCACCCGGCCGCGCCAGTAGAAGAACGTCGCGACCCCCAGCCCCACCACCACCGGCGCCACCCACGCGGCGACGTGATCGGCGAGGCGCTGGCGCGGGCCACGCGCCGCCCTGGCCTCCTCCATGAGCTTGGCGATGCGGTCCAAGAGGCGCGCCCCGGGGGGCACGGAGATTTGGGCGGTGAAGGCGGCGTCGATGCTGGTGGTGCCGGCATGGACCGGAACCCCCGCCCGCACCGCCTCCGGCGTCGCCTCGCCGGTGAGGGGAGCGCGATCCACCGTGCCCGCCCCCTCGAGGACCACGCCGTCCGCCGGAATCCCCTCCCCTGGCCGCACCTCGATCACCTCCCCGGGGACGAGGCTCGCCGCCGCCACCTCCTCGAGTCCGCCGTCCGCCCGCCTCCGCCGCGCGGTGGGTGGCGCCAGGGCGAGAAGGGATTCCACCGCGCCGGTGGTGCGCACCTTCGCCCGCGCCTCCAGATAGCGGCCGAGGGTGATCAGCACCAAGAGCCAGCAGGCGGTGTCGTAGTAGACCTGGCCGCCGCCGGTCAGGGTGGTACGCACGGACAGGGCGAAGGCGGCGAAGGTGGCGATCGCCACCAAAGAGTCGATGGAAAACGCCAGGTGGACGATCTCCGAGCCAAGGCGCCGCACCATGGGCAGGCCGATGAGGAGGACCACCGGGGTGGCGAAGGCGAGGAGGATGTACTCGAGCAGGAGGTTGAAACGCGCCGCATCTACCTCCGCGCCGAGCAAGGTGGCGGGGATGGCGAAGTGGCCGCCGTAGCGGGCGAGGGAGAAGACCATCACGTTGAGGGCGAAAAACAACCCGAGGCCGAGGCGCAGAACCAGCCCCTGGGCCACACCGCGCACCCCGGGCTCGCCGCTAACCCGCATCACCAGGTAGCAGCCGTAGCAGCAGAAGGCGGCCTCCGCGCCGCGCACACGGCCGCGCAGCGGGCGGCGTCCCACGGGCAGGCCACACTGGGCACAGAGATCGCACATACCACTCAGCTCCCTCACTAGGTGGCGCGGAGGTTGGCGACGCAGCCACGAGGCACCCGTAAGACTCACGGTGACAGAGAGGCGCGGGCGGTTGGGTAGGGGGCGCTCCCGCCGGATCAAGCCATTGAAAATGGTTTTTGGGTATTGCCGCAAATCACGCGCACGGGCGCGAATCAGGAAGGGGCGCGAATCAATAACGGGAAGGCGACGGCCCACGCGGCTTGAGTTGGCGCTCGGCGGAGCCGGAAGGCGCGTTGTACCGCAGCGACGGCGAACCACCCTGCGCCTTCGTAGGCGCGGATAGGCCTCCATTGGCGGCCCGCTTTCCCCGCGCCCCAATTCGGGCGCACCCACCCTTGCCTCCCCAGGCGCTCGACCCAGTCCGCCACCCTCCTACACCAGCGGCAGCCACACCTCCACGCGGGTGCCACCGCCGCGCTGGGGCCGCACCTCGATTTCGCCGTCGTGCTCCTCAACGATGCGCGCGCACAGGGCGAGGCCGAGGCCGGTGCCGCCCTCCTTGGTGGTGAAGAAGGGGGTGAAGAGGCTCTCCCGCGCCGCCTCCGTCAGCCCCGCGCCGCGGTCAATCACCGCGACGCTCAGGCGCCGCGCCCCCTCCTTGCCGCGGCGCACGCGCACCGGCGACAGGCGGGTACGGAAGACCACGGGGATGCCCGCGGGGGACGCCTCGAGACCGTTCTTCGCCAGGTTGTAGAAGAGCTGCACCAGGCGATCCTCGCTCCCCACCACCTCCGGCAGAGACGGGTCGTACTCGCGCGCCACCACCGCCAGGGGGTCGATGGGACGCTCCAAGACAAGCAGCTCCACGACCCGATCGAGGACCCGGTGGATGTTCACCGGCCGCACCACCGTGGCCCCCGCGCGCGCCACCCCGAGGACCTGTTCCACGAGTCGCGCCAACCGATCCGCCTCGCGCAGGATCACCGCGATCCCCTCGCGCCCATCGGAATCGTCACAGACGGTGGCCAGGATCTGCGCCGCGCCGCGGATCGCCCCAAGGGGGTTGCGGACCTCGTGGGCGAGGGTTGCGGCCATGGTCCCGAGGGCCTCCAGCCTCCCCGCCTGGCGGGTCCGCTCCACCTCGCGCTGGAACGACCCCTCGTCGTCGATCAGCAGGACCGCGGCCGCCGAACCCTCCGCCGCGGCCGCCACCGGGCCGATGCGCACCGCCACCCCCCGCTCGTGATCCGGCCCGAGGAGCAGGCGGGCGTCACGGCGCAGGTAGACCGTCCCCTCCGCCACCACCCGCGCCACCGCCGCCCCCACGTCGAAATCCAGCCCCATCGCCGCCGCGACTGGTTGACCGCGCGCCAGGCGGCGCGACGACCCGATCAACCCCACCGCCCCCTGGTTCCACGCCACCACCCCGCCGTGGCGATCCACCGCCACCACCGCCACCGGCAAGCCATCGAAGAGCGCCTCCCACGCCGCCTCGCCACGGTCACTGCCTGCCAAGGCGGCCGGGTCGCTCACCGCGCGCCCTCCAAGGCGATCGCCCGGGCCGCGCCATCCGCCGCCCCCTCGATCGCGGCCGCCGCCCGGCGGTCGAAACAGCGCGCTACCGGGGCACCGGGCGGGGAGTCGATAACCCCCTCCAAGAGGGAGGGCGGCGCGCCACCCTCGTCCAGCACAAACACCCTGCTCATTCCCCGACCTCCACCGCCGCGCACCCGCTGGTGGCCTCCACCGTGGCAAGCCGGTCGAAGTAGCGTGCCACCGCCGCGGCCACCTCGGCGGCGGAGTCGAGCCGCTGGAGCGCCTCCTTCACCCGATGACCGTCGCGCAGGCCGTGGAGGTACCACGCCAGGTGTTTGCGCATCCGGCGCACCGCGAGCTGCTCGCCGTGGACCTCCACCGCGCGCGCCAGGTGGCGGAGCAACGCCTGCCGCCGCGCGCCCAGGGTCACCACCGGCGGGGCCGCGCCGCGCAAGGCGGCGCGGATGGCGGCGAAGATCCACGGGTTGCCGAGGGCGGCGCGCCCCACCATCACCGCGTCGCAGGCGCACTCGGCGAGCACATGCATCGCCGCCGCCGGCGAATCGATGCCACCATTGCCGATCACCGGGATGGTCAGGGCCGCCTTCACCGCCGCCACCACGTCGTAGCGGCGCTGCGGGCCAAAGCCATCGCCGCGGGTGCGGGCGTGGACACAGACCGCCGCCGCCCCCGCCTGCTCGCAGGCGCGCGCCACCGCCACCGCGTTCATCGACGTGGCGTCCCAACCGGCGCGCATCTTCACGGTCACCGGCCGATCGGCGGCCGCCACCACCGCCGCCACCACCGCGGCCGCCTGGGTGGGCTCGCGCATGAGTGCCGCCCCGGCGCCCGACTTCACCACCTTGCGCACCGGGCAACCCATATTGATGTCGATCAAATCGACGCCGTGGTCGCACAGCACGCGCGCCGCCTCCGCCATCACCGCGGGCCGGCCGCCGAAGAGCTGCATGGAGACGGGCCGCTCGCCCTCCGCGTAGCGCATGAGCGCGCGGGTCCGGCCCGAGCGGCGCACCAGGGCCTCGGCGCTCACCATCTCGGTGCACACCATGGCCGCACCGAGCTCGCGCGCCAGCTCGCGAAAGGGGAGGTCGGAGACCCCCGCCATGGGCGCCGCGACCACCCGCCCGGGGAGGGTGACCGAGCCGATCCGCACCGGCGAGTCGAGGTTGTCGCGTGGCATCGCGGGATGATGCCGGAGATCCCCGGTCATCAGTAGGGCGAGCCACGGCGGGGAGGTGTCGCCAGCAACATCGCCGACGACGCGCCGGCGGTGCGCCCGCGCCACCCACCCCTTTCTACCTTCTCCTACCCGTTCCTCGTCTTCCCCCCTCCCCGATTCGCGCCCCTTCGCAGTGATTCGCGGCCCGCTCTACAAGACATCCTCCCTCCCTCCGCGCCTCCGCGTCTCCGCGCGAGCTCGCCTTCCCGGCCGCGCCCCCTCCCCGATTGCTGCGCCCGCAACACCCCCCGCGCCCGCGTGCGCCCTTGCCTTTCCATCGCGCACGGTCGCCGGCCTGGGGCCGGCTGCGCCCCGCTTGCCCATTCGCCCGTTGAGGACCAGAGTGGTCCCACATCGAGACCGGGAAGGACTTCATGCTTCGAATCAGCAAGCTCGCGGACTACGGGACGATGGTGATGGTGAAGATCGCCGCGGCGCCGTTTCGCCTGCACACGGCGGCGGAGGTGGCAGAGGAGAGCCGCATCCCTCTGCCGACGGTCGCCAAGCTCCTCAAGGGGCTCACCCGCAAGGGGCTGGTGGCATCTCGGCGCGGCGCCCTCGGCGGCTACCGCCTGGCGCGGCCGCCGGAGGAGATCACCATCGCGCACGTGATCACCGCCCTCGAGGGGCCGGTGACGGTCACCGCGTGCAGCGACGGCGAGGGGCTTTGCGACCACGAGGCGACGTGCGCCACCCGCGCCCCGTGGATGCGCGTCAACGAGATCGTCCAGGCGGCCTTGGAGGGAGTGACCCTGGCGGACATGGTGGCGGCCAGCCCCCTCCATGGTTCGACCCACCCCCTCGAGCTCCACCCCGTGGCGGCGTCGCGCACGCAAAGGAGGCAGCGATGAATAGCAAGCAATCCGTGGAAGCGCTGTTGGCCAAGGAGTATCGCGACGGCTTCGTCACCCCCATCGACGAGGACCGCGTCCCGCCCGGCCTGAACGAGGCGGTGATTCGCCTCATCTCGGAAAAGAAGGGCGAGCCCGACTGGCTGCTCGCCTGGCGCCTCGCTGCCTTCCGCCACTGGCAAACGATGGTGGAGCCCACCTGGGCCTGGGTTCACTACCCGCCGATCGACTACCAGGCGATCACCTACTACTCGGCGCCGAAGCGACGCGCCGGGACGCGGTCCGGCGACGCGATCGACCCGGAGCTGCTGCGCACCTACGACAAGCTCGGCATCCCCCTGGCCGAGCGCGAGGCCCTCGCCGGGGTGGCAGTGGACGCGGTCTTCGACTCGGTCTCCGTGGCCACCACCTTCAAGGACCGGCTCGCCGAGGAGGGGATCCTCTTCTGCTCCTTCTCCGAGGCGGTGCGCAGCCACCCGGAGCTGGTGCGCCGCTACCTCGGCTCGGTGGTCGGGCCGGCGGACAACTTCTTCGCGGCGCTCAACGCGGCGGTCTTCACCGACGGCTCGTTCTGCTACATCCCGCCGAAGGTGCGCTGCCCGATGGAGCTCTCCACCTACTTCCGAATCAACGCCGCGGCCACCGGCCAGTTCGAACGCACCCTGATTATTGCCGACCGCGGCAGCCAGGTGAGCTACCTCGAGGGGTGCACCGCGCCGATGCGCGACGAGAACCAACTGCACGCGGCGGTGGTCGAGCTGATCGCCGAGGAGGAGGCTCGGATCAAGTACTCGACGGTGCAGAACTGGTACCCGGGCGACGCCGAGGGCAAGGGCGGCATCTACAACTTCGTCACCAAACGCGGCGAGTGCCGCGGCGCGCGGTCGCGGATCTCGTGGACCCAGGTGGAGACCGGCTCGGCGATCACCTGGAAGTACCCGAGCTGCATCCTGCGCGGCGACGACTCGGTGGGTGAGTTCCACTCGGTCGCCCTCACCCACCACCACCAGCAGGCGGACACCGGCACGAAGATGGTCCACCTCGGCCGCAACACCCGCTCCACCATCCTCGCCAAGGGGATCTCCGCGGGACGGGGCCAGAACAGCTACCGCGGCCTGGTGAAGGTAGCGAAGGGGGCGACGGGAGCGCGCAACTACAGCCAGTGCGACTCGCTGCTGATCGGCGACACCTGCGGCGCCCACACCTTCCCGTACATCGAGGTGAAGGAGCCGAGCGCGCGGGTGGAGCACGAGGCCTCCACGTCGAAGATCGGCGAGGATCAACTCTTTTACTGCCAGGCGCGCGGCATCGCCCCGGAGGAGGCGGTCTCCATGCTGGTGAACGGCTTCTGCAAAGAGGTCTTCAGGGAGCTGCCCATGGAGTTCGCGGTGGAGGCGCGGAAGCTCCTCGGGGTGAGCCTCGAAGATGCGATCGGGTGAACGAGTTCCCATGCAGAGCCACGCCGCCCCGCCCTCCACCCAAGCGGCCCCACCCACTCCCCAGGAAACCACCATGCTGAACATCGACAACCTGCAGGTCGCCGTCTCCGGCAACGAGATCCTCCATGGGATCACCCTCCACCTCCCCGCCGGCGAGGTCCACGCGCTCATGGGGCCGAACGGCTCGGGCAAGTCGACCCTCGCCTGCGCCCTGGCGGGCAAGCCGGGCTACCAGGTGACCGGCGGCACCGCCACCTTCCGCGGTACCGACCTCCTCGCCCAGCTCCCCGAGGCGCGGGCGCGCGCCGGCCTCTTCCTTGGCTTCCAGTACCCGGTGGAGCTCCCCGGCGTCTCCAACGCCATGCTCCTCAAGCAGGCGGTGAACGCCCGCCGCCGCCAGCGCGGTGAGACCGAGATGGATGCGATGGACTTCCTCGTCGCGGTGAAGGAGCGCATGGCTTTCATGGAGATGGACGAGACGCTGCTGGAGCGCGGGGTGAACGAGGGGTTCTCCGGCGGCGAGAAGAAGCGCAACGAGATCCTTCAGATGCTCATGCTCGAACCCGACCTCGCGATCCTCGACGAGACCGACTCGGGCCTCGACATCGACGCCTTGCAGGTGGTGGCGCGGGGGATCAACCACCTGCGCTCACCGAGCCGCGCGGTCCTTCTCATCACCCATTACCAGCGACTGCTGGACCACGTGGCGCCAGACCGGGTCCACGTCCTGGCCGACGGGCGGATCGTCCGCTCGGGCGGGCCGGAGCTGGCCAAGGAGCTGGAGGCGCGCGGCTACGGCTGGCTCACCGGCGACGTCGCCGGAGTGGAGGCGCGGTGACGGGTCCGGTGGCCCCCACGCGAGAGGAGAGTCTGATGACGACCAAGGTGCTCAACCCCACCACAGCGGTGGACCACTACCGGAGCCTCTTTCGCGCGCGCGCGACCCGGCGAGTCGGCGCGGAGCCCCCCTGGCTCGCCGACCTGCGCGCGGCGGCGATGGCCCGCTTCGCCGCCACCGGTCTGCCGGCGACCCGCGACGAACGGTGGCACTACACCTCCCTGGCGGCGGTGGCACCGGTGGCGTTCGCGCCGCCGGGAGAGCAGTGCATCGGCCTCGACACCGGCGATCTCGCCCCCCTGCTCATGGCTCCTGGCGCCAAGGCCCGCCTCTGTTTTGTGAATGGCCGCCTCGCCCCCTCCCTCTGCCTTGCTCCCTCCCTCTCGGCAGACGGGATCGGGCGGGGCGCGCCATCCCCGAGGGGGGCTGGCGTAAGCCCGACCCCGGCCGGGGATGACCCCACCGGCGTCCATGGGCGACCGTGCGGCGGGCCGGCGGCGCCGCCCGAACGGTCGGCGCTGCGCCTGGCGGGGTGGGCCCAAGCGATCGAGCGGTGGCCCGACGAGATGGCCCACCACCTTGGCCACCACCTCGGAGCGGATCAGCCGGTGGCGGAGCTGAACATGGCTTTGGCCTGCGACGGCGCGGTCTTGTTCGTTGCCGACGGCGTGGACGCGGGGAGGGTGGAGCTCCTCTTCCTCACCACCGCCACCAGCGAGCCGCTCTTTTCCGCGCCGCGCAACCTGATCGTCCTCGGCGCTGGCTCGCACGCCACGGTGGTGGAGAACCATGTCGCCCTCGGGACGGCCAACGCCTTCGCCGACCCGGTGACCGAGATCGACCTCGGCGCCCGCGCTCAACTCGACTACCTCAAGCTCGTTCACGAGCCAGGCAGCTTCCACACCGCCACCGTGGCGGTGACCCAGGGGTGCGATAGCCGCCTCACCGCCCACCTCCTCGCCCTCGGCGGCCGGCTCGCCCGCACCGAGTTCGCCACCCATCTCGCGGGCGCGGGTGGTTCGGCGCAACTCTTCGGCCTCGCCCTCGCGGGCGGGGGCGACCACCTCGACCTCACCACCCGCATCGACCACGACGCCCTGGCCACCCGCTCGCGCGAGCTCGTGAAGCAGATCGTCACCGGCCGTGGCCGTGGCTGCTTCTCCGGCCTGGTCCACGTCCACCCCGGCGCCCAACAGACCGACGCGCGCCTGACCAACGCCAATCTGCTCCTCTCCGACCGCGCCGAGGCGGACACCCGGCCGATCCTGCGCATCGACGCCGACGACGTGAAGTGCAGCCACGGCGCCACCGTCGGCCGACTCGATGACGAGGCCCTCTTCTACCTGCGCGCCCGTGGGCTCGATGCGGACGAGGCGCGTCAGATCCTCACCGCCGCCTTTGCCACCGAGGTGGTGGCGAGCGTCGCCGACCCCACGGTGGCCGCAGCGGTCCGCGCGCGCGTCGATCGCCGCCTTACCGAGTTGCTGGAGGAGCCACGATGACCCGCCCGCTCGCCGCGCCCCGCCCCCCGACCCGCCCGCCGCTGGACCTCGACGCGGTGCGCGCCGACTTCCCCTGCCTCGATCAAGAGGTCCACGGCCAGCCCCTCGTCTACCTCGACAACGCCGCCACCACCCAAAAGCCGCAGGCGGTGATCGCGGCGATGGCACGCTACTACGCCCACGACAACGCCAACGTCCACCGCGGCGTCCACGCCCTCGCCGAGCGGGCGACCGAGGCGTACGAGCAGGCGCGCGCCAAAGTCGCCCACTTCCTGCACGCCGCCGAGGCCGCGGAGATCGTCTTCGTGCGCGGTACCACCGAGGCGATCAACCTGGTGGCCGCCTCCCTCGGCAACCGCTTCACCGCCGGCGACGAGGTGGTGATCACCGAGATGGAGCACCACTCGAACATCGTCCCGTGGCAACTCCTCCGCGACCGCCTCGGCATCTGTTTGAAGGTCCTGCCCATGGACGATCAGGGCTGCCTGCGCCTGGACAAGCTCGACGCGCTGCTCACCGAGCGCACCCGCCTGGTCGCGGTGGTCCACGGCTCCAACGCCCTCGGCACGATCAACCCGGTGCGCGAGATCGCCACGCGCGCCCACGCCGCCGGCGCCCTGCTCTTGGTGGACGGCGCCCAGGCCGTGGCTCACCTGGAAGTCGACGTGCACGCCATGGGCGCCGACTTCTACGCCTTCTCCGGCCACAAGGTGTACGGCCCCATGGGGATCGGCTGCCTCTACGGCCGCCGGGAGCTTTTGGAGCAGATGGCCCCCTACCAAGGGGGCGGCGAGATGATCCGCCACGTCACCTTCGAGGAGACCACCTACGCCCCGCCACCCGCTCGCTTCGAGGCGGGGACCCCGAACGTCGCCGGCGCGGTCGGGCTGGCCGCGGCGCTGGACTACCTCGACTCCCTCGGCCGGGAGCGGATCGCTGCCCACGAGCAAGACCTCCTCGCCTACGGCCTCGCCCAACTCGCCGGGCTCACCGGCGTGCGCCTGATCGGCAACGCGCCGGAGCGACTCGGCATCCTCTCCATGGTGATCGCCGGTGCCCACCCCCACGACGTCGCCACCATCCTCGACCGCGACGGCATCGCGATCCGCGCCGGCCACCACTGCGCCCACCCGGTGATGGACCACTTCCACCTCCCCGCCACCGCCCGCGCCTCCCTCGCGTTGTACAACCGCCGCGCGGAGATCGACCGCCTGGTAGCCGGGATCCACCACGTTCAGGAGGTACTCGGACGATGAACGACCTGCGCGCCCTCTACGAAGACGTGATCCTCGACCACAACCGCCGGCCGCGGAACTTCCAGCACAAGCCCGGCGGCGCCAACCACCAGGCGTTCGGCTTCAACCCCCTGTGCGGCGACGAGTTCACGGTCTACCTCCAGGTGGAAAACAACATCGTCACCGACGTCGGCTTCGAAGGCGTTGGCTGCGCCATCGCCGTCGCCTCAACCTCGCTGATGACCGAGGCGATCAAGGGCAAGCCGATTGCGGAGGTGGAGGCCCTCTTCCAGTCCGTCCACCACCTGCTCACCCACAAAGGCGAGGCGGCGGCGCCGCTCGGCAAGCTGGCGGTCCTCGCCGGAGTCCACGAGTTCCCCATGCGGATCAAGTGCGCCACCTTGGGATGGCACGTGATGAAGGCGGCGATCGAGAACCAACACGAGACCGTGTGCACCGAGTGATGGAACCCCTGCGCCGGAGATTCCCCCTGGGCGCCGCCACCGGTGAGGGGGGTGAAGTCGCGCCCACTCCAGCCGCACCGCCCCACCCCGGCGGTGGGCCGCCCGGCACCTGCGCCCCCGCGTGCGAACCGCTCCGCCAGCGGGTGATCGCCGCCCTGCACACGGTTCACGACCCCGAGCTCCCCGCCGACCTCGTCGAGCTTGGCCTCGTCTACCGCCTCGACGTGGAAGCGGGCGGCCAAGTCGCCATCGCCATGACCCTCACCGCCCCGGGCTGTCCCGTCGCCCAGACCTTCCCCGGTGAGGTCGAGCAGACCGTGCGCCAGGTCGCCGGGGTAACCGAGGCCAAGGTCACCCTCGTCTGGGATCCCCCCTGGGGTCCCGACCGGATGAGCCAGGTCGCCCGCCTGCAAGTCGGGATGCTGTAGGCGCGTACTGGGGTCAGTCCTGCAAACACGCAAACTCGCCAACTTGGCCACGGCCCGCCGAGGCCCGCGCCGTCCACGAGGAGTCTGTGAACCTGGTCGATCGTGGGCCGAGAAGCGGCGGGCTCGGGTCCGGAGGGGGAGGTGTTCGTCGCACTACGGGGGCCGAGGAAACGAAGGTTGGCGCCCGATCCGGGCCGTGATCCGCGCGCGATCGTTGATCGGGACCAGGTCCAACAGGCTCTCTCACCACGCTGGCCGCCTGAACGGCGCCGCCCGGTTGATGTAGGGTGGCGCCCCCTTTGAGTTGGAGGCGCGGTGTTTGAGATACGGCATTGGCTGGTGCGGGAGGTGTGTATCGGCCCGGAGGCGGGGGAGGCGGAGCTGCGCGCGGCGGTCGCCGGCCGCCTCGGGGTGCGCGAGAGCGAGCTCGGCGAGGTGGTCATCCGGCGGCGCTCCCTCGATACGCGCCGCGGGGTGCATCGGGTCTACACGGTGGCGGTGGAGGCACCGGTCAGCCGCTCGCCCCACCCCACCGTGGTCCCCCTGGGGCCGCCGGCGCCGCCGCCGGTCATCCCGGCGCGCCGCCTCGCCCAGCCGCCGGTGGTGGTGGGCAGCGGCCCGGCGGGGCTGTTCGCCGCCCTGATCCTGGCGCGCTCGGGCAATCCACCGATCGTGATCGAGCGCGGCCAGCCGGTGGAGCAACGGGTGAAGGCGGTGCGCGCCTTTCACCGGGATGGCAGCTTCGACCCGGAGAACAACATCCAGTTCGGCGAGGGCGGCGCGGGTACCTTCTCCGACGGCAAGCTGAGCGCGTCGCGCGATGATTCGTTGGTGGAGTGGATCAAGCAGGAGCTGGTCGGCTTTGGGGCGCCGGCTGACATCCTGATCGACGGCCACCCGCACGTGGGAACCGACCGGTTGCGGGCGGTGGTGGTGCGCATCCGCCGCTTTCTGTCGGGACTCGGCTGCCGCTTCCTCTTCGCCACGCGCATGACCCGCCTGGTGGTGCGCGACGGGCGGATCACGGGAGTCGCGACGAGCGCGGGGACGATCGACACCGCCGCCCTCTTCCTCGCCCTGGGTAACGGCGCCCGCGACACCTTCGCCGCCCTCCATGGCCAAGGGGTGGCGATGGCGGCCAAACCGTTCGCCGTCGGCCTGCGCATCGAGCATCCGCAGGCGGTGATCGACCGGATCCAGTACGGCGCCGACGCCGGCCGCGGCCTGGAGCCAGCGCGCTACCGCTTCGTCCACCACACCCACGACGGCCGCGCGGTCTACACCTTCTGCATGTGCCCGGGTGGCGAGGTAGTCGCCTCCGGCTCGGCGGCGGGACAAGGGGTAGTGAACGGGATGAGCCCGCGCCGCCGCGCCACCGGCTTTGCCAACAGCGGCGTGGTGGTCGGGGTCGTTCCCGCGGATCTTCCGGGTGGCGGGGTCCTGGCCGGGATGCACTTCCAAGAGGGGTTGGAGCGCCTCGCCTTTCGCCTCGGCGGCAGCGACTACCGCGCCCCGGTGCAGACCGTCGCCGCCTTTCTCGGCCGCGCCAACCCGCCGATTCCCGCAGCGAGCTATCGCCCGGGGGTGGCGGGGGCGCGCCTCACCACCCTTTTGCCGCGGCCGCTGACTTCAGCGCTGCGCCAGGGGCTCGACCGGTTCGGCCGGATCGCCCCCACCTTCCTCGACCCGCCGGCGCTGCTTTATGGCGTGGAGTCGCGCACCTCGTGCCCGCTGACCATGGTCCGGCGTCCTGATCGCCAGTCCGCCTCTCACCTCGGCCTCTACCCGATAGGCGAGGGGGCGGGTTACGCCGGCGGCATCATCTCCTCCGCCGCCGACGGTATCGAGTCGGCCCTGGCGCTGCTGGGCTCAG
The DNA here is from genome assembly GCA_001873295.1 of Nitrospirae bacterium CG2_30_70_394. Lineage (GTDB taxonomy): Bacteria > CG2-30-53-67 > CG2-30-53-67 > CG2-30-70-394 > CG2-30-70-394 > CG2-30-70-394. The sequence goes on along the minus strand of MNYW01000026.1, from coordinate 8,005 downwards.
CGCCCTGAGCGCACCCGGCGCCGCACCCGAACCGCCCCGAAAGCTCTGCGGGGAAGGCCGACACCATTGAGTCCGCCTAGGCGCTGCTGGACTCAGCGCCATGCGCCACCACCCGCCGCCACGGATTGCCGGTACGCCCGATTCGCCTACAGGAAGTGGCGGCGGAGGGTCGCCTTGTGGACCGGGCCGAACTTCTGCACCCGGCCGCGGCCGCCGTCGACCCTGAACAAGCCCATGGTCCCGATGATGTCGCCGCCGAGCTGCGAGTACGACTGGCTGCGGGCGTTGAAGTGCAGGGCGTGCGGCAGGCCGAGGGTGTGGCCAATCTCGTGGGCCAGCAGGCTGGCGAGGAACTGCATGCGCGTCGCCGGCTGGAGGATCTGCTGGTAGGTGTCGTCGAACTTCGCCTGCCTGCCCAGCACCGCGATCGGCGCGATCACCCGCTTGGTCCGGGCGGAGACGTTGATCTCGTGGCCCGGGTTGAGGGCCTCAGACTCAGCCGCCTCGCCGTTGGCGAACAGGCTCGTCTGGCTGAAGGCCCAGAACTCGAAGAACGGCAGCTCCTGCCCATCGAGGTCGCTGGCATGCCGGGGATCGGCGACGTTCTTGGCGATGAACCGGCCGGAGCGTTGCTGCCACCACGCGGCGGTGGCGTCCGCGTCGCTCTTCAGTTGCACGTCGACGGTGGCGAACCCGGCGTCGCGAAAGATGGTGGTCAGGTGGGTGGTGAGTTGGGCAAGGTTGAAGGAGCCCGCGTGTACCGCGTTGCAGGCGTCGCGCACGCTGTCGTGGACGCGGATGCGCAAAGGGTCGGAAGAGATCGGGATGCGCTGGGCAGTCGTAAGGTTGTGGTTGCCCGTCGGGTAGACCTCGGTGATGCCCTGGCAATCGAAGCGCTGCGCCGTGTCCGTACCGTCATCGGGCACCCCGCGGTGGACGAGGGAGACGTCGAGGGTGTCGTTGTTGGCGAGGTCGGCGTGGACAGCGGAGTCAATCCGCAGCTTCACCCCCAGCTCCAGGCGGCCCCGCTCGGCGACGCTCTCCCACGGCAGCCACAGATGCTGATCCGTCACGTTCTCGAAGTTGGTCCGGTCGTAGGTGAGAGGGACGAAGAAGTCCGTCTCATCCACCAGGGGGGCGAACTGGATGAGCGGCGGCGCGCCGCCGGCAAACTTGAAATCGGTCCCGTCGAGGCGGATCGCACCCGCCAGGGTGCCGAGGAGCCGCGCCGTGCGCGCCGTGTCGCCCTGGACCGGCAGCTCGTAGAACTCCAGGGAGGCCGGGGTGGGCGTCGCCTGCACCGGCGCCGCACCCCGTCCCCGGGAGGTGAGGCTGATCGTGACGCCGGTCACCACCGTGTAGGCGGCGCTACCCCCGCCGGGGGTCACCCGCACGGTCGCGGGTTGCAACAAGACGCGGATGGCCACGGCCTATCCCTCCAGAAAGCGGAGCTGCGGCTCGCTCGCCGCCGCATCTAGCACCAGGGCCGCGTGCTCCCCGGCGACCCCGTCGACCACGAGCTGGTAGTCGTCGGACGGGACACCGGCATGGCTCAGCCGCCCCTGGTTGTCCAGCCTCCCCTCGAACATCGCCGCCGCTGCACCGAGGGGGGTGATGCGATAGCCACGGCCGGCGAGGGGCTCCACCCCGAGGGCGTCGCGGATCTCCATGAACAACTTGCCCTGCCCGCCCGCGTGGATCTCGATCAGGGACTCCCCGGCGATCCGGTCATAGAACCGGCAGGCGAAGGTGTCGCGGGTCTGGGGGTACTCCCGGCGCTGCTCCTGAAAGGTGCGCCGGGTTGGACCATCCGACCAGAACCGCTTGCGGCACTTGGAGTCGCCGGCGGTGGCGGCGGGACACGGCCACTTGGCTAGGGGGACGACGGTGCCGGGCCGGAAGAGCAGCGCCACCACCCGGCGGTTGGGGGCGTTCTCGCGGTCGCGCTCGGCGCGGTTCGCCGGCTGCTGGAGCCGTTGATGCTCGGCCTGGGAAAACAGGCGCACCGGGTTGAACTCGCCGCACCCCTGGACATCCCCGCGCCTGTCGCCATCCCCCCCCTGGCCGAGAAAGTCCGCCTTCTCCAAAACGAAGGGCTCGCCCGCCGCGTCGCGGCAAAGGCCATCCATGTAGGCGCGGAACAGCTTCGCGCGGGTGAGGGGGGTGGCGACCCCGTCCTCGGTGAGGCCGTTCTCCCGCTGGAAGGCCTTGATCGCCACCCGGGTCTGCTCTCCCGCGATGCCGTCGATCGGTCCCGGAGAGTGGCCCCGATCTTCGAGGATGAGCTGGAGGGTGCGCGTCCCCCAAGCGTCGCGGCCGTGGGGGTGAGAGTAGAGCTCCTCCCACAAGGCCGGGTCGCGGGTGAGCACGGCGTAGACCGCGATCGCGCGCCGGCCGCTGAGCCTCTTGTTGTAGGCGTCGTCCCCCACCGGATCGGCGTGGCCGAACAGGGTGATGGGCGCCTTGGGGTGCTCCTTGGCCAGGACCGCGAGGAGGGTGAACTCGTCGGCCGCCTCGGGCCGGATGAAGGAGGAGTCGAACTGAAAGCGGAGGTCATCCATGCGCCACGACGCCACCGGCACGAGGGGCTCGGCGATCGTATTGCGGCCGTCTGCAGTAGTCGTCGCCACGCACCGGGCGTCCACGTCCCCGAGGGGGTGGCTGGACGCCGCGCCGCCCGGGGTCGCGCTGTGGGTGGGACGGGGGCTCACGACCGGCAACCTCCCCGGACACGCCATTCGTGGTGGACGCGCCCCGGATACGGAAGGGGGCGCGAGCCACGCGCCGGCTTCGCGAACGGGTCGAAACCCACCCCCCGCGACGGGCCGAGGTCCGCCAACAGAGGTGACGATTTTCCCCAAGGCCCCCCCCCACCCCATCGCGATCCCCGCCCCAACCCGCGTCAACATCCGTGGACTTCCTTCAGTTTGTTCTGCGTCTCAAGGCCACACACACCGTTCACCCCGAGGTCGTAGTCGCACTGAAACTCCTCCACCGCCGAGCGGTAGGCCGGCGCGTCCGGGTCATCCCCCTGGCCCGCGCGATAGCCGAGATTGTTGAGCCGCTCGCGCTGGCCCGCGTGCACGTCGAGCGGGTCCAGGTGGCCAATCTTCATAGGCAGGAGCTGCTCCCCCACCAGGAGCTTCCCGTCCTGCTCGCCGGCCGGGACCCGCTGCTCGATCTGGCCGTCGCCGTCGCTCGTCAGGTCGAAGGAGCGCTCCCCCACCACCAGGGTGCATGCCGCATTGGCCACCGGCTTGTTGCCCGCGTCGTGGAGGACGAGGCGCAGGGTCACCGTCGAACGATGGGTGCGGAAGCGATGGCGCTGCTCGGTCGCGCCACTCTCCTCCTTCGCCCGTTTGTCCGGGACGACCACCACGTCGCCGGGGGCAAGGATGTTGGGATCGCCGCGCTGCGCCTTGAGCTGCGCGTTGGCCGGATCGTCCCATACCGTCTCCGGCGCCAGCCCGTGGGGGGCGGCGATCGAGGCAACCGTCTCGCCTTCGCGGACCCGATGGTTGATGGGCATGGGCGTGGTTCCTGTCGGTTGCCCCTGGCCGGAACATGGCGCGACCCAACCGGAGGCGGCAGGGAATGGATGGGTTCGACGGTAAGGCGATTCGGGCCGGTTGCCCAAGGGGTTCGACCCCCGCCCAGACGGCGCTGCCCCTACCGCGCCGCCCCCACCAGATAGGCGAGGAGCTCACCCAGCAGGGCGTAAATGGCCGCATACCGCCCGGCCGGTGGGACGAGGAGTTGGGCCTCGCTCTGCACGAACCGGCCGGGTAGCAGCTCCCCGCGGCAGTGATCGACGAGGGCGCGGGCGCTCGCCGGGGTGGTCTCCAGATGGAATTGCAGACCGATCGCCGATCCGCCGAGTTGGAAGGCCTGGTGCGCGCACCCGGCGCTGCGCGCCAGGTGGACGGCGCCGGCGGGCAGGGTGAAGGTCTCCCCGTGCCAGTGAAAGACCTCGATGGCGGTGGGAAAGCGAAAGCTCGACCCATCCACCGGCTCCACCGCGGTCACCGGAAACCAGCCGATCTCCTTCTCTCTGTTGGGATAGACCCGCGCCCCCATGGCGCTCGCGATGAGCTGCGCCCCGAGGCACACCCCGAGCACCGGGATCCCCCGGTCGATCGCCTGGCGAAGGTACCGCTTCTCCTCCACCAGCCATGGAAAGGCCGCCTCGTCGTTCACGCTCATCGGTCCGCCCAGGGCCACGAGCAGGTCGAGCCCGGCCACGTCCGGCAGGGGCTCTGCCGCGTAGAGGGCGCTCCGCGTGACCTCTGCCGCGGCCGCCTCCAGCCACCAGCCGATGGCCCCCAGCCCCTCGAAGGGGACGTGTTGCAGGTAGTGTGCGTGCATGATCGCCCTCTCCCATCAGCCAATCCCCACCCCCTGGGCGGAGCGGATCTTGTGCTCCTTCAAGCGGTAGGCGTCTCGCAATCCATACCCTTGCCCCACCGGCCCGTGGCGACGCCCACCCTGACCGTGGTGACCGACCCGCCATCGCGCGATCCGCCACCTTGGCGCCTGGCAATGTGCAAGGGCGGAACCGTGTGCGTGGCGACCGACCCGCCATCGCGCGATCCGCCGCCTGCGGATTTGGGCGCGTCGAGGATGGAGGCGCCCCCTCCAGCCGCCATTCGCGTGGAGGTCGGAGGCCAGGGGCTCGTTGAATCACCGCGACGCTAGGGCCCGTTCCGCCATCGTCTGGGCGATCTTCTTGGCCTTCGCCTCGTCCCGATTCTCTACGGTGACCTTCACCTCCACCATCGCGGTCGCGGAACAGACCCGCAGGGTGCCCATGCCGAAGTACTTCTGGTACTCCCACCACGCCTGATCGCCGATGCCGGTGATCTTCCGGTTGGTACTGCCGGGCGAGCATTCCACCTGGCCGGAAGCGAAGTGGCGCGGCAGGCTCACCCAGAGGCCGACTTCATTGCCTTCGCCGCCCACCACCGACCAGTCGCAAGACTCGCTCTTGTACTGGCGATCGTCCTCAACCCGGTGGTTGAAGGCGTAACTCCCCTTGTCTAGCGGATTGCCTACCAGCGCATCGATCTCCGCCTGCGGAAAGAGGCTGCACGGAAAGGTCGCCGCCTCGCGCTCCTGCAAGCCTTTCATCTGCTGGTCGATGATCTTCTGCGCCTGCGGGTCGATCCCCTCGACCTGCCCGGAAGGCGGCTGGATCCCGCCCTTCTCATCCGCCTCCGCGTGAATCCACCCACCCGCCATGGAAAGCCACAGCCCGATCACCATCCACAGGATCCGCTCGCCAGTCACCGTCTCTCCCTTCCTTCGTAAGGTGAAAACTATAGGGCGCGCCACCGACGTGGCCACCCCGGTCACGATCCTTGCTCCACGGTCGCGGCGCGGCCATTGGGATTCCAACTTCGTTATGGCGCACCCCTTCGACCCGTTGCAATGGCACCCCCGGACCTCCAATCCAATCCTGGTGCGGAAGAGGGTTTGTAGAGGGGACCGCGGATGAACGCGAATGGGCGCGAATCGGGAAGGGGAGGAGACGACTCAACGCAGTAGGAAATAGGAAGGGGTGGGTGGCGCGGACGAACCGCCGCCTGGGTCGCGGCCAGGAAGGCCGGCTCGCGCAGCGGCGCAGAGGCGCGGGGGGGAGGCGCGGGGGGAACGAACGGGAAGGTCGCGGGCGCCCCAATCGGGCTTGGGTCGCGGCCTTGAAGGCGGGCTCGCGCAGAGGCTCCACACCGGGGTGAAGCGCCCGCCTCCTCCGCCGAGTCGGTCCGGGGGATGCACCTGCCGGGCGAGGTGCGCCGCGCTGTCTCCAACCCCCACGGCCGTTCGGCGCTAAGCGGTCTACGAGTCGGTCGGATCCGTTCGGAGCGCCACGTGGGGCTCGGCCTCCGAAGCACGGCCCACGGGTCCGCCCATGGCTCCCCCTACCGCGGTCGATCGGGACCCAGTCCGACAGGCCGCTAGCCCTCCACCCGCAACACGGCCCTCCCCTCGGCGAGGCGCAGCTCGACCGGGTCGCCGGGGGCGAGGTCGGCGCTCCGGGTGAGGGGCGCGGCCTCTCCCGGACGGGTGGCGATGCAATAGCCACGCCTGAAAACCGCCAGGGGCGAGACCGCGTCGAGGGTCTCGGCGAGGCGGCGAAGGGCGTGGTGGTGCGGGGTGGTGAGGGTGGCGCCGGCGTGGACGAGGCGGGAAGCGCCGCCAGCAAGGCGCGCCTGGTGGGAGGCAAGGCGGGCGCGCGGTGAGTGCCGTTCGAGGCGGGTGGCGAGCCGCCCAAGCTCCTCGCGCCGGCGGCCGATCCCGGCGACGGTGGCGGCGGCGAGATCGAACCGCTGGCGGGCGATGTGCTCGCGCTGGTCGCGGAAGCGGCGCCGTTGCTGGCCAAGGATGCGACCGGCGGTGTCGAGCCGCTGGGCGAGGTAGTCGAGGCGGCGGCGCAGGGCGAGGTCGAGGCTGCGGCTGCGCTGCGCCAGGAGGGTGAGCAACTCCGCCTTCACCGGGAAGGCGAGCTCGGCGGCGTTCGATGGGGTTGCGGCGCGCACGTCGGCGGCGAAGTCGCAGAGGGTGAAGTCGGTCTCGTGGCCCACCGCCGAGATAATCGGGGTGGTAGCCGCCGCCACCGCCCGCACCACCACCTCCTCGTTGAACGGCCACAGGTCCTCCATCGAGCCGCCACCGCGGCCGACGATGAGCACGTCGCAGTCACCGCGCCGGTCGAGCCGCGCGATCGCGGCGGCAATCTCCGCCGCCGCCTCCGCCCCCTGCACGCGCACCGGCGCTAACAAAAGCTGGCAGTTCGGGAAGCGGGCGGTGGCGACTTGGATGATGTCGCGGATCACCGCGCCGGTGGGCGAGGTAACGATCCCCACCCGCCGGGGCAAGAGCGGCAGGGGTTGCTTGCGCCCCGGGTCAAAGAGCCCCTCTTGTTCCAGCTTGCGTTTGAGGGCATCAAAGGCGGCAGCCAGGGCGCCGCCACCAAGGGGCTCGAAGTAGTCGACGACCAGTTGATAGGTGCCGCGCGGCGGGTAGACGGAGACCCTGCCCTTCAGGGCCACCGCCTCCCCCTCGGCGAGCTCGAACCGCTGGTATTTCTGCTGGTAGCGAAACAATGCGCAGGCCAGGGCCGCGCCCGCGTCCTTCACCGTGAAGTAGGTGTGGCCCGAGGCGACCCGCCGGAGCGACGACACCTCGCCCCCCACCCACACCTCGGAAAAGCGCTCCTCGACCACCTCCTGCAAGAGGCGGGTGAACTCGGTAACCGTGAGGAGGGTGGGCGGCGGCGCCATGGCGATGGGGGGTGCGCGGATCATGGAGGGAGAGGCGGCGGCGGCCAAGGTGCACAACCCGAGCGACCGGCCAAGGGGGGGGTCGCGGGCGCGGCGATCGGGCGAGGCGCGGGCCCTGAAGGCGGGCTCGCACAGAGCCACAGAGGCGCGGGGAGGAGGCGCGGGTGGGGCTTTGGGGTCAGGGCTTTGGGGTCTGGGGGTCAGGGCTTTTGGCTTTGGGGTCAGGCTTTCGTTATTTCATTACCTTCGCGGCGACGTCCACCCCCTAAATGAAAGAAACGAAGCCTGACCCCAATCCCAATCCAATCCATGACCCCAATCCGATCCAATCCGATCCTGGTGCGCCCGAGGCAGCGCGCCGTGGCTGCTGGGCGCCTTGCCCCCTACCGCACCCCGAGGGCCAGGCGCGGCAGCCAGAGGGAGAGGTCGGGAAGGTAGGTGATGCCCAACAGCCAGAGGAACAGCAAGGCGAGGAAGGGAAGACAGGCGCGGTAGAGGGTGAGGAGCGGCTTGTTGAAGCGCGAGCAGGCGATGAAGAGGTTGATCCCCACCGGCGGCGTCGAGTAGCCCGCTTCAAGGTTGGCGAGAAAGATGATGCCGAGGTGGACCGGATGGACGCCGAACGACTCGGCGATCGGGAGGACGAGGGGGACGACCACCATGATCGCGGAGAAGATGTCCATCATCGACCCGACCGCGAGGAGGAAAAGGTTGAGCCAGAGGAG
>MNYW01000084.1 GCA_001873295.1 Nitrospirae bacterium CG2_30_70_394 | reverse complement strand
GGCGCCGGAGGGGGGTGGGGGGAGGGGTAGGCCCGCGCGCCGTGGCCGTCGGTTGCCCACCGCCGGCGCGCTCTGCCTGGCCCCCACCCGGCCTCCCCCTCCCGGCTTCCCGTAACCCTTGCTACGCCGCCGCCTCGGCGGCGCGCATGTAGCCGCACTCCTTCTTCGGGCAGGCGAGCATGACGGTGCCCTCGTGCTTGTCGTGCTGCTCCATGAGGAGGGGGAAGCCGCAGTCGGGGCACTTCTCGGCCACCGGTTTACCGGGCTGGGAGTACTTGCAGGTTGGGTAGTTGGAGCAGGAGTAGAAGGTGCGGCCACGGTAGCGGCGCTCGGCGAGCTCGCCCTCGCACCCCTCCTCCGGACAGGGGATGCCGGTCTTGATCGGCTCGATGTGGCGGCACTTGGGGTAGCCGGAGCAGCCGAGGAAGCGGCCGTATCGCCCCTCCTTCAGGACCAGGGGCTTGGCGCATTTCGGGCACTTCTGGTCGGTGACCTGCTCGGCGGGGGCGGCGATCGCCTTGCCGTCCGCGGGGTCGCGTTTGATTTGCCGGGTCGACTTGCACTCGGGGTAGTTGCGGCAGGCGAAGAACTCGCCGAAGCGGCCGCTCTTCACCACCATCTCGCCGCCGCACTTGGGGCACGGCTCCGCGGCGACCTCCTCCTCCTTGACCTGCACGGTGCCGTTCTCGTCGCGGACGAAGGACTTCGGGTTCTTGCACGTGGGGTAGTTGGTGCAGGCGAGGAACTGGCCGCGGCGGCTCGATTTCACCGCCATCGGCGCGCCGCACTTGTCGCACTTAATGGTGGTGACCTCGACGTCCTCTTGGATCTCGCGGATCACGTCAGGGGCGGCGGTGAGGCGCACCTGGAAGGGGGCGTAGAACGCCTCCAGCACTTGCACCCACTCCTCCGTTCCCTCGGCCACATGGTCGAGGTGGTCCTCCATGGCGGCGGTGAAGCCGACATCGATGATGTCCGGGAAGGCGGCGACCAAGACCTTGTTCACGTAGCGGCCGAGGTGGGTGGGCTGGAACCGCCCCTTGTCCTTCTCCACGTATTCACGGTCGACGATGGTGGACAGGGTCGCGGCGTAGGTGGAGGGGCGGCCGATCCCCTTCTCCTCCAGCGCCTTCACCAAGGTGGCCTCGGTGTAGCGCGGCGGTGGCTGGGTGAAGTGTTGCTGCGGGTCGACCTTGCGAAGGGTGACGGCGTCGCCTTCGCTGAGCTCCGGCAGGGGCCGGTCGCCCTCCTTCGTCCCCTCCGCGGCCGCCGCCCGCTCGCTCGGTCCCTCTCCTGTGGCGTCATCGCGCCCCTCGCGGTAGAGGCGGCTGAAGCCGTCGAAGACCAGGACTTGGCCGGTGGCGCGCAGGGTGAGCGGGGTGGCATCGAGGTGCGCGCCGGTGATATCGACGGTGGTGGCGTCGAACTGCGCCGGGGTCATCTGCGAGCTCACCGCCCGCTTCCAGATCAGCTCGTAGAGGCGGGCGAGATCACGCTCCAGGTAGGGAGCGACCTGCTCGGGCAGGTGGCTGACGTCGCTTGGGCGGATCGCCTCGTGGGCGTCTTGTGCCCCCTTCGCCTTGCCGTAGACGTTGGGTTTTTCCGGCAGGTACGGCTTGCCGTAGGCGGTGGTGATGTGGCCGCGGATCGCCGCCAGCGCCTCGTTGGAGAGGCGGGTCGAGTCGGTTCGCATGTAGGTGATCAGGCCGGTGCGCCCTAAGGGGCCGAGGTCGACGCCTTCGTAGAGGTGCTGCGCCAAGGCCATGGTCCGCTTGGCGGAGTAGCCGAGCTTGCGCGACGCCTCCATCTGCAGGGTGGAGGTGATGAAGGGGGGCGTGGCGTGGCGCTGGCGGCGTTTGCGTACCACCTCCGCCACCGTCAGCCGCGCCTGCTGGATCGCCACGGCGAGGGCGCGCGCCTCCGCCTCGTTGTGGACCTCCGCCTTTTTCGTGCCGATCTTGTGGAGCTGCGCCTCGAAGGGGGGCGGCTTCGGCCCCTCCACCGTGCACAGGAGGGACCAGTACTCCTCGGCGGTGAACGCCTCGATCTCCGCCTCGCGCTCGCACACCAGGCGCACCGCCACCGACTGGACGCGCCCGGCCGAGAGGCGGCCGCCGATCTTCTTCCACAGGATCGGGCTGATCTTGTAGCCGACGATCCGGTCGAGGACCCGGCGCGCCTGCTGGGCGTTGTACTTGTTGCGGTCGAGGCTGCCCGGGTGGGCAAGGGCCTCCTGGATGGCCCGCTTGGTGATCTCGTGGATCTCCACCCGCGCCATGGAGGGGTGGTCGCCGATGTAGTCGGCGATGTGACAGGCGATCGCCTCGCCCTCCCGATCGGGGTCGGCGGCGAGGTAGACATGGTCCGCCTTTTTCGCCTCCCGCTTGATCTCGTCGAGGACCTTCTTCTTACCGTGGATTACCTGGTAAGCGGGTTGGAAGCCGTGCTCCACATCGACCCCCAGCTCCTTGTTCGGGAGGTCGATCACGTGGCCCACGGAGGCGAGGATTTTGTAGCCGCGCCCGAGATATTTCTCGATGGTCCGCGCCTTGGCGGGAGACTCGACCACCACCAGTGAGGTTGCCATCGGAGCTATTTCCCTCCAGCGATCTGGGTAGCGATGTAGCCCCCCCCCTGGGTGCGGCGAATCGCACCGGCGAGCTCCAGCTCGGTGAGGTGGGCGAGGAGTACGGGGGCGGCAGTGTGGGTGAGGGTGGCCAACTCGTCCACCCGCCGTTCGCAGAGGTAGAGCGCCGCGAGCAGCGGATCGACCTCGCGCGGTTGCCCGCCATTGTCCTCCTCGCGCGTGGCCGGTGGGGTGAGATACACCTGGACCGCCGGCGGCAGGGTGGCGATCACGTCCGCCACCGACGCCACCAGATGGGCGCCATCGCGGATCAGCCGGTTCGCCCCCACCGACCGCGAGCTGGTGATGTTGCCGGGCACCGCGCCCACCTCGCGTCCCAGCTCCAGCGCCAAGCGGGCGGTAATCATCGCCCCGGAGTGCGCCTGCGCCTCCACTACCACCGTGGCCATCGCCAGGGCGGCGATCAGCCGGTTGCGGCGCGGGAAGAAGGCACCGCGCGGGCGGGTCCCCATGGGGTGCTCGGAGAGGAGGGCGCCATGCGCGCGGATGGCGGCCATCCGCCGTTCGCTGCCGGCCGGGTAGGGGACATCGACGCCGCAACCGAGGACCGCGACGGTGCGCCC
>MNYW01000159.1 GCA_001873295.1 Nitrospirae bacterium CG2_30_70_394 | reverse complement strand
GGGCGACGCCGCGAAACCGAGCGACGCCGCGGAACCGGGCGACGCCGCGGAACCGAGCGACGCCGCGAACCGGGCGACGCCGCGGAATTGGGCGACGCAGCGGAACCGGGCGACGCCGCGGAATCGAGCGACGCAGCGAACCGGGCGACGCAGCGGAATCGAGCGACGCCGCGGAATCGAGCGACGCCGCGAACCGGGCGACGCCGCGGAATCGAGCGACGCCGCGAACCGGGCGACGCCGCGGAACCGGGCGACGCCGCGGAACCGGGCGACGCAGCGGAACCGGGCGACGCAGCGGAACCGGGCGACGCAGCGGAACCGGGCGACGCCGCGGAACCGGGCGACGCCGCGGAATCGAGCGACGCCGCGAACCGGGCGACGCCGCGGAATCGGGCGACGCAGCGGAACCGGGCGACGCCGCGGAACCGAGCGACGCCGCGGAACCGGGCGACGCCGCGGAACCGGGCGACGCCGCGGAACCGGGCGACGCCGCGGAACCGAGCGACGCCGCGAAACCGGGCGACGCCGCGAAACCGAGCGACGCCGCGGAACCGGGCGACGCCGCGGAACCGAGCGACGCCGCGAACCGGGCGACGCCGCGGAATTGGGCGACGCAGCGGAACCGGGCGACGCCGCGGAATCGAGCGACGCAGCGAACCGGGCGACGCAGCGGAATCGAGCGACGCCGCGGAATCGAGCGACGCCGCGAACCGGGCGACGCCGCGGAATCGAGCGACGCCGCGAACCGGGCGACGCCGCGGAACCGGGCGACGCCGCGGAACCGGGCGACGCAGCGGAACCGGGCGACGCAGCGGAACCGGGCGACGCAGCGGAACCGGGCGACGCCGCGGAACCGGGCGACGCCGCGGAATCGAGCGACGCCGCGAACCGGGCGACGCCGCGGAATCGGGCGACGCAGCGGAACCGGGCGACGCCGCGGAACCGAGCGACGCCGCGGAACCGGGCGACGCAGCGGAACCGGGCGACGCAGCGAACCGGGGCCCGGATCGTGGCGGTCCGTAGCGCTGCGTGGCGCTGCAGAGCCGGTCGGCCCGGATCGCCCGGTTCTTTGCTTCCTACCCCGCATGGCGCTACGCACGGGTCTACATTCACGCTCGAGCCCGCCTTTTTTCGGGCGACGATCGACAAGGTCTGGCCGATTCCTCGGTCTACCGGTCGCCGCGCGTGGTCGTGTTTGCGGTGGGCGGGGCTGGTGTAGCGCAGGGCGACCGGCTAGGGTGCGCCCCCTCGATCGGGCAACCGCCCGACAGCGGCGAACAACAGGACCTCGTCTTTACCTAAGGTCGCGCCGCGGTAAAACCCTTCTTGTCCTTCGCTGTTGTGTGGGTCAAAAACGTACGGCCGTGCCGTGCGGGCCTGTGTACCGGCATGACCACGGCGAAAGGACAAGTCCTTGATGTCTAGTTCAGTAGCAGTCGCTGTAGCCTCGACCGGCTTCGACCACTTCGGTCTTCACGAGGCCCTCTCCCGCGGGATCCGCGCCGCCGGCTTTACCGAGCCGCGGCCGATCCAGCACGAAACCATCCCCGCCGGACTGGCCGGCCGCAACGTGCTGGGGTTGGCCCACACCGGTACCGGCAAGACCGCGGCCTTCGCCCTGCCGCTCCTCCAGCGGCTCCTAAAGAATCGGCGCAAGGGGGTGCGCGCCCTCATCCTCGCCCCGACCCGCGAGCTCGCCACCCAGATCGCGGAAGAGGTCCGCACCCTGGCGAAGTTCACCAGCGTGAAGGCGGTGACCATCTTTGGTGGCGTCTCCATGGGGAAGCAGGCGGAGGCGCTCCGCCACGGCGCGGAGATCGTGGTGGGCTGCCCGGGGCGCATCCTCGACCTGATCCAGCAGGGGGTGCTTCGCCTCGCGGAGGTGGAGACCCTCGTCCTCGACGAGGCCGACCACATGTTCGACATGGGCTTCCTGCCGGACATTCGCAAGATCCTCAAGACGCTGCCGGCGACTCGGCAGAACCTCCTCTTCTCCGCCACCATGCCGAAGGAGGTCCGCTATCTGGCCAATGATCTGCTCACCGATCCGCACGTGGTCGAGTTGAACGACACGGCGCCGGCCGCCACCATCGCCCACGCCTTGGTGGAGGTGGCCGAGGCGCGCAAGCGCGATCTGCTTGAGCAGGTGCTCACCGGCGGCGACTGCGCGTCGGCGATCGTCTTTACGCGCACCAAATACCGCGCCAAGCGGCTTGCCGAGCAGCTCACCAAGGCGGGCCACCGAGCGGTCGGGTTGCAGGGCAACATGTCCCAGGCGCAGCGCGATCGGGCGATGAGTGGCTTCCGGACTCGCCGCTACGACATCCTGGTGGCCACCGACATCGCGGCGCGTGGCATCGACGTGAGCAACGTCTCCTACGTGATCAACTTCGACGTGCCGAGCACGCCCGAGGCGTACACCCACCGGATCGGCCGCACCGGCCGCGCCGAGCAGGAGGGGGTGGCATGCACCTTTGTGACCGGCAGCGATTACGACTGGGTGCGGGCCACAGAGCGGATGATCGGCGCCCCGATCCCGCGCCGCCAGGTCGAGGGGTTCGAGGCCGACCCGGAGAGGCCGGAGCCGAGTAAGGCGCCGCGGCGTAACTCGCGCGCGGGCCGCCCCGCCGGCCAGCCGGGCGGTCAGCCGCGCGCCAACCGGCCGCGGCCGGCCGGCCGCGGCCGGCGGCACAGCGGCTAAGGAGACTAGCGCTGGGGTCGCGGTCGTGGCGGCCCCAGCGCGACTCCCGGGCGAGGGGGGGCGCCGCGGGGCCGCGCCCGGCGCAGATCGGCAGGGGGATCGTTGACCTCCCTCGGAGGGACGTGTAAACTTCCCCGCTCTTTCGAAATAGAGGGGGTCGTGTTGGCCCGTCTCGCCGTTCTTAACCTTTTGGAAATGTGAGGAAGATGCGGTTGTCGCGGGTGGCTGAGGCGTTTTCCCTTGGCGGCTGGATGACCGGTAGATGGGGTGGCGGCGGTACGGAGTGTCCGGGCCGACGTAGCTCAGCCGGTAGAGCAGCTGATTTGTAATCAGCAGGTCGCAGGTTCAACCCCTGTCGTCGGCTCCACTTGGCTTGCGAGTTCTTTCATCGATTGTGTGTCGCCCGCCCGGCCCTCCGGGCCCCGATTGGCGTCCTCTCTAGGGGAGGTTCCCGAGCGGTCAAAGGGAACAGACTGTAAATCTGTCGGCTCCGCCTTCGGAGGTTCGAATCCTCCCCTCCCCACCATATTTTTGTTGCCGGGCGCGTTCGCCGGTCCTCGCTATCCATCCCAAGGAGCTTGTTACTGCGACGGTGTACACGGAGGCTCGCGGGCCCGGGCGGGAGTAGCTCAGCGGTAGAGCTCTAGCCTTCCAAGCTAGTGGTCGCGGGTTCAAGCCCCGTCTCCCGCTCCAGCGCCACATACCTTTTTGAGGAGATCGAAGCCCGCGTAGCTCAGTAGGTAGAGCGCTTCCTTGGTAAGGAAGAGGTTCACCGGTTCGAGTCCGGTCGCGGGCTCCATCACTCGCCTGAAGATCCGTCCAACCTGTTGAGGAAGATTGAGTCATGGCGAAAGCAAAGTACGAGCGGACGAAGCCGCATGTGAACGTGGGGACGATAGGCCACGTGGATCACGGGAAGACGACGCTGACGGCGGCGATCAC
>MNYW01000030.1 GCA_001873295.1 Nitrospirae bacterium CG2_30_70_394 | reverse complement strand
GATGGAGAAGAGGACACCCGCGCCCGGTTGCACGATCAGGGCGTCGAGGTCCTCGCCCTGGGTGAGGCCGAGGTTAGCGGCGGACATAAAGACGCTGTTGAGGTTGTTGAGGTAGATGTCGCCACTTCCCACAATGGAGAAGTAGACGTCGCCGTCGACACCCGGCGCGTACGGGGCCGCGTTCAGATCGAGGGCGTCGAGGTTGTCGTTGTTCACCGCGTTCTTGGTCTCCTTGAGACCGAGATCCACCCCCTCGGCGTCGAGGAAGCTGGCCCCCGGGAGCTGACTCGGGATCGCCACAAAGATCCGGCCCGCCTGCCGTTGGGTACCGGCACTCAGGGTCACGTACGAGCTGCCGTCGCCCTGGCTGGCGGCGTCCACCGAGAAGAAGTAGTCGTACGAGTTGATCCGGTCGAGGCCGAAGGAGATGGCGTTGATGTCCTGGTTCGCGCCGAGGCCGAGATCGGCCGGCGTCAACGCCACGGAGTTGGTGCCATTCAGCGCGGTATCGAAGAGATGAGCGCCGTCCGGCGAGGTGGCCGCAACGCCGGAACCGGCGGCGCCGATTCCATCGTTGGTGACCGAGATGGTGTCGGCCTGGCCGGCGACCGGCAGACCGAGCACACACGAAACTGCGAGTCCCGCCAGCAGGCGGGATCCTACACGTGCTGACTTCATGAGTTTCCCCCTCAGAGAAGTCGTGAATGAATATGCCGGCGGCTGAATGCCCCCGGCGTCCGGTTGCTTGGGGGCGGGAGGTCTAGCTGCCTCCCGCCCCCTGAGTTCTACTCCCTCCACCTCCTTTCCTACCGTGCCCCCGGCTCCAGCGGGCCTCCGAACGCGCACCGCGCGTCCCCCTGTGGCGACCCCGGACGGGGACAGCATGAAGAGCGGTTTATAGTTGACTCAAAGTCTTTAGCAACCGGCGTGCCACCCAGCCCCAAAACCCATGGATGCCGCAACGTTCTGGTTTTATTAGAAATGGCTCATCCCGCCCGGCTGGCCAAAAACCACCAATCGCGCGCCATGTCTCAATAAGGAACGATTCACTGTCTCACATTGAGATCGGCCCGCGAGCGTCGCGGACACGCCGGGCGGAACCTGAAATAGTGCTTGTTTTACAAAGACTTAAAAAATACAAGAAACCGTGTTGCACATTCCGTGTGGCTGTCTCACATCTGGACAATCGCCAGGCGAAGAGACGCATCGCTAACTTTTTCAAAGAGTTATACGTCGATCGCGGAAAACCGAGTTGGTGATTTTTCACCACCGCCGCATCGCCGCCGAGCCACCCATCACGGGCGGCGACGAGGCAAGAGAGTCGACCGCATCCGGACGGCGGGTAGGGGAGCCGGTGCCGGTCTATCTCTCAGTAGCGGCGATGCAAGTCGACCGCATCCGTGGCCACGGACAAAAAAAAGGGGCGGGCCCGAAGGCCCGCCCCAGCACGACCGCGATCAGTTCGATCGGCAAAGTCCGACCGGCTCCGTCACGGGGAGTTACCGGCGCCGCCGGAGGAGGACGACGGCGGGGAGGAGGGAGAGGAGGAGGGTGGCGGAGGCGGGCTCGGGGACCGCCGCGGTGATCTGCAGGTTGTCCACCAGGAGGCCGGTGTCGACCCAGCCATCAAACTCGTCGCCGACGAAGAACTCCAGGGTGTAGGCGCCGGCCGGGAGTACCCCGCTGGTCGCGGTCTGGAAGCCGCCGAGATAGGTGCCATCGATGAAGGAGCTCGCCGGCGGGGTGGGCGAGGTGGTCTGCCAGGAGGTCCCGCTGAAATCCCCCACCCCGAGGGGGATAAAGCTGCCGTCATTGATGTTGTCGTCCAGGGAGACCTGGACCAGGGGGATGGGCGCCCCGGCCGCCGGCAGGAGGCGGATCTCCGCGAGATCCGCGGCACCGGCATCGGGGAAGCCATCGAACTCGCTGGTGGCAACGGTCCAGGCGAGGTCGAGGGTGAAGGGGGTCGCCATGGTGAAGGACTGGGAGAGGGTGGCGACGTCGAACTCGTTCGCGCCGCTTCCGTCGCGGTCCGCCCCCGAGTTCACCGCCGGCCCACTCCCATTAGCCGCGCGATCCGGGGCGTTGGAGAGGAGGGCGAACCAGCTCCCGTCGCTGGCCGGGAAGCCGGTCTGGCCACTGATGTTCTTGCCCCCGCCGACGGGGCTGATGCGCTGGACGTTGCCGGTGGCGGTCCAGCCGGCGAGGTCGGTCTCAAAGGAGAGGTTGGTGAGCCCCGCCGCGCTGGCAGAGGGGGCGGCGAGGGCGGCGGTAAGCAGCAGGGCGAGGGTACGCATGGGGTGCTCCTTGGAATCGGACGGTCAGGGATCGACTGGGGGGGTGGGTTCGGGGATCACGCCAGGCGGCGGCGCAAGCCCAAGAGGGCGGTAATCACCCCCCCCACTAGGGCAAGGGAGGTGGGCTCGGGGACGGCAACGCCGCCGAGGGTGACGTCGACCTGGATCGACTGGGCGCCGGCGAGCTCAGGGCTGTTGGACCAAGCCAGTTCCAGGTCGATCGGGGCCTCGCCCCAGATAAATGCGGGCAGCGCGTCGCTACCAGGAATTCCGTCAACGGTGTAACTCACCCCGAGGATTGGTGCGGCATAGGCAGCGAACTGTACGGAGAGGCTCGCGGAGTCCACATCCGCACCCACCCCCGGGAACATCGGCTCGCCAGGGTAGTTGCCGTTGGTGATCGAGAAGCGCATCACCCCGCCGCCACCACCGCCGGGGGTGAAGGTCTCATCGAGGAGGAGGGAGTAACCGTCGATCCCCTCTTGCCCATTCGCCGAGTCATAGAGGAGGTCGTCGGTCCCCAGGGGCGGGGGATCGAACAGCAGCTCGATCCCCGCGTGGGTGTTGTCCTGGTTCGTGGTCGGGAGATCGACGTCGCTGACATCGAAGTAGACGTCAAAGAAGCTGTTCACCGGGTCCGCCGCCACCGGCAGGGCGGTGGTGAGGAGCAGGGCGAGGGCGGAGAGGGAGGGGGTAAAGAGGCTGCGCATGGGGATCTCCGGAAATCGTGGGTGAAATCTGGCGGCGCGGCGGGCGCGACCTGTGGGATCAATCTTTCTTTCGCGTGCAATCTTTCTTTCGCGTGCAGTCTTTCTTTCGCGTGCTACAGCAACCCTCATGCCACCGGTGCGACCTCTGCATAAGCCATTGGTTTTTCACACCCGCATCTACGGACACCCGGGGGAGACAGGGGACAGATGGAGGGTGAGGTCGGCCCTGCGTCTCATCTTGAGACAGGCGCCCTCGTCCTCAATCCAGGCGCCACCCGGCCACGACAGCGCCCTCGTTCGAGGGCCACGGCGGGTGTGGGGCCACTCCCGGCCCCACCCTCACGAGGCGGCCGCCTCCCCGTCCGGGGGAAGAAGGGGAGGCGGTCCGCGTCGTGTCCTAAGGGGGAATACCTCAGGTTTATGCAGGTGGCATGCCAACCGCGCGGAAAATCGCGGGAAGGCGACACAGTCGTTAGTTTACATGGAGTTACTTAACTTCACGCACCCTAGGGCAGGAGTCTAATTGGTAGCTCCCGTTACCAATTAGGCCCAAACATGGGTAACGCCGGTTACCAATTAACCGGCCCCGCCCCCGCCCGGTTGCGCCGCGCCGGCGACCAGTCGCCGGCGACCGCGCGGGGTCACGCCTCCACGGCGACGCCGGCGGTTTCCAGCTTGCCCTTCAGGCGCAAGAGGGCCTTGGTGTGGATCTGAGAGATGCGCGACTCGGTGACCCCGAGGACGACGCCGATCTCCTTCATGGTCAGCTCGTCGAAATAGTAGAGGGAGACGACGGTGCGCTCGCGCGGCGGGATGAGGTCGAGCTCGTGCTCGATCACCTCCTTCACCCACTTCTCGTCGAACTGGTCCGCGGCGTCGGTCTGGTCCGGGTCGGTGATCGAGTCTTGCAGGCAGCGCTCGTCATCGTCGTCGTGATCGAAGCTGTCGTTGAGGGAGATGAGCGGCAGCCCCTGCGCCTTCGATTCGAGGATGGTGAGCTCGGCCACCGTCAGACCGAGCTCCGCAGCCACCTCTTCGCTGGTCGCCGGCCGGCCGTAGACCTGCTCCAACCTGGCGTAGGCGCGCGCCAGGGTATTGATCTTCTGGCGCACCGAACGCGGCACCCAATCCTGGGCGCGCAGCTCGTCGAGCATGGCGCCGCGCACCCGGATCTCGGCGTAGGTCTTGAACTGGATGTTGCGCGACACGTCGAACTTCTCGATCGCGTCGATCAGCCCGAGGACGCCGGCGTTGATCAGCTCCTCCAGCTCGATGTGCGATGGCAGGCGCGCCGCCACCCGATGGGCGATGTACTTGATCTGCGGCGCGTACTGAAGGATGAGGTCGTTACGCAACTCCACGGGGCGACCGCTGCCCTCGGCCAAATACGCTTTGATTGTCTCCATCATGGTCGTGTCTCCCGGGTGCTAGAGGACGGGGCCAGCCGCCTCGGGGGTCCAGAGGCGGCGCCAAAAAAACTGGATGTTTCCCTTCGGAAACATCGACGCGGGTGAGTGGTCGATCTCCTTGGCGAGCTCGCGGAAGTGGCGGCTGGAGATCGCCTCGGGGTAGCGCTCGGTGACGAGCTGCTGATCGCGCACCGAGCGAGCGAGCTTGTCGTCGTGGGGGACGAAGCCGGCGTACTCGAGGCGGATGGTGAGGAAGCGGTCGCACACCGTGGTCAGGTGGCGAAAGACCGACAGGGCCTCGCGCTCGCCGCTCGCCTGGTTGACGATCAGCTTGAACTCCTTCTCGCCGTACTGACGGCTCATCACCTTGATGAAGGCGTAGGCGTCGGTGAGCGAGGTGGGCTCGGGGGTCGCCACCACGCAGATCTCCTGGGCGGCGACGGAGAAGAAGCAGACGTTGGCGGCGATGCCCGCGCCGGTGTCGATGATGAAGACGTCCACCGGCTCGTCGAGCTCGTCGAGACCGGCAAGGAAGCGCAGGCGATCCGCCTCGGTGAGGTGGGTGAGGTCGGCGAGCCCCGACGGCGCCGGCAGAATGCGCATCCCCCCCGGGCCGGTGATGAGGATCTCCGGTAGGCTCGCCTCGCCCCGCAGGCAGTCCTGGAGGGTGAGGACCGGGTTGAGGCCGAGCAGCACGTCGATATTCCCGAGGCCGAGGTCGGCGTCGAGGACGAGGACGTTGAGGCCGCGCTCGCACAGGGCGTAGGCGAGGTTGGCGACGATGTTGGTCTTCCCGACCCCTCCCTTGCCGGAGGTGACGGAGAGGACCTTGACGTGGGTGTCCCGGCGGCCGCGGCCGGCGACTTCGAGTGGGCTCATCTTTGTTCCTTGTCGGACACGCAAGTAGCGACTGGAGGGTTCTTTGAGATGACCGCCGCGTGGTTCCCCGCCACCGCCGCGGTTGCCGAACGGCGGCGCGTCACCAGGGCAGCCAGGAGGTCGGGACCCGCGTCGGCGAGGTCCTCGGGGATCTGCCGGCCAGTGGTGAGCCA
This sequence comes from Nitrospirae bacterium CG2_30_70_394, assembly GCA_001873295.1. Classification (GTDB taxonomy): domain Bacteria; phylum CG2-30-53-67; class CG2-30-53-67; order CG2-30-70-394; family CG2-30-70-394; genus CG2-30-70-394. The sequence continues at coordinate 14,231 of MNYW01000030.1, read as the reverse complement.
GCTCACTGGCAGCCCACTCTCCGCGGCGATCGCCGCCACCTGACCAAAGGCGGCGGCCTCGTCCACCTTGGTGAAGGCGAGGCGATCGATGCCGACGGTGCGATGGGCCGCGACCTGGCGGCGCATCTCCGCCAGCGCGGTGGCCGCGGGCAAGAGGAGGTGGCGCACCGCGTGCGGCCCGAGGGCGCGCAGGAGGGCGGCGAGGGCGGGCCGCTGCTCCACGTCGACGCTGGTCGCCGGGCAGTCCACCAGGGTGAGACCCCCGGCGGGGAGACGGTCGAGGGCCCCACCGAGGGTGGCCACGTCGCTGACCCGGGTGAGCGGCAGGGCGAAGACCTCGGCGTAGCGCGCCAGCAGCGCCGCCCCCTCGGGGCGGGCGTAATCGAGGGTGATGAGGTGGACCGGCAGGCGGTCGAGCTGCTGGGCGCGCAGGGCGAGCTTCACCACCAGGGTGGACTTGCCGGCGCCGCTGGCGCCGAGCAGGCAGTGGACCTCGCCGGGCCCCGCCTCCGGCGCGCAGGTGATCTGCTGCCCCAGCTCCGCGGCGAGGCGCATGAGGGGGGTCTCGCCCGGCGTCGCCGGCCGCTTCGTGTACGTCGCCTGCACCCGCTCCCCCCAGTGACGCGCGGCAAGCGGGTCCAACCCGGCGACCGCAAGCTCAGCAAGCAGGCGCGCGTCCACCTCGCCCGCCGCAACCGGCGCCGGCGCCTGGGCGGTGGCGAGCAGGGCGTCGACCTTGCGATCGAGGGCGATCAACGCCGCGGTAACCGCAACCAGTTCATTGCCCGCGACCGCGGTCGGGCCCGTGGTCACAACGGCCCCGGGCAACCCAGCGGGTGCACCCAGCCGGTGCACCGCCTGGGCGAGGGAGTCCAGACGACGCTCCAACAACGCCAGCCTCGCCCCCGGCGCGGCCGGCGCAACGGTGACCGGCGCGGGCGCGGGCGCGGCAGTGGCTGGCGGTGTGGCAACGGGCGTGGCCAGCGGGGCGAACGCCACCGTGGCCGGCGCGGGGTGGCCAAGGGCGGATGGGCGATGGGGCGAAGGCCCCTGCCCTCCGGGCAGGGCCGCACGTGCGGCAGAGGTGACCTCCTCCACCTCGGGCCGGCCATGCCGGCCCACCAACCCCCCATCGTCCACCCGCCCTTGGCCATCCGCGCGCGCCGCGTCCGTGTCCTCCGCATGGGCCAACAAGGCGTCGAAGCTCGGTCGCGCCGGCGCGTACACCCGCCGCCGCCGGCCCGGGTTGCGGTCCACCGCCGCCACCACCTCCACCAGCTCGCCGGCGGCGCGCCGTTCGGGCGCCTGGATGCGGCGGGTCTCCAACAACACCGCGTCGGGACCGAGGCTCTGCTTCACCGCGGCCATCGCCTCGGCCGCCGTGCGGGCGGCAAACCGTTGGATGCGCATGCGCTACTCGACGGTGGCCACCGACCGGACCCGCACGTCGGGCTCGATCTCGTTGAAGGAGAGGACCGCCAGCCCCTTGATAAAGCGGTCGGTGAGGCGATGGAGGTGGCGGCGCAGCCCCGGCTGGACCAGAAGCACCGGGGTGATCGACGCCGCCTGCAAGTCGCGGGTGGCGGCGGCGAGCTTGTCGATGATCTGCTGCGCGCGGGCCGGCTCCATGGAGAGCTGCTGGCCGCGCTCGCCCTCGGCGATCGCGCGCGCCAACTCCTCCTCGATCGCCGGGCCGAGGGTAAAGACGGCAAGCTCGCCGCCGTCGCCGAGGACGTTGTTGGTGATGGTGCGCGACAGGGCGGTACGCACGTGCTCGGTGAGCAGATCCGGGTCGTGGGTCGCGACCGCGTGGTCGGCGAGGACCTCGAGGATGGTTTGCAGGTTGCGCACCGAGATGTCCTCGGCGAGCAGGTTCTGCAGCACCTTCTGCACCGCCCCCAGGCTGAGAAGCGACGGCACCAGCTCCTCCACCACCTTCGGGCGGCGCTTGCCGAGATGGTCGAGGAGCTCCTGCACCTCCTGCCGGCCGACCAGCTCGTGGGCGTGGGAACGGACCACCTCGGTGATGTGGGTGGCCAGCACCGTGGGGAGATCGACCACCGTGTAGCCGGCGAACTGCGCCTTCTCGCGGTCGCGGTCGGAGATCCACAACGCCGGCAGGCCGAAGGCGGGCTCGGTGGTCGCGACCCCCTCCACCGGCCGCTCCACCGTGCCCGGATCCATCGCCAAGAGGTGGTGAAGCAGGACCTCGCCCTCGGCAACCGCCACCCCGCGGATGAAGATGCGATAGGCGCCCTGCTTGAGCTGCAGGTTGTCGCGGATATGGATGGGCGGGACGATGATCCCGAGGTCGGTGGCAGCCTGGCGGCGAATCGCCTTGATGCGCGACAGCAAATCGCCGCTCTTGCCCGCGTCGACCAAGGAGATGAGCCCGAAGCCCACCTCCAACTCGAGGACGTCGAGGTCGAGGAGCTCGGCCATCGCCTCGGGCGAGGTGTCGGGCGAGCTCTCCGTCTCGGTCGTCTCCACCCCCACCGCCACCGCCGGCTCCTCCGCCACCGCGGATCGACGCGCGATTAGGGCAACGACCCCCGCAACGGCGATGAACGGGATCGCGGGCAGGCCGGGGACCAGGCCGACGAGGGCGAGGACGGCGGCAGCCATGTACATGGCGCGCGGGTAGGCGGAGAGCTCCTTGGCCAGGGCGGTGCCGAGGTTCTCGCTGCTCGCCGAGTTGGTCACCACGATGCCGGCGGCGGTGGAGATGACCAGCGCCGGGATCTGCGACACGAGGCCGTCGCCAACGGTGAGGATCGTGTAGTTGTGCGCCGCGGCGGTGAGGGTCAGCCCCTGTTGCAGGGTGCCGATGATCAGGCCGCCGATGATATTGATGAAGGTGATGACGATGCCGGCGATCGCGTCGCCGCGGACAAACTTGGAGGCACCGTCCATCGCCCCGAAGAAGTCCGCCTCCTGCTCGATCTCCTGCCGCCGGGCGCGTGCCTGCTTCTCGTCGATGAGGCCGGCGTTGAGGTCGGCGTCGATCGACATCTGCTTGCCGGGCATCGCGTCGAGGGTGAAGCGCGCGGAGACCTCCGCCACCCGCCCGGCGCCCTTGGTGATGACGATGAAGTTGATGAGGACGAGGATGAGAAAAACGATGATCCCGATGACGTAGTTGCCCCCCACCACGAACTGGCCGAAGGCCTGAATCACGTGGCCCGCGGCGCTCGGCCCCTCGTTGCCGTGCGACAGGATGAGGCGGGTCGAGGCGACATTGAGCGACAGGCGCAGGAGGGTGGTGATCAGCAACAGCGACGGGAAAACGGAGAACTCCAACGGCGAGGTGGTGGAGGTGGCGACCAGCAGGATGAGGACCGCGCTGGTGACCGAAACGGCGAGCAAGAGGTCCATCAGCGGTGCCGGCAGCGGCACGGTCATCACCATCAAGATCCCCACCACCCCGGCGGCGAGGTAGATCTCGCCGCGGTGGCTGGTGGCGGAAAGAGGCGCGGGAACGGTGGCGGAGAGGACAGCGGCCATGGTGGTTACCTCGAGCTAGGGGCCGCACGGCGGGCGCGATAGACGTAGGCGAGAAGCTCGGCGACGGCGCGGTAGAGGTGCTCGGGAACGAGCTTCCCCACCTCCACGGCGCGGTAGAGGGCACGGGCGAGCGGCTTGTCTTCGCGCACCATCACCCCGTGGTCGCGGGCGATCTGCTTGATCCGCTGGGCGACGAAGCCGGCCCCCTTGGCCACCACCCGCGGCGCGGCGTCCTGGCCGCGCTGGTAGCGCAGGGCCACGGCGAAGTGGGTCGGGTTGGTGACCACCACGTCGGCGGTGGGCACCGCGGCCATCATCCGCTTGCTCGCCATCTCCCGCTGCAAGCTGCGGATGCGAGACCGGATGAGCGGATCCCCCTCGCTCTCCTTCATCTCCTCCTTCACCTCCTGGGTGGTCATGCGCAACTCCTGGAGGTACTTCCAGCGCTGGTAGCCAAAGTCGGCCAACGCCAAGACGGCGATGAACAGCAGGCAGTTGCGCATCACCACGAAGGCCAGCGCCCCCATCTGCGGCAAAATGGTGGCGACCCCGCCGGCGCCGACCGCAACGATGTCGCCAACCCGGTGGCGCAGGGAGAGCCAGACCACCACCGACAAGGCGATCACCTTCGCCACCCCGCGCAGCAGCTCCATCACCGCGTTCATCGAGAAGAGGCGGTGGAAGCCGGCCGCGGGGCTGATGTGCGACAGCTTCGGGGCGATCGCCTCCGGGCTCACCACCACCCCCACCTGGCCGAAGCCGCCGGCGAGCGCCGCGGCAGTAGCGGCGAACAGCACCGGCGCGACCACCGCCAGCCCAGCACGCGTCCAGCCGGCGGCCAGCCCCGGCAGGGTCTCCATATCGAGATCGAGGTTGCCGGCGAAGCAGCCCCGCGCAATCTGCTCCAGCCCCGCCCACATCTGGCCACCGCCGAGGGTGAGGGCGAGGACTCCGCTGCCGAGGACCATCGCCGAGACCACCTCGCGGCTCTTCGGCACCTGCCCCTTGCGCCGCGCCTCGTCGCGCTTGCGCTGGGTCGGTTGCTGGGTCTTGTCCTGATCGGCCACGACAGTCCTAGGAGAGGGAGGAGAGGAGGTGGACGAAGTGGCCGTCCATCTCGTTGACGCCGCGCCCCATCCACCAGGCGAGCAGCGGCAAGGTGAGACCGAGGGTTGCCAGACCGACGGCGATCTGGAGCGGGAAGGCGACGAGGAAGACGTTCATCTGCGGCAGCGTCCGCGCCAGGATCCCGAGGCCGATGTGGGTGAGGATCATCGCGGCGATCACCGGTGCGGCGATCGACAGACCGGCGACAAAGACCGCCTCGGTGAGGTCGAAGAGCTCCTGCAAGGCGCCACCGCCTAGGTGGGCGGCGGCGAGCGGCACGCGAGTGAAGCTGGCGGCGAGCGCCTCGATCACCCGCAAATGGCCGCCGAGGGCGAAAAAGATCAGCCCTGCGAGGACGAACTGGAACTGGCCGACCACCATGGAGTTGGCGTGGGTCATGGGGTCGAACTGGGAGGCGGCGGCAAACCCCATCTGGGCGGCGATCGTCTGGCCGGCGAGCTGCACGCCGGCGAACAGCGCCGCCACCACGAAGCCGATCAGCGCCCCCACCACGATCTCCCCGCCTACCCCGACCGCCAGCGCCAGCAGGTTCGCCGGCGCGCCCACCGCGGTGAGGCGCGGAAAGAGGAGCAGGGCGATCGCCACCGACAGCCCCACCTTCACCGGGCGCGGCACCACACTGCCGCCAAGGACCGGGGTGAGACTGATCACCGCCGCCACCCGCGCCAGCACCAGGGCGAAGCGGGCGGCGAGGCCGAGGTCGATCTGCCACGTCGCGTTCATCCGTGCACCAGCTCCGGCAGCGCGGTGAAGAGGCGGGTCGTGTAGTCGATCATCACCTGCGCCATCCACGGCATCAGGGCGACCATCACAAACGACATGGCGAGGAGCTTGGGGACGAAGGTGAGGGTCATCTCCTGCACCTGGGTCAGGGCCTGCAGGAGGCTCACCACCACGCCCACCACCAGACCGACGAGGAGCAGCGGGCCGGCGAGCAACAGCGCCACCTCCACCGCCTCTCTCCCCAAACCGACCACCGTGTCGAGGTTCATCCGCCCGCCTCCGCGCCCCGGGGATCGGTGCGCCTGCGGGGGGCAGAGCAAGCCGGATGCCAGCCGCGGGCGCACCGGCGCCGGGGTACGGCGAGGTTGGCCAACACCTTGGGAACACGCGGTTCACCGCGATCTTTTCGAAGCGGGCGGTGGCGGTGAGGAATGGCCGAGACGTCAACGGCCTCGAGGTTCCCAGTCACCCGTTTGACACCACCGGCTGGCCGCCGACCGGGGTCACCGGCAAACGACACGGGCGCGGTGGAGAGAGACGGCCGCACCCACCGTGGACGATCTGGAGGCGCGCACCGTCAGACCGCACCCAAGCGCCGCGCTTTTCTTTTGCTCTTCCTCGCACCGCCGCGACTTACACCACACAGCCGAAGCAGGCGTTCAGGTTTCCAAAACCAGCGCCGATACGGGTTGGCAGGAGGAGCAACCGACGTTCCACACCAACGAGAGGTTGCCGGTGAAGCCACTGACAGAAGACCAAGTCATCAACCCGATCCTGAACTGCAACTCTAAGATCGACATCCTCCGGGTCCTCGCGCGCGCGGAAGATTCGCTCACCGGTCGGCGCATCGCGCTCCTCGGAGGGATCAGCGGCCGATCGTGCCAGCTCTCCCTGCAAGCCCTGACCGATGCCGGAATCCTCATCCGCAAGGTGGTGGGCCGGGCCCATACGTATACGCTGAACCGCGACCATCGACTGGTGCGGGAGGTGGTCATCCCGCTCTTCCAGACCGAGGACGCATTGGTCTCCTGAGGACCAGGTTCCGTATGGACCGGCCCACCGCCCCTGTGACCGAGGGGGCGCCCCCCACCGTAGACCATGCGCGCGTGGCGGCGCTCATGGCCTCGGTCAAAGAGCTGCCCACCCTGCCGGCGATCGCCGCGCGGGTGGGCACGGTCGCCCGTGACCCCGACTCCACCGTCCGCGACATGGCAACGGTGATCGGCCAGGACCAGGCGCTCACCGCCAACCTCCTGCGGGTGGTGAACTCCGCCTACTTCGGCTTCATCCGGCGGATCTCGTCGGTCTTCGAGGCGATCAACCTCCTCGGCTACAACGAGGTGGTGAAGATGGCCTTCACCGTCGCGGTGATCCACGAGTTCCACTACGAGTCGGCGAACGGCTTCGACCGCACCGCCTTCTGGAGCCACGCCATCTGTGTCGCCAACGCCAGCCAGGCGCTCGCCGAGCAGCTCCACTGCGCACCGCGCGACGACGCCTTCACCGCCGGCCTGCTCCACGACATGGGCAAGCTGATCCTCGACCAGTTCTTCCCCGACGCCTTCGGCGAGATCCTCCAGCTAATCCACGACGAGGGGCTGACGAGCTGCGAGGCGGAGATGGGGCGCCTCGGCACCACCCACGCGGAGATCGGCGAGTGGATCGCGCGCAGCTGGCTCCTGCCGGAGGCGACGATCGCCACCATCCGCCACCACCACGAGCCGGCCGAGCAACGGTGTGGCCTGCCCAACTCGAACGACCCGATCGTCGACGTGGTCCAGTTCGCCGATCTTCTGTGCCGCGCCGAAGGGCTCGGCCACAGCGGCGACCCGGCGCGACCCGAGCTACCCGACCCACCCCTCGCCCACCTCGGCCTCGACCCCAACTCCCTCGACCCCCTGCGCCAGCGGCTTGCCGCGGTGGCGGCGGAGACCCGCGTCTTTCTGTAGGCCGGAACGGTCACCGGGGATCGTCTGCGGTGGGCGGCGCGGGGTGGCGCGGCACGCCGGCGCGCCAGGGGCCGGACCGGCTTGCGACGTGGCGATAACTCGGACAAGGCGACTCCCGCAACCGGGTGGTGTTGCGCCAGCGGGTCCATCCACGGTGAGAACTTCGGGTACAGAACCGGTCGGACTTGCGCCCGATCGACGCGCAACAACGGATCGCGGCGCCAACGGGGGTCGAAGCGCGGATCGTGGCCGCCCCTGCGCGCCACCCTCGCACGGCCCGACCGACCACACGCCCCCGCCTACGCGGGGAGCAGCTCGGCGAGGCTGACCACCGCCGCGAAGTCGGCAACCGCGCGCTCCGGCCCATGGGAGTCGGGCCGAGTGACCGCGACCACGCAGCCAATCCCGGCCGCGCGCGCCGCGGCGAGGACCGCCACGCTGTCGTCCACGAACAGGGCGCGCGCCGGATCAAAGGGCAACACGCCGCGCAGCCGTGCCCAAAAGCGCGCGTCCTCCTTCGGCGCGCCGAGGTCGTGGGAGACGACGATCTCGTCGAGGAGCGCGCCCAGGCCGGTGATCCTGAGCTTGAGGGCGAGGCTCTTGGTGTGGGCGTTGGTCACCAGCACCCGCCGCTTTCCCGCCGCCCCCATGGCGCGGAGAAAGTCGAAGGCGTGGGGCAGAGGGCGGATGTGGTGGCTCATCTCCTCCTTGAGCTCGGCGATCGGCAGGGAGAGCTCGCGGCTCCAGTGGTCCACGCAGTACCACTCCAGCCGGCCCGCCACCTTTTGGTACTCGCCGCGCAGCCACGCCAGCGCCGTCTCCCGGTCGATGTGGTCACGCCGGGCGATCTGCTCGGGCACATGGTAGAGCCAAAAGTGGTTGTCGAAGTGGAGGTCGAGGAGGGTCCCGTCCATGTCCAGCAAGACGGTGTCGATCTCGGCCCACGGGACGGGCGGGATGGCCATGGGTCAGGGGAGGTCCGGCTCCACCAGGGCGTCGTCCCCCAACCGCGTTCGCACCGCGTCACACGCCGCCGCTACCCCCTCGGGGTCGCGGCCGGCGAAGGTGATCCGCACCCGGTAGTCACTCCGCCCCACCGCCGGGTAGCTGCCGATCTCCACCTCCGGGTAGCTCTCCGCCACCTCGCGCAGATCCTCGGCGATCCGCCCCTCACCCAGGCGGGTGTGGAGGCAAAGGTAGGTGAAGGGGGTGCCGCGCAGGGTCGCGCGCAGGGAGGCAAACCGTTCGCGGAAGTAGGGGGGGACACCGGGAAAGAGGTAGACGTTCGAAAGCTGCACCGTCGGCCACACCCCCGCACCACCGCCCACCAGTACGGCCCCCTGGGGAACCCGCGCCATGCGCAGTTGGCTGGCGGAGGGGCACCCCTCTGGATGGCAGGCGCGCAGCGTCGCCTCGAGCACCGGATCGGAGACCAACCCGACCCCGAAGGCGTGCGCCACCGCATCGACCGTGACGTCATCGTGGGTGGGGCCGATCCCCCCGGTGGTAAACAGATAGGTGTGATGGGGGGAGAGGTCGCGCACCGCCGCGGCGATGGTCTCCACCGCATCGCGCACGATGCGCACCTCGCACAGGCTGATCCCCAGTTTCCACAGCTCGCCGGCCAGGACCGGCAGGTTCTCGTCCGCCACCTTGCCGGCGAGAAGCTCATTGCCAATGAGCAGCGCCGCTGCCGTGGTCTGTCCCGCCGCCAACATGGGCCGAGGATGCGATGGCGGCCGCGCCCGCCGCAACCAAAACGGCCCGCCTGCCAGGCGCAGACGGGCCGCTTTTGACCCAACCAGGCGGGCGCGCCGCTTACGCCACGTGGCTCCCCGAGGAGACGGCAGCGTCGCCCGCCTTCTGGTGACAGTCGTCAATGATCTCTTGCAGGGTGCGATGGCCAAGGTAGGTGCGGATGTAGTCCCGGAACTCGACCCACATCCGGCCGGTGCCGTGGATGCACGACCGGTCGCTCGGCGCCTCCGCGTCATCGCCCTCGGCGAGGTTGGAGAAGACCTCGATGCCGAGCACCTGGATGATGTCGTCGATCGAGATCGCGGTGGCCGGTCGCGCCAGGAGGAAACCGCCCTTCGGGCCGCGGACGCTGTTGACGATCCCGCCCCGCCGCAGCTTATTGAAGAGCTGCTCCAGGTAGTGAAGGGAGATCCCCTCAACCTCCGCGATCTCGGAGAGAGGAATCGGCCGCTGGCCACTCACGTAGTTGGCGATGTACGCCAGAGAACGAACGGAGTAGGTGATCTTGGTCGAGAGGAGCATCGGTCGGATTCCTTGAGATTAGGGTGCGGTGGGTGGTCGCGGGGTCTCGACGTGCTGAGTGTTGGCGCGACTTGCCAGGTAGGAGACCCCTCCAGGGGAAACGGTTCGCTCAACTACAGCGCGCGGCCGCAACTCTTGCTTATAGACCCCCCGGATTGCAGATTGATGGCTCGTGGCAAAAGCGCTGAGAGAAGCACCCTGAGCGCGTCGTCAAAGGACGCGCAGAGTAGGATGACTCGCGCAGGGCCACCAGGCCTTATCCGGAGAACCGATGATCACCGTCACCGACCACGCGGCCAAGAAGGTCAAGGAGGTCCTGGAACGCCAGGGCAAGACGGAGGGGGCGATCCGCGTCCAGGTGAAGGGCGGCGGCTGCTCCGGCATGCAGTACACCTTCTCCCTGGTGGACGGGCCACGCCCCGACGACCAGGTGATCACCGACAAGGGGGTGCGGCTGTGCGTCGACCCGAAGAGCGCCGTCTTCCTGCAAGGGGCGGAGGTGGACTTCGTGGAGGCGTTCATCAACGGCGGCTTCAAGGTGCGCAACCCCAACGCCACCGGCAGCTGCTCCTGCGGCGAGTCCTTCAGCGCCTGACCCGCACCCGATCCTCGCCCGATCCTCGCCCGATCCTCGATGGAGACGTTGCAGGTCAAGTGCCAGAGCTGTAACCGGCAGCTCTCCAGCTTCTTCTGCCAGGAGTGCCGGACGGTGGTGCCGGTGCCGCGCGGCGTCGATTACTTCCGCTACCTCGGCATCCCGCAGCGACCGTTGGTCGACCACGATCGGCTGGAGGCCACCTACCTCCGCCTGAGCCAGGAGTACCACCCCGACCGCCACCCCGACCTCGACGCGGTCCAGCGCGCGGCGATCCTCCAGCGCTCCGCCCTCCTCAACCAGGCGTACGCCTGCTTGAAGGAGCCGAAGCAGCGGGTCCAGTACCTGGTGGCGCTCCTCACCCAGGGAGAGCGGAACCCGAGCCGGGCGATCCCGCCGGCGGTGGCGACCCTCTTCCGCCAGGTACAGACCGCCCTTTCCGAGGTGGACGGCTATCTGCGCGAGGCGGAGCGCCCAAAGTCCGCCCTGGAAGCGGCCGCCTTCGCCCTTGGCCGGACGGCGCGTGACGACCACCGCAATACCCTGCGCCGCTGCCACGCTTCGATCCACGCCCAGCAGGACGAGGCCGTCGCCCAACTCGTGGCGATCGACGCCCTCTGGGATCAACCCGGCGAGCAGTCGGAAGAGGCCTTCCACCGCCTCGCCGCCCTCGCCGACACCCTCTCCTACCTCGACCGGCTCGAGGGACAGGTGCACGACCGGCGGGTGAAGCTTCAGATGGTCACCCTGCCGCTCCGCCCCTCCGCGTCGCCCGCCCCCTTCAGCCCCATGGACCGCGCATGAGTCGGATCATCGGCATCGACCTCGGCACCACCAACTCGGTGGTCGCGGTCCTCGACGGCGGGATGAGCCTGGTCATCCCCGACCACGCCGGCCGCCGCCTCACCCCGTCGGTGGTCCACTACCCCACCACCGGCGAACCGGTGGTGGGCGAGGCGGCGCGCCGCCTGCGGATGGTGGAACCGGGCCGGACCCTCTACTCGGTCAAGCGATTCATGGGCAGGCGCGGGAGCGAGATCGGCGCCGATGCGACCGCGGTGAGCTACCCGGTGGCGGGGAGCGGCGACGGCCCCGCTACCTTCCCCATCGACGGCCGCGATCTGAGTCCGGAGGAGGTCTCGGCGGAGGTGTTGAAGAAGCTCCGCGACGACGCCGCCGCCTTCCTTGGCGAAGCGGTGCACCGGGCGGTGATCACCGTCCCCGCCTACTTCAACGACGCCCAGCGCAACGCCACCAAGCGGGCCGGCGAGCGGGCCGGCCTGACCGTGGAGCGGATCATCAACGAGCCCACCGCGGCGGCGCTCGCCTGTGGCCTGGGACAGGAGCGGGCGGCGCGCATCGCGGTCTTTGATCTCGGCGGTGGCACCTTCGATGTCTCCATCCTTGAAGTGAAGGAGGGGGTCTTCAAGGTCCTGTCCACCTGCGGCAACACCCACCTCGGCGGCGACGACATCGACACCGCCGTGCTCACCCACCTCCAGCGGATCGTCGCCGAGCAGGGCCACGGTGAACTCCTCCACCAGCCGGAAGTGGTTGCTCGCCTGCGCGACGCGGCGGAGCAGGCGAAGATCGCCCTCTCCAGCGCCGGCCAGACGCGGATCACCCTCCCCTTCCTTGGCCCCGCCTACAACCTCGACCTCACGCTCACCCGGAGCGAATTGGAGCGGCTCATGGAGCCGGTGGTGGAGCAGACCCGACGGCCGTGCATCCAGGCCTTGGGCGACGCCCGCCTCACCCCACAAGAGCTCGACGGGGTCCTGTTGGTAGGCGGCTCCAGCCGCATCCCCATGGTCCGCCGGCTGGTGGAGACCCTCTTCGAGCGCACCCCCGACACCTCGATCAACCCGGACGAGGCGGTGGCGGTAGGGGCGGCGACGCAGGGGGCGATCCTCGAGGGCCACCACGACGACATGCTGCTCCTGGACGTCACCCCCCTGTCGCTCGGCATCGAGACCTACGGCGGCCTGATGAACACCATCATCCCGCGCAACACCACCATCCCCACCAAGGCGGGCGAGTCGTTCACCACCGCGGTGGACAACCAGCGCTCGGTCTCCATCCGGGTGCTACAAGGCGAGCGGGAGATGGCGGACGACAACTGGGAGCTCGGCCGCTTCATGCTCGAGGGGGTCGAGCCCGCGCCCGCCGGGGTGCCGCGCATCGGCGTCCAGTTCACCATCGACGCTGACGGCATCCTCCACGTCCTGGCCCGCGACCAGCTCACCGGTCAGGAGCGGATCGTGCGGATGAAGTCCACCGTCGACCTCCCGGAACAGGCGGTGAACGCGATGGTGGAGCAATCGATCCAGCGCGCCCAGGAGGACATGGCCCACCGCGCCATCGTCGAGGCGCAGATCAAAGGGAAGAACCTGCTCCAGGCGGTGGAGCTCGGCCTCGCCCAGTTCGGTGACCGACTCGATGGCGCGGAGCGGGAGCGGATCGACGCGGCCATCGTAACCCTCCGCGAGGCGATCGGCGCCGGCGCCGCCGCCGCGGCGATCCACGCCGCCTACCAGCAGGTGGACGCGGCGACCACCCGGCTTGCGGGGCTGATGTACGCGGAGGCGGTGCGGCGCGGCGCGGAGGCGGAGGGATAGGTCAGGCGATCCAGGGGGGCCGCCCTTCCGGCCGTCGCCCCGCCCGGGACGCTCGACGTCCAACCGTAGCGCCTGCGGTCCGGGTCCGGCGGTGGTACGTGCGGTTTGGCTGGATGATCACCCCTCGACGTCCCACCGGCGCGTGCGTCCGGCTCTTCGAGCCCGCCACCCGCCAGGCCGCTCGACCACCCTCCAAGGCCAGCCTGCGCGCCCGCCCTCCAGCCTTGGCGGTGCGCGGCCCGCGTCGTCTCGGACCGCGCACCGAAGGCCATGTCTACTGCACCTGCCGCCAGAAGAAGCGCTCCACCGGCGGGACGCTCGCCGCGGCGCCATTGCCCGCGGTCCCCACCTGGACCACCTGGCCATCAATGGTGGTGGCGTAGAGGGCATCGTTTTGGACGGCGAGGGTAGCGCGGATGTTGCCCACCCCGGCGATGTTCCCGGCCACGGCCGGCGCGCCGGCGACCCCACCCGCCGCGTTGCCTACCTCGTAGGCGTGCAGACTCCCCACCGTCGCCCCGGCCTGCGGCAGGTCCTGATTCGGGTCGGCGGACTCCACCGTCCCCACCACCGTGCCGAGATACAGGGTCGTGCCGCTGAGGACCGGCGAGGAGAAGACCTTCTCCCCCGCCGGCAGGGTCTCGACGAACAGGACCTCACCCACCCCCTGGCCCGCGTCGGCGTGGTGAAAGCCCGCCTTCACCGCGATGAGCTTGTGGAGATGGTTGGCATCCGCCAGCGCCCAGTCGGTGCCGCCGGTGCCGAAGAAGAGGACCACCTCGCCGCCGCTCGTGGCCACCGCCGGGGAGGTTGCGATGGGGTCGTCGTTGCCGGCGTTGTACAGCGGGGTCACCGCGCCGAACGGGTTTTCCCCGGTGGAGGCGTTGAGCTGCCAGAGGCGGCCGTTGTTGTCGCCGGCGAAGACCCAGTCGGCAAAGCCGTCGCTATTCGCATCCACTGCGGTCAGCGCCCCAGGAATGTCATTCACCGAACGCAGGTAGTTGGCGTGGAACTCCCACAGCTTCTTGCCGTTGTCGAGGCGGAAGCAGTAGATCCGCACCCCGCCGAGGGCCTGGCCTGGCACTGCATAACCGGTGGCGACATACGTCACATAGGTCGCCTCGGGCGGGTTGGTGTTGAGGAAGATGCGGCTGATCGCCGTCTTGTAGGCGTGGCCCATCTGCACCGCATCCGCAACGCCGTTGCCGTCGGTGTCGGTTTCCGCCACCTCGACGAGGATCGGGCTGCCGCCGTTGACCTCGGGCGGCCGGATGTCGGTCGCCTCCCAGAGGAGGTGCGGAGCGGCCGGATCGGAGACGTCCATGGCGAAGATCGACTTGCCGCCGTACCCCTCAGCGCCCACCAACACGGTGCGTGGCTCGGGGGTGCCATCACCGTCGTAGTCGATCTGCACGTCGGTCACCGTCGGCGAGG
>MNYW01000142.1 GCA_001873295.1 Nitrospirae bacterium CG2_30_70_394 | reverse complement strand
GTAGTGGCCTGACCACCGGGTAGGGAGAGCGACGAACTAAATGAATCTCCTCTGCGCCCGGCCGCGTCCTTTGCGGTGAGACCTACTGCCCGAGCCGCCGCGCGCCACGCGAAGGCGCGACGGTGCGCGACAAGGCGAGGGTTGGGGGGAGGAGGGCACCGCGGTGCGAGGACCACCGGCTGGGTCCGGAAGGCGGGCCCACCGGAAGGCCCAAGCCACGAACGGGGTTGAACCCGGCCGATCGTTCTCGCGGCGTTGCTCGCGCATCCGCGGGGTTGGCACGGTCGCGGCGTCTGCCCTCCGCCGCTGCCGGGCGTTCTACCCCCTACCCCCTAGGTCGGTTGCCACCCGCCGGGGCGAGGCGATCGCGCGGAACGGGCAGACAGACCACCGCCTCCCGCGCATCGCGTGCACCGTTTTGCGCCAGGTCTGCGGCCGATTCGGTGGCCGCCCAAGGGCGGTGAGGGGGCGGAAGGCTGCCGTCTCAATGTGAGACGCACCTGTTCATCTTTCCACCGCACATGAAAATTGTTGTGGCGCTAAATGGTTACGGCTTATTTATCAGCCGCCGTGGGAGGTGGTGTGTCGGCCGGCTTTACAACAGTGGCGAACACCACCCCCCCCGGTTGGGCTGCAGAAAGGATGAAGTTCATCAATGAATCCAAGCTGTTGTGCCGTCTACGCGAGGTTATCGGCGAATCAGGCACGGGTATTGCTAGAAGTTTAGCCATGGTTAGCCATGGATCGACGGGAGATGGCTGTGGGGGGGAGTGAGGGGGCGGGGGAGGCTCTTTGGGGATCCGCCGTGGAGGCGATCCTTGCCCGGGGTGAGGCGTATGAAGAGCTCGATCCGTGGCTGGAGCGCCTGGAGGGGGAGGGGGTCGATCGCCACCTTGGCGGGGCTGCGGACGGTCGGGCGCTGGTTGCTTGGGTGAGCGCGCTGCTCTTGCGCCGGCCGGGGGCGGTGGCGCTGGCGCGGCTGGCGGCAGAGGGGTACCGGCACCTCCTTTCCCCCCTGCAGCCGGAGGTGCGCCTGAGGTTGGGGGGGGCGTTGCTTCTGCACGGGTTGTTGGGTGGCGGGAGCGGACGGATCGCCCTGGTGACCGGGGCGCTGTGGGGGGGGGTGAGGCTGGAGGAGACGCCGGCGGCGCGGGTGGTCGCGCAGCTCGGTGAGGCGATTCATAGCTGGGGGCGGGGTCGGTCGCGCGCTGCCCTGGCGGCGGTGCATGCCGGGCTGGCGGTGGCAGATGCGGCGGCGGAGTTGGCGACGTGGGGACGGTGGTTGCGCTGCGTCGGGGTGGCCGTCGCCTTGGGGCGCGGGGAGGTGGCGCTGGCGGACCGTTGGCTGCGCGATGGCCTCCACGACCGGTCTACGGCGACCGACCTCGATCTCGCCCTTTACCACATCCTCCTCGCCTGGCGCGGGGTGGCGGCGGGGGAGGCGGGGACGACGCTGGAGGCAACCGAGGTGGCGGAGGCGTTGGCCGCCAAGGTGGGGGTCGAGTGGCTTGTGTGGGCGGCGCGGTTGCTGCGCGCCGAGGCTCTTGGGCTGCGCGGTGAGGTGGCCGAGGGGCGGCGGCTGGTTGCCGGGGTACGCCCTCTCGTACAGCGGCTCCGGGGGCCTCTCGTCACCGTCTCCACCGCCTTCACAGAGGCCCATCTGGCCGCGGCGGCGGGAGACGAGACGAGCCATCGCACCGCCCTGACCCGCGGCTTGGTCGAGGCGCGTGACCACGGCCAGCGGCTGTGGCTCGGCCAACGGCGGCCGGTGGCCGCGCGCCTGATGGCGGCGGCCCTGCGCGATGGGATCGAGGGGGAGGAGGCGCGGGGTTGGGTGCAGGGCTGGGAGTTGCTGGTGCCCCCGCCGCCGCTGCGCGTCGAGGCGTGGCCGTGGCCGGTGCGGGTCGAGACCCTCGGCCGCTTTCGCGTGGTCCGGGACGGGGTGGCGGTAGGGCTGGACTCTTCGGCCCAGCGGCGCCCCCTCGACCTCCTGCGGGCGCTGCTGGCATGCGGCGGGCGGGGGGTGCGGCGCGAGCGGCTGGCGGATCTTCTGTGGCCGGAGGCGGATGGCGACGCGGCGCAGCGGGTCTTCGCCACCACCCTCCACCGCCTCGGCCGGCTTGTGGGACGCGACGCGATTGTTCGTTCGCGCGATGGCAGGGTCGGCCTCGACCCGGCCCGGTGCTGGGTGGATGCGTGGGTGGTGGAGGAGCGGCTGGCGCCCTTGCTGGCGTGCGCGCGCTCCAACGACGGCGACGAACGCCAGCGGGTGGAGCAGGCGGAGGCAGCCATCGACCTCTATCGTGGCCCCCTGTTGCGCGCCACTGGCGGGGAGGTGTGGCTCCTGGCGCCGCGTGAGAGACTCCATGGCCGCGTCATCCGGGCGGTGGCGCGGGTGGGGGGCTATTGGGAGCAGGAAGGGGAGATCGAACGGGCGATCACCACCTATGAGCGCGGCCTCGAGGTGGATGGCCTGGAGGAGCCGTTCTATCAGGGGGTGATCCGTGGCTGGCTCGCCCTCGGTCTGCGCTCGAAGGCGATGGTCGCCTACCGGCGGTGTGAGGTGGCGCTCGCCGGCGGCCTCGGGGTGGAGCCGTCCGCCGAGACCACCGCCCTCTTGCGCGACTCGACGCCCCTCTCCCGGCGGCGCGTCACCCTGCCGCGCCTGCGCCGGTAGGGGGGCGCGCGAGGCGCGGGTCCCATCGCCACGATCGGCCCGGGGGGGCCGAGCTGGGGTAAGGACGCAGACCCGATCCCGTGGGGCTCGCTCGTCGCCGCGCCCTACCGCGTTCCGAATCAGGCGCCACATGGTCGTCGCCGAGGGTGGCGATGCGCCGCCGGCGGCTCCTGATTTCGGCGCGCCTCCTCCGCCTCGCTTGACGATCGCCTTCGTCTGCCCGATCCCGTGCAGGCGGCCGTGCCGCCTCGCCCCGAACCTGCCCCGCCATGGCCGAGACGGTCAGGGACGATCAGGGGCGGGTGGCCGCGCGCTCCTTGAGATGCCGGTGGTTTCGTTCACCTTAGGGGTAAGGGAGCGCACCCCCGGGGGCGGGCAGCCGTGCGCCAACCCAGGGGGTTGCAGATTGGCCCGCAGGCGGTTGTTGCCGATCTGGAGGGCCATGGACCGCCGTACCTTGATCGGGACGACAACCTCCCACGCCGCTCGGCAGACGGGGGGTGGTCTTCCCCCGCGTGGCGGGCGGGCGCCGCGTCTGCCCGCGGACTCCGCGTTGCAAGTTTGCAGGACGGACCGCACGGCCGCGGACCGCAGGGCTGCTGCGGTCGATCCCGGTCGCCCTCCGGCAGACCGCCCCGGCCGCAGGTCCCGTCCGGGGGGGCGAGCCCTTGGCCAGCCCTTGCAAGGTTGCAGGACGGACCCCAAACCTTGCGCCCTTCTCCTCATTCTTCTGCTCTCCACGGCCCTTGCCTGTAGCGGCGGCGGCGGGGGCGGCGGCGGAGGCGGGGCGGTCGATCAGGCCACCGCACCGGCGACCGTGGATCTCTCCGGGCGTGTCGGCGAGGTGGTGGCCGGCCTGGCCGGCGCCACCGCGGCCATCGCCCTGCCGCCCATCGACCTCTTCGCGGTCGGGGTGACCTCGCGGGCGATCATCGCCGGCCCGGTACGCATCGGTGGCGATGGCTCGTTTCACCTGCGCATCCCTGCCGGCGAGGTGGGGGTGGTGGTGGTCTTCGCGATCAACGGCCAGCCGGTGGCGATCCTCGCCCTCGCGCCCACCCACGACGTCCTTCCCACCCGCCAGGGTGGCACGGTCGATCTGGGGGTGGTGCGCATCGGCGCCGACCACCGGGCGCGACCCGAGCGCGACCCGTTGGGGCAGCTCGACTCGGACGGTGACGGTCTCCCCGATGCGACCGACCCGACCCCCGGGACCACCGTCGGGCCGCTGCCGGACAAAGACGGCGATGGCGTGCCCGACTTGGTGCAGGGCCAGATCGGCGCCGGTGACCGCGACCGCGACGGCGTAGCGGACAACCAGGACGCCTTTCCCGACGACGCGACGGAGTGGCTAGACACGGACGGCGACGGCGTGGGGGACCAGCGCGACACGGACGACGACGGCGACCTCTTGCCGGACACCGAGGAGGCCCAGCTCGGAACCGATCCCCGCAAGCAGGACACGGACGGCGACGGAATCAACGACGCCCTGGAGGTGGCACAGGGGAGCGATCCGCTCGATCCGACGAGCCGTCAGCCATCCGATCCACCGCCCGCGCCAATGGAGGATCGGGAGGGGCGCGCCACCGCCACCCCGCTTGTCCCCGGCGAGGCGGTGGCGGCAAGCCTCGGCGTGGCGGGCGAGGCAGACTGGTACGCGGTGGCGATGGCGCCGGGGGAGCACCTCGTAGTCCGGCTGGCGGCGGCCGGCTCGCCGGTGGATGGCACCCTCGCCCTGCTGGCGCCGGATGGCACGACCCTCGCCACGGCCGATGACACGGAGGGGCTCGACCCTGCCCTGGGCGGCTTCGTGGCCGCGGCCGGGACCTATTACCTGAAGGTGGCGGACGCCCGCGGTGGGGGAGGTCTTGGCTACACCTACACCCTCACCGCCACGGTGGAGCCCCTCGACCCGACGGCGGCGACCGCCTTCGGCCACACCCTCGACGCCCAGCCGGAGGGCGACGAGGCGGGCGGTGACGCGGCCTCGGCCGTGCCCCTCGCCATGGGCCAGGCCGTCGAGGGGTGGATCGGCCACCCAGGCGATCGCGACCTCTACGCCATCCACCTCGGCGCGGCCAGCCACCTCACCCTCGACGTGGACGCCGCAACGGACGGCGCAGAGCTCGACGCCACCCTCACCCTCTTCGACCGTGACGGCACCACGGTGGTGGCCACCAACGATGACCGTGACGGCCTCGACCCCAGCCTTGCGACCACCGTCACCACCGGGGGCACCTACTACGTGGCGGTCACCGACTTCTTCGGCGACGGGGGCGACGCCTTCTTCTACCGCCTGCGGGTCGAGCCGTAGGGCCGGAGGTTGCACCGCCGGCGTGGCGCGGCCGCCCCAGGCCTGAACGGCCGGGGGCGCGCCGGCTCCAGCGGCCGCCGAGCGCCACGTCGCCCGGCCGTGGCGTTGGGTCGCACCTCCGTGGCGGGCGGGAGGGACGAGCTCGCGCGCGCCCCGCGGCCAAGGGGCGGCGGCAATGCGGAGAAAGTGGCGTGATCGGCGCGACTGGAACCACGGTGGAGCGGCCGCGGGCCGCGGAGCCTTGGTGGAGCTGGAACATGGGCGCCTGCCTGCCGGCAGGGGTGGCGTCGACCGGGGATCGGCGCCCCGCGGCCAAGGGGTGGCGGCCATGCGGAGAAAGTGGCGTGATCGGCGCGACTGGAACCACGGTAAAGCGGCCGCGGGCCGCGGAGGCGGCGGCAGCGGGCGTCTACGGGGGGGCGTCGCGGGCGCCGGTAAGGCGCGCGGCGAGGGTGGCGAGCCCCTCCAGACCGAGGTCGGGGCGGTAGGTGTGGCGGCTCGTGAGGTGCGGGATCAGCAGCGTGGCGCAGCCGCCAGTGAGGAGGAGCTCGGCCGCGCCGCCGGCGGCGGTGGCCGCGAGGCGGGCCACCAGGGCGTCCACCATCCAGGCGTGGCCGGCGATCGAGCCGAGGGCGAGGGCGGTCTCGGTGGTGGTGCCGGGGATCTCCGCGGCGGCGGCGGGTGCGGGCAGGTGGGGGGCGCGGCCTCGCAGGCCGGCGAGGGCGGTCTCCAACCCGGGGGCAATCGCGCCGCCGCGGTAGCACGGTTCGCCGGCCGCGCCCAGGTCGATGAGGGTGCAGGTGGTGGCGGTGCCACAGTCCACGACGATGAGCGGCGGCTGCGCCCGCGCCAGGGCGCCCACCGCGGCGGCGATCCGGTCGACCCCGGCCTGGTTCGGGTAGGGGACTGCAAAGGTGAGGCCGTGCGGGGAGTGGTGCGAGACGAGGTGGGGTGGGGCGCCCAGACAGACGGTGAGCACATCCACCAGCATCGGGGTCAGCGCGGGGACCACGCAGGCAACCAGGGCGCGGGTCGTGTTGCCCATGGCCTCCACCGCCTGGACCACCGCCCCGGCGGTGAGTCCGTCGCGGTCGAGGTCGCGGCGATCCTGGATCTCTCCGTCCACCAGGCGGGCGAGGGTGAGGCGTGAGTTGCCGGCGTCGAGGAGGAGCATGGGAAGGTTCCGCGATCAGCGATCCGTAGCCAGCCAAGCGCGGCGCGGAGTGCGGTGCCTAAGGTACAACCGTGCGCGGCCCGGATCACCGCTCTTCCCGCGATGGCGCGCGACGCGCTGCGTTTGCGCCGTGGCGCGTGCGGCGCCGGCGTCCCGGGACGAGCGACCCCGAAGAGGCGGTTCTCCCCCCGGATGGGGCCCGCCCGGTCTCCCCACACCTCCCCAACCTCCGGCGGCCCCGATGGGGCCGCGGGTCACCGCTCTCCCCGTTCGTGCGGCAGAGCGCTGCAAGCGTCCTTACTCCGCCGGCCGCACGGAGAGGTCCCCGGCGACCACCGTCTCCCAGGTGCCGTCGTCGCGCTTCACCACCAGGGCGCCGGAGGCGTCGATGTCGCGGGCGACCCCGACCAGGGTGTCCTGGCTCCGCTGGACCGTGACCCGCTGGCCCAGGGTGATAGCGAGCCGCTTCCAACTCGCCATGCACTCGGCGGTCTCGCCGCGCAGGAGGCGGTGGTAGCCGGCGCCGAGGTGGGAGAGGAGTTGAAAGAGGACCTGCTCGCGCGGGTGGACCTCGCCGGTGATCTCGTAGAGGGAGGCGGCCTGGCCGACCAGCTCCTTCGGCCACATGGCCGCCGGGTGGTTGCAGTTGACCCCGATCCCCACCACCACGTAGTCGACCTGGCTGCCGGTGGTGGACATCTCGGTGAGGACACCGGCCACCTTGCGCCCCTCCACCTGCACATCGTTGGGCCACTTGAGGCGGGCCGGGTGGAGGCCCAAAAGCGGCTGCAGGCCGCGGCACAGGGCGACGCCCGCCACGAGGGTGATCAGGGGGATGTACTTCGGCGCCAGGGTGTGGGGGCGGAGGACCACGGAGAAGTAGAGGTTCACCCCGGCGGGCGAATACCACGGGCGGCCGGTGCGGCCGTGGCCGCCGCTTTGGTGGTCGGCCACCACCACCGTCCCCTCCGCCGCGCCGCCACGGGCGAGCCGGCGCGCCTCCTCCGAGGTCGAGGCGAGGTCGTCGTGAAAGTGGACCGCGGTGACCCACGGGATGGCGGCGGTCACCGCGGTGATGGTGGTCTGGGAGAGGGCCATGGGGTCTTCCGATCGCGCTTCCTACTCCAGCTCCAAGGTGAGGTCGATGGCGCGCGGCGAGTGGGTGAGGGCCCCAACGGAGATGAAGTCGACCCCGGTGGCGGCCACCGCCGCGACCGTCGCCAGGTCGATCCCGCCAGAGGCCTCGGTAACACCGCGGCCGCCGATTTGCTCGACCGCCGCCGCCAGGGTGGCGGGCGCCATGTTGTCGAGCAAGAGGAGGTCCGCGCCCGCGCCGAGCGCCGCATCGATCTCTTCCAGTTGTTCCACCTCGACCTCCACGGCGACCCCCCGGCCCGCATGGCGTCTCGCCCGCGCCACGGCTGCGGTGACCGAGCCGCACGCCT
This sequence comes from Nitrospirae bacterium CG2_30_70_394, assembly GCA_001873295.1. Taxonomy (GTDB): domain Bacteria; phylum CG2-30-53-67; class CG2-30-53-67; order CG2-30-70-394; family CG2-30-70-394; genus CG2-30-70-394. Next base: position 8,844 of record MNYW01000142.1, on the reverse strand, counting down.
TGATGTGGTTGTCCTTGATCAGCACACCATCGAAGAGGCCAAAACGGTGGCTCACCCCGCCACCGCAGCGCACCGCGTATTTTTCCAACAGGCGCAGCCCCGGGGTGGTCTTGCGCGTGTCGCAGATGGCCGCGTGGCTGCCTGCCACCGCCGCCACGAAGCGGGCGGTGAGGGTGGCGATGCCGCACAGCCGCTGGGCGAGGTTGAGGGCGACCCGTTCGGCGGTGAGCAGGGGCGCCACCGGTCCGCTGATCCGCAACAGCGGCGCGCCCGCGGCCAGGCGGGTTCCGTCGGCGGCGAGGGGCTCGGTCCGCAGGCGCGGATCGACGAGCGCGAAGAGCCGTGCCGCCACGGTCACCCCGGCACAGGTCGCCGGCTCGCGCGTGACCACCACCGCCGTCCCGGTGGCGGTAGGGTCAATGCACGCGGCGGTGGTCACGTCGCCGCTGCCCACGTCCTCCGCCAGGAGGCGGCGCAGGAGGGAGTCGAGCCACGCCGGATCGAACGGCGGCAGCGGCCCAGGCGTGGGCACGCTACGAGAGCCGAGGGGGTGGCGGATCATGGCGAGGCGGGGAAGACCGGGGGGAGGCGGCGGACGCGCTCGTCGTAGGTGGCATCGTCGATCCCCCCGTCGCGGTGCAGGCGATCGAGGCGCTGGCGTTGCGCCGCCCCACTGGCCGGGGACGCGCCGTCCTTGAAGCGCACGAGCCAGAGGCCGTCGGGGCGGGCCACCGCCAGGAGGCGGCCCTCGGTGGACCAGGTGGCGGCGGTGGCGGGGTCGGGGGAAAAGAGATCGACCGCCACTTGTGTCTCGACGTCGATGAGGCTGCCGCCCACGAACAGCGCCGCGCCGCTCGGTGACCAGGCGGGCGGACCACAGGCGGCGAGGGGAAGCACAACTTCGTCGCCGTCCTCCGCGGCGAGGAGGTGCAGCCCATCGCCGACCGCTGCGGCAAGGCGGCCATCCGGTGCCCACGTCACGCCGCAGGCGGTGGCCCGCCACTTCGCCCGGGGGGCGGCGGGCCAGCCCTCCTTCGTTACCGCCCCGGTGAGGAGCTCGGCGTAGGCGGGTGCGGCGGGCGGGAGGTGGCGGAGGAGGAGGGCGAGGCGGCCATCGGTGGAGAGGGCGGGCGAGGCGCCGAGGGGATCGAGGGCGGGGCCGCCGCCCTCGGGCTGCCCGCCCGGGAGGTAGACCGCGCTGGCCTCGAAGAGGGGCGCGGCCGCGCCGCCCCGCGGATCGATGCGTGTCACCGACCAGACCACCTCGCGTCCAAAGGTGTAGCGCGTCACCCGGTGACTCACGAGGAGGAGGTCGCCGCGGTCGCCGAAGAGGGCGTCGGGAAGTCCGGTGCCGCCGTCGTTCAGGAGCTCCGTCCACCGCCCGTCGCCGGTGCGGCGCACCACGCGCGGTCCCTCTCCCGCGACGATAAGCCCGTTGTTGTCCCACGCCACCACCCGCGCCCAGTCGGTGTGGGCAAAGCCTTGGTGGTCGCCGCTGGCGAGGGTGACCACGTGCAGGCCGTGGTCGAGGTAGGCGAGACGGTCGCCGGCGGGCGAGAAGCAGAACGCGCCCTGGGGGGGCGAGCTTGCGCGGGCGATCCGGGCGACCTGCACGCCGGCGCGCCCCTGCCAGCGCGGCGGGTGGGCGAGGGGCGCACAGGCGGCAACGAAAAGCGCGAGGAGGAGAGGGAGGCGGCCCATCGGTGGAGGAGGATAGCTCGTCGCGACCCACGAACCGAGGCGGGGGTCCGACCCGGCGCGCGCCGCTTCACCTCGGCCATCTCCCGGAACGGGAAGGGGCGCAAACCATCGACCGGCTCATCGCCCCGTGGTGCTCGCCCATTGTCTCCCGCCCCCGTTCTTCTTCCCCCTGGCGGGAAGGGTCCCACCGCGAACGCCGGCCGAACCTTCTCTTTTCGACCCACGGGATGCGATGGTTGGCGCACGGCGTCGCCTTGTGGAGGGGAGGAGACGACGGGAGAGGAGCTCTCTATGGCAGACGAAGCGAAGTCCCCTTCAAACCAGTTATGCCGCGGTCTGGCGCGGCTGCTGGCGATCTCGGATGAGGACGTGGTGGCGGCGATGCGCACCATCCCCGGCTTTCTCGACATCACCCCCGGGGACTTTCGCGAGCTCTACGAGTTTGCCTACGCCCACGCGGTGAGTCGCCTCACCCACCGGTTGCTCGCCCGCCAGGTGATGGTGCGTGCGGTGGTGACGGTGGCGCCGGCGACGCCGCTCACCGAGGTGGCGGCGACCATGGCGCGGGCGGCGGTCTCCGGGGTGGTGGTGGTGGTGGAGGGGCGGCCGGTGGGGGTGGTCTCCGAGCGCGACTTCCTCACCCGCCTCGGGGGTGGTGAGGTAGAGAGCCTCATGGCGATCATCGCCGGCGCCTTCGGCGGTACGGGTTGTGCGGTGGGGTCGCTGAAGGAGGAGCGGGCGGAGGAGATTATGTCCGCGCCGGTGGTCACCGTGGAGGAGGCGCAGCCGTTGTGCGCGGTCGCCGACCTCTTCGCCACCCACCACATCAACCGGGTGGTGGTGGTGGATGGCCACGGCCAACTCGCCGGCATCCTCACCCGCCACGACCTGGTGCGCGCGATCTTCGGCAGCGCGGAGGTGATCTGATGCGGCTCGCCGACTACCTGGCGAAGATGCGCCCGACTACCACCTCTCCCCCGCGGGTCAAGCTGGCGGAGATTGGCTGGTCGTGGCTTGGCGCCTTCCTCGGCATCGGAGCGGTCGCCATCGTCGAGTACCACTTCCTTGCGGGTACCGACTACGTGATGGTGATCGGCTCCTTCGGGGCGTCGGCGGTCCTCATCTATGGCGCGATCAAGAGCCCGCTGGCCCAGCCGCGCAACGTTCTCGGCGGCCACGTGGTCTCGGCGCTGGTTGGCGTGGCGAGTTACCAGCTCTTGCACGGCTGGATGTGGGTGGCGTGCGCGGTGGCGGTGGCCACCGCCATCGCGGTGATGCACGCCCTGCGCTGCCTCCACCCGCCGGGTGGCGCCACCGCGTTGATCGCGGTGATCGGCGGCGCCAAGATCCACGCCCTCGGTTACCTCTACGCCCTCATCCCCGCGGGGCTCGGAGCCTTGGTGATGCTCATCATCGCGGTCTTGGTGAACAACCTCGCGCCCACCCGGCGCTATCCCGAGTATTGGTGGTGAGCGCGGTCGGCCCAGGTTCCGGTCCGCCGCCGCCGGTGGGCGAAGAGGACGGCTGGCTCTACCGCTACCGGGCGCGGGTGGTCTCCGTCTACGACGGCGACACCTGCACGGTGGAGATTGACCTCGGCCTCTCGGTCTGGCTGCGCGGCGAGAAGCTTCGCCTGGCACGGATCAATGCCCCGGAGGTGCGCGGCCGCGAGCGAGCCGCGGGGCTGGCGGCACGCGACTGGCTCAAGACACGGATTGCCGGCAAGGAGGTCGTCCTCCACACCTGGAAGGATCAGAAGGGGAAGTTCGGCCGCTACCTGGCCGAGGTTTGGCGCGCCGATGGCGACGGCTGGCTGAACATCAACGACGCGCTCGTCGCCGCCGGCCACGCGGTCTATCGCGACTACTGAGCGGTGGCCCCATCCGGAGCCGCGGCGCAATCCACGGACCCGTACGCGGCCAACTCCGGTATCGCGGTCTCCGGCGAGGTCGCGTCGGGCGCGGGCCGCGATCTCGCGCAGGCGGTCGATCTCCATCGCGAAGGAGCGCGCCGGCAGGTCGCGGAGGTTGGCGAGGGCACGGCCGTACTGGAACAACGCGGGGTGCGGCCGGCGCGCCATCGCGGCCCGCGCCCGCCGCGTCGCTTGATTCCCCAGCGCGGGGAGGGTCTCGCCGGCGCGCGGATCAGCGCCGGGGGGCGGGTGGATCCACCACCACCTCGACCTCGCCGCGGAGCCGGGCACGTTGGGCGCGCATGATCTGAAAGTTCTTCCCCTCCTCATCCTGGACCTGGAGGAGGAACTCGCAGTGCAGGCAGTCGGTGAACTTGTTGCCGAGGGTGGTGTGGCACGACGTCCCCTCGACCGCCCAGCAGGAGCGCCCGCCGTTGGCGCCGCCGTTGAGCCCGTCGAGGCGGCTCTCGATCGCCGCCGGACAGACTCCGAGGACGGCCGCGCGTGGTCCCCCTGGCTCGCGGCCACAGTGGCGGTGTTCCCAGCAGTTGTCCCGTGTCGCCATGGTCGAGTCTCCCCTCCATCACACACAAGAATGGCTATTCGGTTGCCTCGGTATTGGAGTCAAGGAGCGCGGGAGGTGCGGGCCGCATGCGTTTCACTCCCTAAGAAGACCGCGCCACCGCCGCGGTGGACGGGTGGCGACGGATCGCGCGGCGGCGCTTTTGTTGGCGCGGGCGTGGCGGTCGCGTGCCGCGTGGGTCGTCAGTGGCCCTTCGCCCCCAGAGGGGGGGAAGGGGTAGGCCCGCCGGTGCGCAACCGCTCGCGCATCCCGCCCATGAGCTGGAAGGTCGCCCCCTCCTCGTCTTGAACCTGGAGAAGAAAGTCGCAGTGCAAACACTCCAGAAACTTCGCGCCGATGGTCTCGAAGCAGACGGTGTCCTCGACCGCCCAGCAGGCACGGCCGCCGTTGGTGCCGCCGTTGATTCCGTCGAGGCGGCTCTCGATCGCCGCCGGACAGAGGCCGAGGGTGTTGACCTGTGCACCCCCCGGCTCGCGGCCGCAGTGGCGGTACTCCCAGCAGTTGGATCGTGCAGCCATGGCTGCGCTCCATTTCGGCACGGGTTTGGACGATTGCCTGGAGGCTTCTTCGGTGGGCGCGGTGGTGCGGTCAAGACTGCCCCCACGGCCGGCGGGCGGGCGCGGCGCGCACCGCCCCGGCGGTGAAGGGGTCCGGCTTGTCCCGGGCAGCGCGGGCGGTGGGTAGCGTCCCGCGCCAACGACCCCGGTCGAGTAGGCAGGGGCGGACGCGACGGGTAAGGTCAGGGCGCCTTTGGGAGCGTGTCGATGGGGAGACCTCTGGATGAACAGCCGTGGGTGATCGCCACCGCCTCCACTGTGGCGGCGGTGGCGATCAAGCTCAACGGCCTCACCCTGCGCTGGGAGGTGCAGGGGTGGGAGGCAGTAGCGGAGCTGGAGCGGCAGGGAGAGCCGTGCCTCTTCTGTTTCTGGCACAACCGGCTGCTGTACATCGGCTACCACCTCTGCCGGATCCCCCTCACCATGCTCATCTCCCGGTCGAAGGACGGCGCCTACATTGAAGCGTTGTCGCGGAGGTATGGGATCGAGGCGGTGCGCGGCTCGTCCACCCGTGGCGGCGCGCGCGCTTTGGTCGAGATGGTTGCGTTGGCGCGCGCCTCGACCCGCCACCTGGGGATTACCCCGGACGGTCCGAAGGGGCCGCTCTACGAGGTGCAGCCGGGGATCATCGCCCTCGCCCAGAAGAGCGGCCGGCCGCTGGTACCGGTCACTCTGTCGGCGACCCGTCTCCACCGCTTCGCCTCGTGGGACCGTTTCCTTCTGCCGCTCCCCTTTGCCCGTGTCCACCTCCGTTACGGCGCGCCGCGGGTGGTGGAGCCGGGACGCGCCGCCTTCGAGGAGGAGCGGCAGCGGCTGCAAAGCGAGCTGCGCCGCCTCACCCGCGAGGCAGACCAAGCCGCGGGTCAGCCGGTGGACCCGGAGTTGGAGGGCGGGGTTTGAACTGGCTGTCGCGCTGGCTCAGCTATCGCCTCACCCAGCCGGTGGCGGAATACGTCCCCTTTGCCCCCATGGAGACGGAGGCGGAATACGCCTGCCTGCGCCCCGGCGACGTCCTGTTGGTGGAGGGCGATCAGCGGGTCAGCGTGGTGATCAAGTACATCACTCAGTCCACCTGGTCGCACGCCGCCCTCTTCGTGGGCGCGGCGGGCGGAGAGGGGGGCGAGTTGGTGGAGGCGGATCTCTGTTGCGGCGTGCGGGTCGTCCCGCTGGAGCGGTACCGCAACTTCAACGTCCGCATCTGCCGCCCCGTGGGGCTGACCGACGTGGATTGCGCGAAGGTGGTGGCGTTCGTGATGGCGCGGGTCGGCCAGGGTTACGACCTGCGCAACGTCACCGACCTCGCCCGCTACATCTTCCCGGTGGGGGCGCGGCGCAGGCGCGGCCTCGCCACCCTCGGCAGCGGTGACGCCAGCCAGGCGATCTGCTCGACCCTGATTGCCGAGGCATTCCAGTCGGTGCGCTACCCAATCCTCCCCGAGCGGCTGACCGTGCGCGGCGGCGAGCGGTTCCGTATCCGCCACCACACCCTCTTCACCCCGCGCGACTTCGATCTTTCTCCCTACTTCCAGGTGGTGAAGCCGACCCTGGCGCGCGGCTTCGACTACCGGCAGGTGCGGTGGGTGGACCGCGACTCCCCCTGACTCCCGCCCTCCCCATCTCGCTGCTTTCGACTCGCATCCCGTGTACCTCCTCTACAACGCCCTCGCCCTCCTGGCCATCGGCCTCACCCTGCCGTACTGGGTGTGGCGCTACTTCACCACCCCCAAGTACAAGGAGGGGCTGCGCCAGCGTCTCGGTACCCTGCCGGCGGCGGTGGTGGCGGATCTTGCGGACCACCCCTGCCTCTGGCTGCACGCGGTGTCGGTGGGCGAGACGATGGCGGCCCTCGGCCTGGTGGAGGCGCTCCACCGGCGCTACCCGGAGCTGCGGGTGGTCTTCTCCACGGTGACCGCTACCGGCCAGCGGGTGGCGCGCGAGCGGGTGGCGTGCGCCGACCACGTGATCTACTTCCCCCTCGACCTGCCGTGGATGGTGCGGCGGGTGGTGGCGCAGCTTCGCCCGCAGCTGTTCGTGGTGATGGAGACGGAGATCTGGCCCAACTGCTTCCGCGAGCTCGGCCGGCGCGGGGTGCCCATCGTCATTGCCAACGGCCGCCTGTCACCGTCGTCGTTTCAAGGCTACCGCCGCCTGCGCTTTGTGATGCGCCGCGTACTGGCCCCGGTGACCCGCTTCGCCATGCAGTCCGAGGGCGACGGCGCGCGGATGCGCGCGATCGGCGCGGAGCCCTCGCGGGTGGTGGTCACCGGCAACGTGAAGGTCGACGAGGCGCGTGCGCTCCCGGACGCGGCGGCGATGGCGCAACTGGCAACGCGCATCGGGGGGCCAACGGCGGGACCGGTGTGGATCTGTGCCTCCACCCACGAGGGCGAGGAGGCGATCTGTCTCGACGCCTTCGCGCGGTTGCGCCCGCAGTGGCCGGAGCTGCGCCTCATCCTCGCGCCGCGCCACCCGGAGCGGTGCGACGCGGTGGACCGACTCCTGCGCGACCGCGGTATCGACTTCTTGCGCCTCTCCGCCGCCGGCGGCCGCTGGCACGAGCCGTGTCTGCTGGTCGACGAGGTGGGGTGGGTGATGCGCCTCTACGGCTACGCCACCGTCGCCTTCGTGGGCGGGTCGTTGGTCGCCACCGGCGGCCACAACCTGCTGGAGCCGGCGGCGTGGGGGGTGGCCTCCTGCTTCGGTCCGCACACCTTCAACTTCCCCGACATCACCGAGGGGCTCCTCGCCGCGGGCGGCGGGATCCGGGTGGCGGACGGGGCAACCTTGGAGCGCGAGACCCGCGCCCTCTTCGCCGATCCCGCGCGCCGGCAGGCGGTGGGGGAGGCGGCGCGGCGGCTGGTGGAGGCGAAGGGGGGGGCGGTGGCCCGCACCGTGGCGGTGGTGGCCGAGGCAATGGAGGCAAGGGGGTGACCCGCGCCCTGGTGGAGCTTCTCGGCGGGCGGCGCGCACCGCCCGCCTGGGCGTGGTTGGGGTTGCTGCTCTTGCGCGGCCTCGGCCACCTCTACGGCGCCGCCCAGTGGCTGCGTGCGGCCAGCTATCGCCACGGTTGGCCACACCGGTATCGCGCCCCGTGCCCGGTGATTGCGGTGGGCAACCTCGTCGCCGGCGGCACCGGCAAGACCCCACTGGTGGTGTGGCTGGCCGAGCGGCTCAGCCAGGCGGGCCACCGGGTGGCGGTGGTGAGTCGCGGCTACCGCCAACCGGGCCTGAGGCCGGTGACCGTGGTCTCCGATGGACGTGGCCACCGCGATCGCCCGCCGGCGGCGGCGGACGAGGCGGCGATGGTGGCGGCGCGCCTGCCTGCGGTGGCGGTGGTCACCGCGCCGGTGCGCTGGCGGGCGATCGCGGTGGCGGTGAACGAGCTTGGCTGCGATTGCGTTGTTCTCGATGACGCCTTTCAACACCTGGCGGTGGCGCGTGATCTCGACCTCTGCCTCCTCGACGCGGATCACCCCTTCGCTAACGGCGCGGTCCTGCCCGGTGGGCTGCTGCGTGAGTACCCGGCCGCCCTGGGCCGCGCCGACCTCGTCATTCTCAGCCGCGCCGGGGGGGACGGCGGGGCGGCCGCGGTGGCGCGCCTCGCCCGCCGTTTTCCCGCCCTCGAAATGGTGGTCACCCGCCACGCGGTGGGGGCGGTGGTGCGCCTCGGCAACGAGGCGGCGGGGGAGCAGGCGGTGGCGGGCCGGCCCCTCGCCTGCCTGTGTGGCATCGCCCGGCCCGACGCCTTTCGCGCCACGGTGGTGGAGCTTGGCGTGGAGGTGGTGCGCCTCTTCGCCTTCGGCGACCACCACCCGTTCACCGCCGGCGACCTGCGCATGGTGGGCGAGGCGGCGGCGGCGGCGGGGGCGACGGGGCTCATCTGCACTGAGAAGGACGCGGTGAAGATCGACCCGGCCTGGTCGTCTCTGCCCATCTGGGTGGTGCGCCTGGAGCTGGAGGTGATCGCCGGCGGCGAGCTTTTGTGGCAACGGGTGACAGGCGCGGTGCGCCGCGCCGGGGGCGGTGGATTGGGCCCGGGGGAGGGGGAGACGGGAGGGGCAGGGCCAGGGGAGGCAGGGCCAGGGGTGGCC
>MNYW01000043.1 GCA_001873295.1 Nitrospirae bacterium CG2_30_70_394 | reverse complement strand
GGGCGTGGGGCGGGGAGCGCGGAGGGCGGCTTCGGTGCACAGGTGGGGGAGGGGTGGGGGGAGGCGGGGTGAGTGAGGGCGGCGAGATCCGGCGCATCGTGGTGGCGGTAGACACCTCGGCCGACTCCCTCGCCGCGGTGGGCGCCGCCGCCGGTCTCGCCGCTGGCCTGTCCGCGGAGCTCCACGGCTTGTTCGTGGAGGACGACAACCTCGTGCGCCTCGCCCGTCTTCCCTTTGCCCGTGAGATCTGCTTCTCGGCCAGCTCGCGGCTGTTGGACGCGGAGGCGGTGGAGCGGCAGCTCCGCCTCCTCGCCGCGGCGGCGCGGAAAGCCTTGGAGCGCGCGGCGGCGGGGAGGCAGGTGGCGTGCACCTTTCGGGTGGCGCGCGGCCAGGTGGCGCGGGAGGTGGTGGCGGCGGCGGGCGCGGGCGACCTGCTGATCCTCGGGCGGGTGAGCCGCCCCCTCTTCGCCGGCCGTCCCTCGGGCTCTACCGCCCGCGCCGCCGCCACCTCCGCGGCGAGCTCGGTCCTCCTCCTCACCGCGGCGATCACCCTCGGGCAGCCGGTGGTGGCGGTCTACGACGGGCGCGAGCTGGCGCGCCGCGCCCTGGCCCTCGCCGTTCGCCTTGCCCGCCTCCAGCAATCGTCGCTCACCCTCCTTTTGCCGCCCCTGGCCGCGGGCGAGGGCGCCGCCTTGGAAAAGTCGGTGGCCGTGGCGCTGCTCGCCACCGGCCTCGATTTCACCCTCCAGCCCGTGCGCCGCGCCGGGAGGGCGGCGGTGGCCGCGGCGGTGGGCGAGGCACACGGCGGCCTCCTCGTCGTTGCCGCCGACAATCGCCTCCTCGCCCCGGAGGAGCTGACCCCCCTCCTCGACCTCCTCACCTGCCCGCTGCTGGTGGTGCGCTAGGAGGCTGTCGAACTTTGTCCCGATCGACTGGAGCAGGCGGCTCTCGGCCCGGATCGTGGTCCGTTCTTCGTTCCATGCCTATCCGGTTGGTGCCCAAGACCGCAGTGCGTCGTGTCTGGGCGTGATGAAGCGCTTCCAACGGCCCCGGGTATGGGGCTCAGGCCGCAGGCCCGGCCTACTGCACCCTTTACGGTAGGCGCTAGATTCGTCCGGCCGCACCGCACCAGCCTTGGCGCTACCAGGAATGGTGTCGTTGGGCACCAACCGGATAGGCATGCTTCGTTCCATCGCCCCGTCGCTCTACGAACGGGTCTCGATCCGGGCTCGAGCCCGCCTCTTCTTGCCACGATCGACAAAGTCCGACAGACCCTCAGGGGGTGGTTCTTGGCCGCGATCGCGCACCTCGGGGGCGGTCGATACCGTGGCCATGAACCCGTTCGAGGTGGGGTGAGTGCATGGCCGACTACGTCTACACCATCGCCCTGGAGGGGGAAGAGGACGGCGGTTTCCACGCCTTCTGGCTTGCCCTGAAGGGGTGCCACGCACCGGGGGATACCCTGGAGGAGGCGATCGCCAACGTGCGGGAGGCGATCGCCCTCTACCTGGAGAGGCGCGTCGAGGACGGCGAGGAGATTCCGCAGGAGGCGCTCCTCTTCCAGCCGTTGCGGATCGCCGTGTGAGTCCGCGGCTGCCCCCAATCGAGGCGAGGAGCCTAATCCGCATCGCCCGGCGGATGGCTCGCGGGTGGTCATCCCGGTTCATCCGGGCAAGACGATCGAGCTTAAGACCCTCGCGGCGATCGTCCATAGCCTTGGGGTTGACCGTAAAGAAGCTGCGCGTGCTCCTCCAAGACGGCAAGTGAGCGAGGGGTGGCCGCCCCTCGCGTGGCGGCGCGGGAAGCGGGTACCATCCGGGCCATGGCGGTCCGGGTGAAGATCTGCGGTATCACCTCCATGGAGGACGCCATGGCGGCGGCGGCGGCGGGGGTGGACGCCCTCGGCTTCGTCTTTTACCGGCAGAGTCCGCGCTACGTGACCCCGGAGACCGCGGCGGCGATCGTCCGCCAGCTCCCCCCCTTCATCACCACGGTCGGGCTGTTCGTCAACGAGTCGGGCGGTCAGGTGGAGTCGGTTCGCCGGCGGGTGGGGCTCGACTGCCTCCAGTTTCACGGCAACGAGTCGCAGAACTACCTCTCCCAGTTTCCCTGCCGGGTGATCAAGGCGGTGCGCATGGATGCGCCGGCGGCGGTGCGCAAGATTCAGGAGTATCAGGTGAACGCGATCTTGCTGGATGGCTTCCGCGAGGGGGTGGAGGGGGGCAGTGGCGCCACCTTCGACTGGTCTTGGCTGGCGGCGGTGCCGCACGAGGTGCGGATCATCCTCGCGGGCGGTCTGACCCCGGAGAACGTTGCCGAGGCGGTCCGCATCTGCGACCCGTATGGGGTGGACTGCTCGTCCGGGGTGGAGCGGGTGCCGGGGGTGAAGGACCCCCGCCGGGTGCGCGCCTTCGTTGCGGCGGCGAAGGGCGAGGCGGCGCGGGCGCGGCGCCGTTTCGAGGTGGGCCGTGGCTGAAGCGTCCTTCCAGTGCGAGCCGGACGAGCGCGGCCACTTCGGCGTCTTCGGCGGTCGCTACGTCCCCGAGACCCTGATGCCGGCGCTGCTGGAGCTCACCGAGGCGTACCACGCGATTCGCACCGAGGGCGGCTTCGTGCCGGAGTTCGACCGCGACTACCGCTACTACCTGCACCAGTACGTGGGCCGCCCGACCGCCCTCTTTCGCGCCGATCGCCTCGCCGCGGCCTTGGGCGGGCGGGTGCGCATCTACCTCAAGCGCGAGGACCTGAACCACACCGGCGCCCACAAGATCAACAACGCGATCGGCCAGATCTTGCTGGCCCGGCGGATGGGCAAGGAGCGGATCATCGCCGAGACCGGCGCCGGCCAGCACGGCGTCGCCACCGCGACCGCCTGCGCCCTGTTCGGGATGGCCTGCGAGGTCTTCATGGGGACCGAGGACATCGCGCGGCAGCGCCTGAATGTCTTTCGCATGCGGCTGCTCGGCGCCAAGGTGGTGGAGGTGGCGAGCGGTACCGGCACCCTCAAAGACGCGGTGAACGAGGCGATCCGCGACTGGGTGACGAATGTCCGCACCACCTACTACCTGCTCGGTTCGGCGGTGGGACCGCACCCCTACCCGGCGATGGTCCGCGACCTCCAGCGGGTGATCGGGGTGGAGGCGCGGGCGCAGATCCTCGCCGCCGAGGGGCGGCTGCCGGACCTGCTGGTGGCGTGCGTGGGGGGTGGGTCCAACTCCATCGGCCTCTTTCACCCCTTCGTCCACGACCCCTGCCGGATGGTGGGGGTGGAGGCGGCGGGGCTTGGAGTGGAGACCGGCAAGCACGCGGCGACGCTGTCCGCCGGCAGCCGCGGGGTGCTGCACGGCTCGCTGAGCTACCTCCTGCAAGACGACGACGGCCAGGTGACCCCGGCCCACTCCATCTCCGCGGGCCTCGACTACCCCGGCGTCGGGCCGGAGCACGCCCACTACTTCGAGACCGGTCGCGCCACCTACGTTTCGGTGACTGACGACGAGGCCCTGGCGGGGTTCAAGCTCCTCTCGCGCACCGAGGGGATCATCCCGGCCTTGGAGTCGGCGCACGCGATTGGGGCCCTCCCGCGGCTGGTCCCGGAGCTGCCCGACGGCGCGGTGGTGGTCCTCAACCTCTCGGGCCGCGGGGACAAGGACGTGGAGCAGGTGGCGGCGCGCGGGAGCAGGTGGCGGCGCGCGGGATCGTCGAGGAGGGGCGGGGGTGAGCCGGATCGCCGCCACCTTTGCCCGCCTGCGCGCGGCGGGGCGCGGGGCACTCATGCCCTTCGTCACCGCCGGCGACCCGACCCCGGCGCTGGGGCTGGAGGTGGTGCGGGCGGTGGTGCGCGGCGGCGCCGACCTCATCGAGCTCGGCTTTCCCTACTCCGATCCCCTCGCCGACGGCCCGACGATCCAGCGCTCCTCCCAGCGCGCCCTTGGAGCTGGGATGCGCCTCGATCGCCTGTTTGAGATCGCCGCAACGGTGCGCGGCGAGAGCGACATTCCGATCGTGCTTATGACCTACTTCAACCCGGTCTACCACCACGGCGTGGAGCGCTACCTGGCGCGGGCGAAGGCGGCGGGGGTGGATGGCCTGATCCTCCCCGATCTGCCGCCGGACGAGGGGGCAGAGCTCTTTGCCGCCTGCCG
>MNYW01000064.1 GCA_001873295.1 Nitrospirae bacterium CG2_30_70_394 | reverse complement strand
CAGGAAGCTGGCCGGGATCGCCTTGCACGGCGGCATCTCCTGGCTCAGGGCGCTGCGCTTCGGGGTAGCTGCGGGGGTCGAGCATTTTGCCGTGCTACGGAGCCTCGGAGAGGTGCGCACGGTGGTGGACATCGGCGCCAACCGGGGTCAGTTCGCGCTGGTGGCGCGGCACTGCTTTCCGGCGGCCACCCTCGTCTCGTTCGAGCCGTTGCCGGGGCCGGCAGCGCTGTATCGCGCGGTGTTCGCGGGCGATGGGCGGGCGCGGCTGGTGGAAGCGGCGATCGGGGTGGAACCGGGGGAGGCGGTGATTCACCTGTCGGCGCGGGATGATTCGTCGTCGCTGCTGCCGATCACGGCGCGCCAGAACGCCCTGTTTCCCGGCACGGCCGAGGCGGGCACAGCGACCATCCGGGTGGCCCGGCTGGTGGATGAGGTGGGGGCGGAGGATCTTGTGGCGCCGGCGCTGCTCAAGCTGGATGTGCAGGGGTTCGAGTTGCAGGCGCTGGACGGCTGCGAGGCGCTGCTGGGGCGTTTCGCTTGGGTGTACGTGGAGTGCTCGTTCGTGGAGTTGTACGAAGGCCAAGCGTTTGCGGACGAGGTAATCGCCTGGCTGCGCGCGCGTGGCTTGCGGCTCGCCGGGGTCTACCACATGGCCTATGACGGCGACGGGCGGGCGGTGCAGGCGGATTTTCTTTTTCGGGGTGGTTGGGCGAGTGGGGTCGCGTGAGGGTTCTGATTTGCGGGATTAACTTCTCGCCTGAGCTGACCGGCACCGGAAAGTACACCGGCGAGCTGGCCGAGTGGCTGGCAGTGGGTGGCCACGAGGTACGGGTGGTGACGGCGCCGCCGTATTACCCGCAGTGGCGGGTGGGAGAGGGGTATTTGGGGTGGCGGTATCGCAAGGAGGTGGTGCGCTCGCCCCTCACCCGTGGCCCTGGCTTCACTCCCACGGGGAGGGGGGAGATGGTGGTTTATCGCTGCCCTTTATGGGTGCCGGCGCGGCCGTCGGGATGGAAGCGGATCTTGCACTTGGCCAGCTTTGCCTTGAGCAGCCTGCCGGTGATGTTGCGCCAGGTATGGTGGCGGCCCGATGTGGTGTGGGTGGTAGAGCCGCCGCTGTTCTGCGCCCCGGTCGCGGTGCTTACGGCGCGGTTGTGCGGGGCGAAGGCGTGGCTGCATGTGCAGGATTTCGAGGTGGATGTGGCATTCGATCTGGGGCTATTGCCCGGGGGTGGGCTGCGTCGTCTGGTGGCTAGGGTCGAGCGCTGGATCATGCGCCGCTTTGATTGCGTCTCGACCATCTCGGGCAACATGCTCAGGCGCCTGGGAGACAAGGGGGTGACCGGCGGGGTGTTGTTTCCCAACTGGGTGGATTTGGCGGGGCTGCAGGCGGACGACTCATGCGTGCGCTCGTTCCGCGCCGAGTTGGGGATCCCCGACGATGCGGTGGTGGCGCTTTATTCCGGCAACATGGGGAGGAAGCAGGGGCTGGAGGTGTTAGCGGAGGCGGCGCGGTTATGCGTGGGGCTGGGTGCGGGGTCGTCGAATCCATCAACGGCCCTCGGTAAAGAGGAATGGCTCTCTTCCTCAGCTTCTCGCCGGCCGGCGGGCGAGGGGGGCGTTGTGTTTGTGTTTTGCGGCGATGGCGCGGGGCGTGGGGAGCTGGTGGCGCGCTGTGCTGGCTTGTCGAATGTGCGCTTTCTGGACTTGCAGCCGGTAGAACGTCTGGGGGCGTTGCTGGGGATGGCGGACCTCCATCTGCTGCCGCAGCGCGCCGATGCCGCGGACCTGGTGATGCCATCCAAGCTCACCGGCATGTTCGCCAGCGGCCGGCCGGTGGTGGCGACCGCGTTGGCGGGTACCCAGGTGGCGGAGGTGGTGGCGGGGCGGGGATGGGTTGTGGAGCCCGGCGATGGTGCGGCCCTGGCAGCGGTGATTCTGGAGTTGGCCTGCAAGCCCGAGGAGCGGGCCTGCCTGGGTCGGGCGGCGCGGGATTATGCGGTGGCCCACTGGAGCCGGGAGGCGGTGCTGGGCGAGTTCGAGCGGGAGCTGGCCAGCCTTCAAAGCTAGGCGCCGCTTGCACCGGAGCCCTGCGCATGCTGTCGCGGTCGGCCCCGCGGGCCGGGATCGCCGATGGGAATCGGCTCCTACCGCGGTTGCGGGACGGCGTTGCGGTCTCCCAACCCAGGGTAGGCGCCGTTGCACCGGCGAGCCGCGCCGGCAGGCGCGGTGGGTGGCTCAAAAGGTCTTCAACCTGGACGGGTGTTGGACCGAAGAGGCACGGCTGTTAGAGTGGCTGGGTTTCCCGCCGGGGCCACTTTCCGTGTAGCCCTGCTTGTCAGTCTGGCCGACAACTACTCGTTTGTTCACTCTGCGATCCTAGAGGAGGAGCCGTAATGGAATCGGGGGTGGCGCGCTATCTCGGGCGGGTGCGGGCGCTGCATGACCTGCTGATCTCGGCGGTCTGTCTGCTCCTCGCCTTTCCCTTGGCGAGCTGGCTGCGGGGTTGGCCGGAGGTGACCGTGGCCTTCCGGCAGCAGCTCGGTCTGGTGGTGGTCATCCTGCCGATCTGGGCCTTGGTCCATCGGCTCTCGGGGGGTGATCAGCCCATGCGGACGCAGGAGCGGTGGGCTTTGGTGGTCGCCTCTATGCGCACCGTCTCCATGGGGGTCGGCCTCCTGGTGGCCTTTCTCTATCTCACCCGGCTGGTGGTGGTGCCGCGGACAGTGCTCTTGGTCTTCTTCGGGTTGAACCTGGTCTTGGTCGCGGTGGCGCGCTTGGTGGTGCAGGAGGTCTTGCGGCGCCTGCGCCGGGCGGGGTGGAACCTCAAGGAGCTGCTGGTCGTGGGTACGGCGCAACGGGCGCGGCGGCTGTTGGAGAAGGTTGCCGGCCACCCGGAGTGGGGCTTCCACGTGGCAGGTCTGGTGGCGCGCGATGAGGTGGCGGCAAGTTTGGTGGGCAAGTCCGTCCATGGCCACCAGGTTCTTGGACGGGTGGCCGATTTGCGTGATCTCCTCCGCGAGCGGGTGGTGGACGAGGTCGTCTTCGCCGTGCCTGAGCTAGAGCTCGATCAGGTGGAGTCGGCGTTGAAGGTGTGCGAGATGCTCGGGGTCCGGGCCCGGGTGATGGTCGACTTCTTGGGGTTGCCCGACGCGCGCCTCTCCCTGGATCGGTTTGGGGGCGTGCCCCTGCTGAGCTTCAGCATGACGCCGCCGGAGGGGTTCGCCCTGGCGGTGAAGGGGCTTTTCGATTTCTTTGGCGCGGCCACACTGCTCATGGCGTTGAGCCCGCTTTTCGCGGTCATCTGGCTGGCGATTCGGTTGGATTCCCCGGGTCCTGTTTTATTCCGCCAGAAGCGCTGTGGGCGCAATGGCCGGGAGTTTTGGATTTACAAGTTCCGGTCCATGTCGGTGGGGGCGGACGAGTTGAAACCGGAGTTGGCCTTCGCCAACGAGGCGGATGGGCCGGTCTTCAAGATGCGCAACGATCCGCGGATGACCCGGGTGGGACGCTTCCTGCGGCGG